>DATLWF010000606.1:0-11035 GCA_035576605.1 Blastocatellia bacterium | reverse complement strand
GCTGCGTCGCCCGCGCTTCCGCGAGTTCCTTCATCTCGCTCTTGGTACCGAAGTGCAGGCAGCCGGTCGGACACGCTTTGATGCATGCGGGCTCGAGGCCAGATCCGACTCGGTCGGAGCATAGCGTGCACTTGAAGACCGTCTTGGTTGAAGAATTGAACTTCGGAATGTTGAACGGACACCCCGAAACACAATACTGGCAGCCGATGCAGTTTTCCTGATTGAAGTCGACGATGCCGTTGGTGTACTGGACGATCGCGCCGTCCGCCGGGCACGCGCGCAAGCAGCCGGGGTCAGCGCAGTGCATGCACTGGTCTTTGCGCATGAGCCACATCTGCGTTCCGTCTTCGCGCTGGTGCTCGTTGAACTTGATCAGGTTCCAGTAATTCCACTCGGTGGAAGGCATCGTTTGGTAGGTGTTGTTAAAAGTCGTTTCGCGGAACGGGTACTTGTTCCACTCGACGCAGGCGACTTCACAGGCTTTGCAGCCTATACAGGTCGTGACATCTACCACCTTGCATACCTCGAGCTCGCGCTGCATGCCACCGCCTGGAACGGCGCCGACGTGACCCGAGATTGCTCGAATCTGAAACAGTCTTTCCGTAGCCATAGTCGGTCAGTCCTCTAAGCCTTCTCGACTTTCACAAGGAAGCCTTTGAACTCAGGTGTGTAAGCGTTCGGATCGAAGACCGTTGGTGAAAGCTGATTGGCGAGGTCCTTGGAGGTCTTATCCTGATCCTCGGCGATACCTCGATATCCCCAATGAATCGGAATGCCAATTTGATAGGTCTTCTTTCCATCGATCATCATCGGCTTGATGCGGTTTGTGACCATCGCTTTTGCTATGTAATCGGAGCGAGCGCTTGAGACCTTGACCTTGTCGCCACCCGAAATGCCCTTCTCGCTGGCCAGCTCGGCTGGTATCTCGACGAACGGCTCGGGAACGAGCTCAACTATCATCGGATTGTTCTTGGTCCAGTAGTGATAGTGCTCGGTCAGTCGATAGGTCGTGCAAACGATGTCGTAGCCCTGGTCGGGGGTGCCAAGCTTGTCGTACTCCGACTTCATCGTCTTGACTACCGGGTTTGTGGACTGGTTTGGATGAAGCGGATTCGCGATCGGACTTTCAAACGGCTCGTAGTACTCGGGGAAGGGCCCCTCTGCGAACGCGCCAAGGGGAGCAAACAAGCGGGCCACCCCTTCCGGATTCATGATGAACGGTCCCATGTGATCCTTCGGATTCGAATCCGGCTTGAAGTCAGGGATATCGTTGCCCATCCAACGGCCCGCTGTTTCGCTCCACCAGACCTGTTTTCGGGAAGCATCCCACGGCTTGCCCGCCGGATCGCAAGAAGCGCGGTTGTACATCACGCGGCGATTAGCGGGCCATGACCATGCCCAGTTCTGATAGATGCCAAGCCCGGACGGATCATCTGTGCCTCGCCGTTGCATCTGCGAGCCGGCTTCCGTCCACGAGCCTGAATAGAGCCAGTTTCCGCACGCTGTCGTGCCATCGTCTTTCAGCCACGCGAACCCCGGCAACTGCTGGCCCGCTTTGATGGTCACGCCCGGCTGAGTTGCATCGGTCAGATCGGCAAGTGCTTTGCCATTGATCTCCCTGGCAACTTCGGCGAGCGATGGATTGAGGGGGTTTGTGTAAGACCACGTGAGGTTGTTAATCGGATCCGGGAACTTGCCCCCTTCCTTCTGATAAAGCTCGCGCACCTTCAAGAAGATTCGCGCGAGTATTTCCTGATCAACCTTCGCATTTCCCGGTGTGGGCACAGCGGCGTACTTCCATTGCAGCCAGCGAGCGGAGTTGACGAAGGTGCCGTCCTTTTCTGCGAATCCCGCGCCCGGCAATCGATAGACGACTGTGTTGATGTTTTTCTTATCGTCGCTGGTGATGCCGGGAGCCTTCCAGAATTCGCTGGTCTCGTCCGGGAAGACTTCGCATACCACGAGCCAATCGGCTTTCTTCAGAGCCGCGATATTCTTTTCGGAGCTTGGGCCGATCGCCACCCCGTTCATTCCGAAAGCGAACAGACCTTTGACCTGTCCGTTGAACATTCGATCCCACATCTCTACCCACGAGTAGCGGCGATCGATCTTAGGCAGATAGTGGAACCCGTAGTCGTTCTCTTTCTTGGCCGCATCGCCGAACATAGTCTTGAGGAAGGAGACCATGAACTTCGGGGTGTTCGACCAATAATTGAATGAGTCCCATTCCGAAGGCTTCGATACCGTGGGCGTCGTGCGCTTCAGGAAAGTCGCCAGATCAGTGTCGGTGGGATTCAACATCTTCAGGTAGCCCGGGTAGATGTCGAACACGCCGCCCATGTCGGTTGCCCCCTGAATGTTGGAATGCCCGCGAAGAGCATTCATTCCACCGCCGGCACGGCCGATGTTCCCGAGAAGCAATTGAAGCATCGCCCCCGTGCGGATCATTTGCGTACCGGATGTGTGCTGGGTCCAACCGACGGCATAGATGATCGTCGCGACTTTTTTCATGTCGCCGTCTTTGCGAACAGATGTAAAGAGATCTGCTGCCTCAAGGAACTTGTCCTTTGGTATGCCGGTAATTCGCTCAACCATCTCCGGCGTGTATCGCGAGTAGTGTTTCTTGAGCAACTGGAAAACTGAGCGCGGGTGTTGGAGTGAAAGGTCATAGGCGGTGTTTGGCGGAAGCATCGGAGGAGGTTTAGGGGTGCTCTGACCTGATGCGCCAGGACCGCCGGCGGCTTGATGGCCGCCTCCGACAGGGCCTTGACCGCCGCCGTCGGGAGTCGATTGTGGGCTTGCGGCGCCAGGTGTTGCTTGCGCTTTAGCCTCTGCCGCGAAACTGGCTCCAGCAGTCGCTTGCGTGCCGCTGATCCCAGCACCAACGTTACCGCCTTCTTCGTAATTCCAGGTCGACTTGTCATAGACCTGCGTCGAAGCATCAAATCCGGAATACAAGCCATCTTCAGGCAGCTTGAATCCTTCTTTGACGATGAAAGCGGCGTTTGTGTAGTTGATAATGTAGTCTCTGGCGATGCGATTGTTTTCGATTGCGTACTTAATCAGCCCGCCGAGGAACGCAATATCTGCGCCCGCACGAATCTGTAAGAACTTATCGGCTACGGCCGCGGTGCGTGTGAAGCGAGGATCAATCACGATGAGTTTTGCATTTCGCGTCTTCTTCGCTTCAATCGCCCATTTGAAACCGCAGGGATGATTCTCGGCAGGGTTACCACCCATCACCAACATCATGTCGGTGTTCTTGATGTCAATCCAACCGTTGGTCATTGCGCCGCGTCCGAATGTTGGTCCCAAACTTGAGACCGTGGGTCCGTGTCAAACACGGGCCTGGGTCTCGAAGTAGCAGACCCCCATGCTGCGCATAGCTTTGACCGCAAGGAAGTTCAGTTCGTTAGTGTCCGTGCACCCACCCGTCCAGGCGATTCCTTCACAGCGGTTGACGGTGCGGCCCTGATCGTCTTTCTCAATGAACGTCTCATCGCGGGTTTTCTTAACCAACCGCGCGATTTCATCGATCGCATCGTCCCAGGAGATATCTTCCCAGCGATCGGAGCCCGGCCGGCGCACTTGCGGTTTGGTCAGGCGGCGATCATTCAATATATCCTGCTCGAGCGAAGCGCCTTTGGGGCAGAGGGTGCCGCGATTGATTGGGTGATCGGGATCGCCTTCTACGTGAACCACCTGCGCGGTTGCGTTCTTTGCCCTGTCGCCGAGAGTGTGAATGATTACGCCGCAGCTCACCGAACAGTATGGGCAAGTACTGCGCGTCTCAGTTGTGCGCGAGATTCTGAGTGCCTGTGTCTGTGCGTAAGCCGGCGCGAGGTTGAAGCCGAAGGCTGATCCTCCGATTCCCCCGACAAGGCCGACCTTGATGAAAGTTCTTCTTGAAACTTCCATTGGAGAAACCTCCGTTTTGATCGATCGCTTTTTGCGCTAGAGGCGAGCCATTGGTAGATCGCGAATTGAGTTGATTGGCAAAGAGATACCGTTCGACGGGAGTGGTGTGTGGGTAATTGGCTCGTTTGGGAGAGATTCTTGACGAAAGCTGCTGGTGCACAGCTTGTTACCCCTCTTAGGAAGAGCGTCCAGAATCCCGAAACGTGATTGTCAGTTCATGTCTACACCCGACGCGTCACGGGTGTCAACGCCTTTTAGCGGCGAAAGAGGTTCCGTTCAGAAGATCGAGCTGAGTTATGTTATCTAGAGAATCGCTATCAACTCGCTACTCAAGTTCCCGGCTTGCAAGTCAGACGCCCAGCAAATTCATCTCGATCTTTGTGTATCCGCGCTCGCGAATCCACAGATCGAGCGGTGCAGCGGCCACTTCATCGATCAGCGGCACTGCGAGCCCGTATTTGGTAAGGTCCACCGCTTTGATGTAGTGGTTGCACGTATCGCAAGCTTCAACGCGAACGTGGTCATATTCGGGCGAGTGGTAATAGCCTATCCTCGCTGGGTTTTCTTCCCCGCAACTGGCGCACACTACGCGCCTGAATGGCCAGGCCGAGAGGCAGGTCGCGCAGATCAAGTCACGGCCACCGCTTTCTGAGGAAGCTTCCTTTATTTGAAGAACGCTCACCTGAGGCTTGCCGTCGCAAAACGGACATCGATTCTCACCGCTCCCGAGATTCCTGTCCACCGGTTTCGTCCCAATCTCACGGAGCCAATTCGCATAAGGTTGGAGCAAAGCCTTCGCGAAAAACTGGAGGTCCGACGGCGCTCGCCAATGGTCGATCAACATCTGGTCTAACTCGGCCTCGTTTGCTTGTAAGAGATTGTGTGCCTGACTAACCAACTCATCGGGCCCGTTCGCTTCAACGATACGCAGCAGGGTTGGCAACATTTGGCGCAGCACAGGCAGGTCGCCAGCAAGCTCACCGCAGGGAAGCCAGTTCTTCCGCGTCCGAAGGTGTTCGTAGATGTCTTTTTGTGAGCGCAGCAGCGCAGCGTAAAAGGTCAGCAGCTCGTTGCATTCGGGTCTTTCAGAGGCGAGCCGTTCAGCACGCTGTATTCGGCTGTCCCATGTTTCTTTCATATTATTTCGACATACTCTTTATTTCGACATACTCTGTAATAACTCTTCAAGCTTCTCGGAATCCACGGGCTTTACCATATGCGAATCGAAGCCCTCCTCGCGTGAGCGTTGTCGATCGGCTTCTTGTCCGTATCCGCTTAAGGCTATGAGCCGCACGTTCTGGAGTTGTGGGTTCTGCCGAAGACGCCGAGCGACTTCATACCCGTCCATCTCTGGCAAACCGATATCGAGTACCGCAGCATCCGGGTGAAACTCGACGGCTTCATCAAGGGCCGTGGTTGCAGAATAAGCCACTCGAACGTCGTGACCTGATCTTGCGAGCAGCATAGCGATGGTATCAGCCGAATCGCGGTTGTCATCGACTACCAGCACACGCAGGATACTGCCGACCTTCTCGGAGGATTTGGCCGGGGTCAGCTCAGGCTGGATTGACGGTGGTAATGTGATGGGGAGACGCACGACGAATTCACTCCCGTGTCCCAAACCTTTACTGTGCGCCTCAACCCTTCCTCCGTGAATCTCCGCAATTCGTTGCACAATGGTCAATCCAACGCCTAACCCGCCCTCCGAGCGATCCAGGGATTTATCGGCCTGCGTGAACAGATCAAAAATGTGGGGCAGAACGTCTGGAGGGATGCCGACACCGCTATCCCGGACACGCACCACCGCTTCCTCTCCTTCTTGCTGAACTATAAGCGCGATCCGACCCCCTTCTCCGGTGTACTTGGCAGCATTGGTCAGCAGGTTCACGATTACTTGTTCCATGCGCAGCGAGTCGGCCTCCAGCCAGATCGGTTCAGGTGAAAGAGACGCGACAAGTTCGTGCCCGCGCTGTTCGATCAAAGCCCGAACTGTCTCAAGAGCTCGTTCAGCGATGCCCCTTAAGTCGATCTGTTCCCGCTGGAGTCGAATCCTTCCAGTGGTAATGCGGGAAACTTCAAGCAGATCATCGACGAGACGTGTTAGTTTTCCTACTTGACGCTCGATGATAACTTTCGCTTGCTGTTGAATCGCGTCGTCGTCTTTTTGAAGTCGTAGAAGATGCACGGCATTGAGTATGGGCGAAAGCGGGTTGCGTAGTTCGTGGGAGAGCATGGCCAGAAACTCGTCCTTGCGACGATTGAGGTCCGCCAAAGCTTCCGCTTGCAGCTTTGCTCGCTCCAACTGTCTGCGTCCTGTGATCTCTCGAATGTTGCATTGGATGACTTGCGTGTGATCGACTGGGTAAACGTTGCTGACAAACTCAACCTCTAGTACCTGTCCCTTTCTTGTTTGGAGCGGAAGATCATCGTAGCGGATGTAGCCTTGCTCTTGAAGAAGGCGATAAGCATCTCGGCTCGCATCGGCATCTTCGAACACACCGATTTGCCAGAGTTCTTTGCCGCACAACTCATCGCGCGAGTAGCCTAGTAACTCAGATATAAACGGATTGGCGTCAATGATCTGACGCGACTCTGCATCCAGTATCAGAACGCCGTCCCTGGCAGCCTCGAAGAGCCGCCGATAACGAACCTCGCTATCACGCAGTTCGGCTTCCCTCAGCTTGCGTTGGGTGAGGTCGCGAGTAATCTTCGAAAAGCCCTTGAGGTTTCCAACCTCGTCCCGCAGCGCCGTAATGACCACGTTGGCCCAAAACTTTGAGCCGTCCTTACGAACTCGCCAGCCTTCGTCCTCGAACCGGCCTTGCGCCGCGGCCATTTGCAATTCTTTTTCTGGCCAGCCTGCGATGATGGCTTCCGGGGGATAGAAGCGAGAAAAATGCTTGCCGACGATCTCATTGGCTCGGTAGCCTTTGATGCGTTCTGCCCCGACGTTCCAACCGGCGACGTTGCCCTGCGGGTCAAGCATAAAGATGGCATAGTCCTCCACGCCTTCAACCAGAAGGCGGAATCGCTCCTCGCTCAGTCGCAGGGCTTGCTCGGCCTTCCTGCGTTCCGTAACGTCACGGAACACCAGCACGACGCCGCCTACTTCACCCTTCGCATTACGGATCGGGGCAGCACTGTCTTCAATGGGGCGTTCGGTACCGTCCCTGGCGATCAGTACAGTGTGGTTCGCCAGCCCGACCACCAGCCCCTCTCTCAAAGCTCTGATGGCTGGGTTTTCGACCGTTCGGCGAGTCTCTTCATTGATGATTTTGAAAATGGAGTCAAGAGAAACATTCCTTGTTTCTTCAAGCGTCCAGCCAGTCAAAGACTGAGCAACCGGGTTCAGGAAGGTGACACGGCCTTGGGTGTCGGTGGTGATGACCGCATCGCCAATGCTTGCAAGAGTGACACGCAGCCATTCCTGTTGCTCACGCAACGCTTCCGAGGTATCTCGGGGCCGCGATGTTCCGCTGTCCGAGGTCGGTTCCATGGCGAGACCTCTAAACGCGCATCTGACTAGCTAACATCAAGTGTCACGGAGTAAAAACGGATACGATAATACCGTTGCTAATTACAGGAATCAACCTGGCCGGCGACATCGTAATTTGCGTGGCTATACGCTTAGTTGACCTTTGGGTTGCATGCAAGGCAAAGACGCATGTTGACCAAAGAGCAACCTGTTAATAGAGTCTTAGGTATGAAAGCCTCGTCTTTTTCAAAGCTATTTGATCATTCAATTATCCGTCCGGATGCGACCAGGGATGATGTTCTGAAATTTGCGGAAACGGCTGTAAGACTGAACACGGCGACACTCACTGTTCAGCCGTACTACATTCGGTTTGCTGCCGATCTCCTCAATCATTCAAATGTGCTTTTGGGCAGCGTCATTGGATTTCCACACGGCAACGAAACTCCTTCGATGAAAGAATACCAGACGAAATTTGCTCTGGATCTCGGTGCACAAGAGATTGATATGGTGATGAACATACCGGCACTTAAGAACAACGATAAAAGCGTGTTCTTCGCCGATGTGGAAGGCGTGATTACAGCCGGAGAAGGCGTGAAGGTG
Source organism: Blastocatellia bacterium (assembly GCA_035576605.1). Lineage (GTDB taxonomy): Bacteria > Acidobacteriota > Blastocatellia > UBA7656 > UBA7656 > Onstottus_A. The sequence continues at coordinate 3,042 of DATLWF010000606.1, read as the reverse complement.
AAAGTGATCACTGAGAATTGTTTTCTAACTCAGGAAGAAAAACAGCGAGCTTGTTATTGGATTTCTCAAGCTGGCGCACATTTTGTGAAGACATCAACGGCCTATGCGGATGGAGGAGCGACTTTGGATGATGTGCGGCTCATGTATGAGGCAGTGGACGGGAGATGCCAGGTAAAGGCCGCCGGAGGGATCAGGAAAATAGAAGAAGTTCTAGAATACTTGAGGGCAGGTGCACGGCGTTTTGGCTCGACGCGAACAGACCAGTTCATGCAAGCATTCAGAGAAATGCCTGACGGCAAGAGGGAGAGTTTTGGCGAGTTCCTGGTTGACTTAACCATATAGATCAAACCAATGCTTGCGTACGGAATGTTCATTTTTCGCTGCCTCCTTCTCCGTACTGTCAGACCGTCGGAGCATGCGCTTTTGGTACTCCGTGAGATTCAATACACTCAAGCGGTTTCCGCGGCTCGCTTGCGTACGACGTGGACTGAACATGGAGCATGGCTGACAACTGAGTGCGCTACGCTGCCCAACAGCCACCGCTTTATCCCCGAGTAGCCATGCGAGCCAACAACGATCAGATCGGCCGACCATTCAATCGCTTCATCCACGATGACTGAACGCGCGTCTCCCGGACGTACTACGGTCTCGGCTGTAATCCGCTTTTTCGCAGCGAATCGGCAGCCCGAGCGGTCAGTTCTTCGGAGCGCCTGGTAATCTCTTGTTGCACTCGTTCGAGGCTGCCACTTCTCGGACCGCATCCCCGGAAAACTCTGAGTCATCGATCGCTAAGATTATTCTCATCACGTCCTCCTTGCGTTGCTATTGGGCGTGGCTGGCGGTATATCGGTTGGCAGCGGTCTGTACCACCAGGGCACTAGTACATAGCTGAGCAAGAGGTAAAAGAGCAGCGCGATGAGTAGCAACAGGAGCCATCCCAATAACGACGTGGGGCGACGCGGCCGAATCGTGCTCTGCCTGCGCACTTGCGTCTCGGTGATGCGGCTCTCTTGACGTTCCGACGCTGGATCATTACGGCTAGACATCGGGCTCCTCCGATAACGTGTTCCTGGCCGCTCATCTGGCAATTCAGGTTTGCAACAACGCTTAGTCCTGCTGGGAAAAAGAGAGCTCCATTTTGGACCAGCACTTCATTCAAGAGCGGTAAGGTTTGGCAAGCGTCCTTGAAGGAGTATATAACGTCGCCGCAGTAAATCGGAACCGGTCAGCCCAGAGGTATCACTGTGTATCACAGTGATACGCGCGGACCGTCCGCCTCATATGCAAGTCCAGGAGTCAAAGAGATAGGCAAATAGCGATTCTCTAGTCCCAACATTGGCACTCTACTTGAATAAATAGACATGAGTTAGTAAGCCACCCCAAAGTCAATCTTGAGCGGAGAGGGGTCTGAAATGAAAGTGAACTAACAAGTGGTGGTAGACCACGAATAAGACTTCTGAGTCTGGAGGAAAAAAGATGCAAGTGAAAGAAGTTATGACTGCCGATCCGGCGTGTTGTACGCCGGAAACTGGCTTGCAAGAGGTCGCTCAAATGATGATCGATCACGACTGCGGCGAGGTCCCGGTCGTGGCGAATCGACAAAGCAGAATACCCGTCGGTGTCATTACCGACCGCGACATCGTCTGCCGCACGATCGCGAAGGGCCTGAACCCGTTGGAGTTGAAGGTCGCCGAATGCATGAGCAAACCCTGCGTTACAGTGCCTTCGGATATGTCGCTCGAAGAGTGTTGCAAGATTCTGGAAGAGAATCAGATTCGCCGCGTACCAGTAGTCGATGCTGCTGGGTCTTGCTGTGGCATTATCGCACTCGCTGACATTGCACTACATGCCAAGAGGAGTGCAGCGGTCGAAGTTCTCAAAGAAGTGTCAGAGCCGAGCGGCGCGGCATCCTCTGCGGGAGGGTAAGTGCGTTTTTCAGTCGCCTCGCACGTCGGTTTTTGGAGTTGAATAGCAAAATCAAACTTGCCGCTATGAGTGCTCTGCGCGAGTCGGATAAAAGGTCTGATCAGCGGAAGCCATAGGCGACTTGAGGTGAATTATGCCTACACGCGCCGAGGTCAGTGAGTCTGCAGAGCATAACGGTCATACAGACTTAATGCGTGCCGCACTCGAAGGGCAAACCGAAACAGTGGAAGCGTTGCTAAGAAGCGGAGCTGATGTTAACGCGAGCGACAATGAAGGTCGGACAGCTCTGATGTTTGCGGCTGTCAACATGCATACCGACTCCGTGAAGACATTGCTGGAGCACGGCGCTGATGTGAACGCAACAGCAAACGATGGCGGCACAGCCCTAATGCTTGCGGCATCATCAGGTGAGATCGAAATTGTGCGGGCCTTGCTGAGCAAAGGTGCTGACGTATCAAGCAGATTCACTCAGACTGGTAAAACAGCCCTTATGCTTGCCAGAGAGAAGAATTACGCTGATATTGCCGAATTGCTTCAGGCGGCCGAAACCGGATGAAGAACATCCTTGATGAGATCTCAATGGCTACGCGGAGATCGGCCGCTTGATAGAACTGGGGCGCCTGGTCCCTAGTTCCGTCAGGCGGTATGCATCGCGGCGCTACGGCTTTCGTTCCGTCCAGCTCCACGAAACGCTGTACGCATCTGCCAGCGCATCAAGGTTCTGACGCAAAGCTGCCCAATCACTTTCAGCACGTGGCGAGAGGTGGTGCCTTTCCATGAAGCCATCTATGCGAGCCGCTCTTCTCAGCACCTCTTCAACGTCGGATGAAGCGCTGCTTTTCTCGTCGTAATGGTGCTTCAGGCGTTCAGTTGCTTGCTCAAAGCCCTTCACAAAATCATTGATGTGATCTTCCTCTTTGGTGTCGTCGAATCGGCTGTGATTAAGCGCGGACTTGAGACTGCTGCGAAAGGTCGCTGCCTGTTTGTCAATACGACTGAGCAGGTCTTTCATCTCTTTCTCTGAGAGCCGATAAGCAGACTGTGCGGCGACGCTCCCGGCCAGGCCTGTTAAGAGTAGCATCACCCCGACGAGCGAAAACTTCCTCAGATTCATGT
>DATLWF010000605.1:0-13988 GCA_035576605.1 Blastocatellia bacterium | reverse complement strand
GCAAGGGACTATCCGCATCAACTGTCCGGCGGTATGCGTCAGCGAGTGATGATAGCGATGGCATTGTCGTGCAGACCCAGGCTGCTCATTGCAGACGAACCGACTACGGCTCTCGACGTGACGATTCAAGCTGAGATTCTCGAGTTGCTCCAGGGCTTGAGGGACGACTTCGATCTTTCGATGCTGTTGATCACTCACGATCTCGGTGTTGTTGCGGAGACCGCGGACCGCGTAGCAGTAATGTACGCCGGCCGCATCGTGGAAGAAGCTCCGGTTCGGGAGATATTTCATAGCCCGGGTCATCCTTACACTGAAGGGCTGCTGCGTTCCGTGCCTCGTTTGACGGAAGAAGGTTTGAAGTTGCGGAGGCTGGAGACAATCGAAGGCACCGTTCCAAACCTTCTGCATTTGCCTGAGGGCTGCAAGTTTGCGCCGCGGTGCGAGTATGTGATTGATGAATGTAGGGCAAGTGAAATAACGCTGCTCGCAGTGAACGATGAGCACAAGGCGCGATGCATTCGGTCAAATCGAATCGGCGATGAATCTGCGAAGACTAGAATATAGGTCCTATAGGCCTCATTGGTCCTATTGACGATTAAGATGACCAATAACAACGGCAACCTCATCGAGGTACAAAACCTCACCAAACACTTCCCGCTGGGCGCGGGACTCTTTGGTGTTGGCGGCGACGCAGTAAGAGCTGTCGACGGTGTGAGCTTCAACATTCGTCGAGGCGAGACATTCGGCCTGGTCGGTGAATCCGGCTGCGGCAAGTCGACTACCGGACGCTGCATCCTCAGGCTGATCGAACCGACATCGGGTGAGGTGAGTTTTCAAGGGCAAGACTTGCTCTCGCTCGGCTCGGACGAGTTGCGCCGGTTCAGGCGAGACATGCAGATCATCTTTCAGGACCCGTACTCATCGCTCAACCCGCGAATGACGGCCGGTCAAATCGTCGAGGAACCGCTCATCATCCATCACATTGCCGATCGACGCGGCCGTCGCGATCGGGTAGCTGAATTGTTGAGACTCGTCGGACTCGAACCTGAGCATGCCGGCCGCTATCCGCACGAATTCTCCGGTGGCCAGCGCCAACGGATCGGCATCGCGCGGGCGCTTGCGCTCAATCCCAGGTTTATCGTTTGCGATGAGCCGGTGTCGGCGCTCGACGTATCCGTTCAAGCGCAGGTGGTGAACCTGCTCCAGGACCTGCAGGAGCAGCTAGGGCTGACATATCTGTTCATCTCGCATGGCCTGTCAGTCGTCGAGCACATCTCGACTCGGGTCGGCATAATGTACCTGGGTAAACTGGTCGAGGTCGCTTCGAGCGAGGAGATATTTCACAACCCGCTTCATCCGTACACCCGAGCGCTGCTGTCCGCGATACCGGATCCCGATCCTGAGCACCGTCGCGAGCGCCTTTCTTTGAGGGGAGACATTCCCACTGCAATCGCGCCTCCGTCCGGTTGCCGCTTCCGCACGCGTTGTCCGATCGCCGAGCCGAGATGCGCCGACGAGGAACCTGAGTTGGTTGAGGTGAGTCGCGAACACTTCGTGGCCTGTATGGTGGTTGCGCCAGGTGAGAAAAGATAGTAGGCTCACCGGGAATTTCGGATTGCGAATTTCGGATTGCGAATCAGTCAATTTGATATTCGAAATCCGCAAGTCGCAATTCTCTCGAACACCCTCAGGAGACAAAGCGAAATGAGTCACCCCGAAGATCAAATGCCAGAAGCAATACCCACGTACGGTGCGCCCCATCAGCAGGATCAACCACGGATTGAAGAGCCTGCGAGGCTCGGACCCGTGGCCAGACTCACCGGAACGTTGCTCTCACCTGGTGAGACGTTTGCGGATGTGAATCGAAAGCCAACCTGGATCGCTCCGATGATCATAGCCATCGCGACGGTGCTTGCCTCGACGTTCTTCTTCCAATGGCGAGTGCATCCCGATTGGGATTCGATCATGCGCAACCAGATAAAGAAGCGAATGGAAAGAAGCAACCAATCGCTTACTGAAGAGCAAATGCAACAACAGGTGGCGTTCTCGAAAAGCATCGCGAAGTTCTTTCCGATAATCGGTGCGATCGTAACGCCGATCATCTATGTGATACTCGCTGGCATCTTTGCGCTCGGTTTGATGTTCATCCAGGCGAAGACCACGTTCAAGAAGATTCTGTCGGTTGTCGCATGGAGCAGCGCCGCGGTTGGCATAATAGCCACTGTTGTGACCATAGCTTCGCTTATGGTGCGCGATGAGGAGGGCCTCCGAAGTATCGACCCAACGCAATCGGCGGGTATAGTGCCGTCGAACCTTGCCGTGTTCCTTCCTTCGACTGCGTCGGCGGTGCTCAAGGCCGTGGCTGCCTCGCTCGACATTTTCACAATTTGGATTTTGATTCTCTTGTCGATCGGCTTTGCTTCAATCGCTGGTTCGCGCAAGATCAAAACCGGAAATACAGCGACGGTAGTCTTCGGGTTCTGGGCAGTGTATGTTCTGCTCAAAATCGGCTGGGCGGCGGCTTTCGGCTAGGTTAAGGCTGTACAAGGGTCAAAGCGGCACAATGATTGCTATCTAGTTAGAACGTGAAAACAGCAGCCACGACCCCGACCCCACTGGAATTCGGCGCAGATACGGTCGACCTCATGGAGGAGATGCTGTTTCAGCGTGCGGCGATCGGCATAAGGCCGGTGCTCTATCTCTCATCCTACACTGATCTTGAATGCAGCATCATAATGTTGCTCGACAACACCGGCGAGGCCCGCTGGTCAGCGGAGCACACGCCAGCCACAAGGCAAGCCGGCTATCACGTAGTCACAAACTAGACACCGATGCGGCAATATGGCTCAGAAGCTGCAGACTGCCTGAGGATGATTTCCGCACAGCCTATTCGTACCTGAGCGCCTCGATTGGATCCAGACGTGCCGCTTTCACCGCAGGCCACATCCCAAAAATCAAGCCTACCGAACACGACACAACAAATCCAAGCACGACGGCCCACAAAGGAATCACTGAAGGAAGCGTCGGAGCAAGTTGTCTCAGTGCCAGGCTTATCACCCAACCGGCAAAGATACCAATCACCCCGCCCACCGCGGTCAATGTTATTGCCTCAGTCAAGAACTGCCAGATGATGTCACTCTTCTTAGCGCCAATCGCCCGGCGCACGCCGATTTCCTTAGTCCGTTCGGTGACCGAAACGAGCATAATGTTCATCACGCCGATGCCACCCACCAGTAAGCCCGCGGCAGATAGTGGAAAGACGATGACGCTGGCTACCGAGGCAAACTGTGCGAGCACTTCGAAGATGCTCCCGGGCGTGCTGATGCCGAAGTCGTTTGACTTGTCGTTGGCCACGCCGCGCCGGCGGCGCATCAACTCGGTTATTTCATCAACCAGCCTGCCAAACTGATCCGGCTTGGCCTTCACGTTGATTGTGATGTCCTCGATCTCGGGATGGTCGCGCTTGATCGTCTCGAATGGAACGATCAGTTGCCGGTCTTCAACGGGGTCGCCGCCGAAAAGCCCACCGGGCGCTTTCTCCATCACGCCGATCACGCGATAGATCTTTCCGTCTAATTCGAGTTCTCGGTCCAGCGGATTGAGCGCGCCGTACAGAGTCTCAGCAATCGCCGACCCCACGACCGCAACCTGAGACCGGTGATCTTGCTCGGATTGCGTAAAAAAGCGGCCGCTCCTGATGTAGACGTTGCGAACCACGTCATAGTTAGACCACACGCCGAATACCAGCGGCCGGTTTGCTTCGATGCCTCTGTGCTTGACGACAGGCTGGGTGCCTCCCGGAGCGAAAGAACCCACGAGCAAAGTGGGGCTCACGCTCTCCGCAGCGGGAAGCTCGGCGATCGCGCGAGCATCGTCGATGGTCAAGTTCTTGCGCGAACGTTCCGATTGAGAGGGACGGCTGAAGCGGATCCCGATGTTGTCCCACTTCGTGACAAAGACAATGTCCGGACCGAACCGTTTTGTTTGCTCCAGGACGAACTCACTCAGCCCTGTCAGGAACGACGAGATAGCGATGACGGTCATAGTCCCGCCGATTACGCCCAGCATCGTGAGAGCAGAGCGCACCTTGTGCGTACGCAACGTGTCGAACGCCATCAATACGTTTTCGCCGATCTCTTGAATGTGCATAAAATGAGGGTTTATCAGCTTAAATAGGACCTATACGACATATAGGACCTATATTCTAATCTGCTCGGAGCGCGGTGATCGGATCAAGTCGCGCCGCGCGATTTGCCGGATAGAGCCCGAAGAACACACCAACCAGCGTCGATACCGAAATCGCGATCACCGGAGCCCACAGCGGGATAGCGACCGGCACAGGCACGAACTGCTTCAAGATGGCCATACTGGTGATTGCAAGGAGCAGCCCGATTAACCCTCCGATCCCCGACATCATCGCAGACTCGACCAGAAACTGCATGAGAATGTCCCGCCGGGTTGCACCGAGCGATTTGCGGATCCCGATTTCCCGGGTGCGTTCGGTTACGCTGGCGAGCATGATGTTCATTATGACGATCCCGCCGATGACAAGCGAAATGCCGACCACCGGAAACGCTACGGCCGCGACCACGTTGACGATGGAGCCAAGCAACTGCTCCGTAGCTTCATCGGTTGCAATTGAAAAATCATCCGGCTTGTTGTAGTCGAGTTTATGCCGGCTGCGCATCACTACGCGCACCTGGTCCTGAACCTTCTCAGGAGGGACCTCGGGGCGCCCCCGGACGATGATTCGAAAAGTCGGGGAACTTCGCTTACCAAATGCCTTGAAGAAGGTCATGAGCGGAAGCTGAACAAAATTGTCCTGGGATTGGCCGAGCACCGACCCGAGCTTTTTAGCCACTCCAATGACGGTGTAGGTGTCGGCGCCGATCTTGATCTCTTTGCCGATTGGGTCGAGTTGCGGGAACAGCCCGTCTGCGACTTCGGATCCTAGAAAAGCGACATCTTTATGGCTGTCGTCGTCGAAGTCGTTTATGTAACGGCCTTGCCCTATTTCCAGGCTGGAAAGCAGCAAGGTATTCGGCGTTACGCCTTGAACGCCCACGCTGTCGAGGGTGATGTTCCCGTACTTGATTGACTTCGACCCGCCATCCTGCGCGCCGATTTGGTCGGCGAGGGTAACAGACTCTCGCAGCGCCGCGAGGTCATCGATCGTCAGGTCGGGGTTTCGGCGAAAGGCATCGAGGAACTTCTGGAAATCGCCGAAGCCGGTGATGCTCGCCTTCTGCAAGCTGAACACCCCTGAACCAAGCGTCGCGATCTTGTCTTTGATATAGGCGTTCGCACCTTCGATAACCGTCGCGACCGCGGTGACGACCGCGACGCCAATGATGACGCCCAAAAGCGTGAGGAAGGACCTAAGCTTGTGGGCCATTATCGACGAGAGAGCTATGGCGGCGGCTTCAATAAACTTGTTCATAGTATCGGCGTTTGGGCCGGTGGCGACAGGTTCGAATTATAGCAAGGCGGAGACGGGTGTCCTAATGTCACGTAGAAGCAATGCGTCCAGGTGAGCCGGGCCCCAATCAAACGCAAAGAGTGAATCGCGTCCGAAGTCCACGGCCAAACAACAAAGGCAGCGAGCAAGGCGTCTGGACCTTGCTCGCTGCCATCTTTCCAACCGGGGTCACACCGGCGTGCGCTATTTTCTCTCGTCCCGGTTAATCCGGCCGTCGAGGATGTGCAGCACTCGGTGAGCGTGCTCGGCGATATCGGGCTCGTGAGTCACCAGAATAATTGTATTGCCTTGATGGTGAAGCTCATCGAAAAAGCGCATGATTTCCTGCGAAGTTTGCGAGTCGAGGTTCCCCGTCGGCTCGTCGGCCAGCAGGATCGCTGGATTATTCACAAGCGCCCGCGCGATCGCTACGCGTTGGCGTTGGCCGCCCGACAGTTCGTTCGGCTTGTGATTCATTCGGTCGGCAAGGTCGACGCGTTGAAGAGCGAGCTTTGCCATCTCGATTCGCTGACCTCGCGGGGTCCCGTTGTAGATCAAGGGTAGCTCGACGTTGTGCAGAGCTGTCGCGCGAGGCAGCAGGTTGAACGTCTGAAACACGAACCCGATCTCTTTGTTCCTGATGTGCGCAAGCTCGTCGTCATCCATCTCAGATACGAGCTTGGTGCTGAGAAAGTACTGCCCCGACGTCGGCGTGTCCAGACAGCCGATCAAGTTCATCAGCGTTGATTTGCCCGATCCTGATGGGCCCATGATTGCCAGGTACTCGCCGCGCTGCACGTCAAACGACACGCCGCGCAACGCGTGCACCTCTTCGGCTCCCATCTGATAGGTCTTCCAAAGGTTGTCCGTGCGGATCACGCTATCGGTCGCTTCTGGAACCGCACCTAGATAGGCTAAGCCCTTATCGAACACAGCTTCTTCGATCATCATATCATTACCCTTGTTTTCCTCTGAATGGTCCCCCATCCCCTCCCACTAGCTCTTCGTTTCGACCTTTGCAGGTCCCGCTTCTCGCTTGACCTGATCCCCGTCCTTCAGCGTTCGCAGAGTCTTGTACGGGCCGATGATTATTTCGTCGCCCTCGTTCAACCCACTCTTGATTTCGATCTCCTGATCGCCTTTGATCCCGGTGGTAATCGGAGTGAAGTGGCCACGTCCGTCCTTGCTGAACACGAACACCCCTTCCACTTCTTTCTTCTTTGATGAGCCATTGGCCGGTTGTTCGGCGGGCTGCTGATCCTTTGGTGCTTCGCGAGGAACAATCGACTGCAGCGGCGCGGTCAACACGTCGGCAACCGTAGCAGTAGTAATGACCGCGGTCGACGACATCCCTGGCCTCAGCTTCTCACGCACCTGAGGAGTCGGGTTGAGCTTAATCTTGACGATAAAATCCTTGGCCTCCTGCGTATTAGCCGACTGCGCGATGGTCTGGCCGGATCGCGTGATTGCCGATGCGCCTTTCTCGATGACCTCACCTTCGATCTCGAAGTCGCCGAGAGCGTCGACTTTCACCTTAGCCTTCTGCCCTACCTGTACGTCGGCGATGTCGGTCTCATCGACTTTAACCTCGGTATTAATCTGAGACATGTCGGCAACCGTCAGGAGCGGAGTAGTCGAGAAGCTTGCCAGCGCGTACTCACCGACCTTGACAGGCAAGCTCGAGACGACGCCATCGATTGGCGAGTATCTTGTGGACTTCTTGAGTTGGTCGGACTGGCGAGCCAGTTCCGCTTGACCTTGCTTGACGCGTTCCTCGCTTGAGTGCAGAGCGGTCCGCGAGCGCTCGACTCCAAGCTCTGAGTCGTGCACCAGCACCTTCAGCTGATTGATATGTGATTGTTGAGCTGATACCACGGCTCGCGCCTGATCGTAGCGCGATTTGGCCGCGTCGAATTGAGACTTGTTGGCTACGCCGCTCTCGACCAGTGCCTGGTACCGATTGTATTCGCTTTCGGCGTAGGCGAGGTCGGCCTTATTGCGCTCGAGGTCTGCCTCCGCGCCTGCCAGATTGGCCTTCGTTTGGTGGATATTGTTCTCAGATTGCTGCACTGCGACCTGTTGGTTAGCGACATCGGCTTGCGCCACGCGAACCGCGGCCTCGCCCGCGGTCACCGCGAAACTCGACTGAGTCGGATCAACGCGCACCAGCGGCTGACCCTTTTTAACCGGGTCGCCCTCGCTGACGTAGATCTGCTCAACGCGACCCGGAACTTCTGCAGTCAGGTTGTACAGATGGACCGGCCGGATGTCACCGGATGCGGTCACCTTTGATTCCAGGCGCGTGTGACGCTCAACCTTTCCAACCTGAACGGGCTCGCCTTCCTTTTTCTGGACGGCTTTTGATAGAACGACGATTGCGATCAGGCCGACCACCGCCGCCACAATTATTACAGTCTTTTTCCTTCTACTATTTTTAAACTGCATGGAAAGGATTGTCCTCCGAATGTTTTAAGCGAACTTGCAACCGCCTCCTATTACGCCCTTGTCCTTCTACATGTTCAATAAATCTCGGCAGTTTGCCGGCGCGATTCGTCCGGCTGTGTTCGCTGTTACTAGTCACCTTCTCGAACGATTTACGGGCGCATCGCTTCACATTGTGCAAACGAATCGCGCTCCAGGTTTATTAACATCGAGGGCCTTAAATAAGATGATAGCGAGTGCGACGAAAGCCTGTCAAAGGAATACGCTTCAGGACATCGGTCAGAGTGCAGGTTTCTGGTTTCTGGTTCAAGGTTTCTGGTTCAAATCCGGGCTCAAGTTTCCGCGTTTGATCGGGGGCGTGTTCTGAAGCAGAAACCTTGAGCCAGAAACTAGAAACCAGAGACTATACAAACCGAGTTTGTGGATTCAAACTGAAGGTAGCCTGTGTTATCCTAAGGCTTTCCTATGGAAGAAAAACCAAAACCCATCGAAGATATTTGCCCCAACTGCGGTTCGGCCGATAGCGAACCCGACGCCACGTTTTGCCAGACGTGTGGCTCGAAGCTCGATTCTGCGATGCTCCAGCCACCGGCGCCGCCGCGCGCCTGCGATCCGGGTAAGACGATTGCCGGACGATTCATCGTGCAGTCGCTGCTGTGGACCGCCCCCACGTACAACGCCTACGAGGCGGTCGTTCAGGGTTCGACTGCGTCGCGTCACACGATAATCGAGCAGCGGCTGAGCTTCAACGACCCGTTCGCCGGGGTCTCGCCGGTCACGCCTGCCGGCGGCGCGACAGGCAACGTTTCCGGTTCGCTCGAAGAAGCCGCGGCCGCTTTTGAGCGGTTTGGCCTGTTCAAGCCAATCGAGCATTCGCTCGACGGTGACAACGTCTACATTGTTCTCGAGCACATAAGCGGCCAGGCCATCGCCCATTTTGACCAGACCGACGAAAAAGAAGCGCGGGCGATAGGCTTGCAACTATGCGCGCTGGCTGAGCAGTTCCACCGCCACGGATGGGTGTACAACGGGTTTGAGCCTTACGGCATTGTGCTGGATCAAGAGAAGCAAGTGCGATTGATAAGCTTTGACCGCGCGCGACAGGCAGGCACGGCGGTCGAGGACGCACCCATCTATCCGAGCCGCGGCTTCACTGCGCCGGAGTTATTCGCGGACGATTCGGTCTACGACGTCAGATCGGACGTTTACTCGATCGGTGCGATGCTTCAATTCCTGCTGACGGGCGAAAGCGCTAGTCCGGGTGAAGGCTCAGGGCTTTATCCGATAGCGACCGTTTTTCCGAACTTCGAGCGGCTTCTCGCTCGCGCCCTTGCTGAAGAGCCTGGCGACCGGTTTCAGAGCATAGTCGAGCTTCGCGAGGCGCTGGACGATTTGAATCTGCCGGTGGTCTTGCAGTCAGGACACTTCACCGACGTGGGTCTGATTCGTGAGCTGAACGAGGACAGCGTGCTTGCGTTGAATCTGACGCAGTATTACGAATCGGTGCAGACGCAAATAGGGCTTTACATCGTGTCAGACGGAATGGGCGGGGAGGCCGCCGGTGAAGTGGCGTCGCGAGTGACGGTGCGTTCGGTTGCCGAGTGGATGACCGATAAGCTGATTTCCGCCTCACTAAAGTCGACTCGCGAAGAGAAGATCGTCGCGCCGACTCAGACCGGAGGTTTGCGGCTTGCGGTCGCCAACGGTCACGAGATGGCGACTACTGAAATGTTGAAGCAGGCCGTAATCGCCGCGAACCGCGAGGTGATGGCTTATGCTGCTGCGAATCCGCAGGAGCGTGGGTTGGGCGCGACAGTGACGGTAGCGATGGTGGTGGGCGAAGTGCTGACGATTGCTCATGTTGGAGACAGTCGCTGCTACTTGCTGTCGGGAGACCAGCTCGCGCAAGTGACTGAAGATCACTCGCTCGTTCAAAAGATGGTCAACACAGGAAACCTTTCGCGCTCGGAGGCGCGCAGCCATCCCTACCGCAATGTGATTTACCGCTCGATCGGCGCCGATGAGCAAATTGAGATAGACATCATCAGGAAGAAGCTCACCAGCGGCGACATGCTAATGCTGTGCAGCGATGGGCTGAATGGAATGCTCGGCGACGATCAGATTCGCGACATCCTCCTCGTTAACCCCGACCCGACCGACGCAGCCAAAGAGTTGGTGGTGGCTGCGAATGCCGCAGGTGGCGAAGATAACACTTCGGTGATCGTTGTGCGCATTAGTTAGAGGGAGTGTCAGGGCACGGTCAAATCGGAGTGAGTCAAGAACGGAAGGCTTAATGCAGCTATGTCGATGACAGAAACATCAGCCGGGAATACCGGTCGAATTGGTCCCGGTTGTCGCTGACGACACTTGCCTGGGTCACTGCACGAAAAGTTATGCCGGTCCGCTTGAGGCCGCGCGATTCATTGCGACTTCGTTCCGGCCACGCGCGTCCGAGCAGGCTTCTCATCTTCGCAAAATCGTCATCTACTTTTGCATGAGGCAGTGCAGCACGTAGCGTCCCGAGTCCTGCTCGAAAGTTGACCTCTGATCTGAAGGACAGCGGCGAAACCAAACCCGAGTAGTCGAACGCATCGCACTTGATTCTGAAGCTCTGATCAAGACTCGCAGCGTAAACATCAAGCAGCGTTTCGTCTGAACGGTACTCGGACAAATCGAGGACGTTGCCGGACTGACCGCCCCTTCCGCCTATGCCTTCTGTGTAGTCTACGCGGACGTTGCGAAGCTCACCCAGGACCAACAATCTTATCTCAGCTTTTAGCAGAGTCAGCTCGCCGCCCGAGAGGTGTATGCGAAGCTGGTCATCACTCACTGCGATGCGCCGGGCGCGTACAAGTTCGCGGTCAAGCTTCAGCTCTTCGTCTGGAATCACAGCGGCTCTCAATCCGCAGGTCCGAACGAGCGCGCTGATCATCTCGGCTTCCGGCCGAGTCTGGCTGCGCGCGAGCGGAACGGGCTTGCCCGCGTTGATCAACGTCTGCGTCTCACTCAACTCAAGCTGCAGCGCGGAAGCAAGCGCGGTGATAACGCCCTCATTAACCCGTCCAGGAAAGGGCTCGAGGACAGTGTTGAACGCGTGCTCGGCAGCATCGATATTGCGTTGAGTTGGTGCGGACTGGAGGCTAGCGAAAGGCAAGTGTTCGCCGCAGTAGATACAGTCGCCTCGGGCGGCCGGCGTTCTCCGCTGGCAGCGCGGACAGTTAGTCACGTCTTGGCTCAAGGATTTCTCGCTCTCGGGGGCTCAGTGGTTGTGAGGGCGCCAGCGGGCATTATACACGAGGATGCTCGGGAGCCGGAATAGAAAATAGAACATAGAAAACAAAAAATAGAAAATTTGCGATTTGATATTTTCTATTTTCTTCTATTTTCTATTTTTGGCCATTCGACTCTCGGCCCGCTGACCGTTGGCCTCTTGGCATGTTACATTGAGCTGGATGAAGCTGAGCGGCGCCCTAACTCGAAGAAACGTCATCGCCGGTTCCGCACTCCTGGGCAGTACTCTAATAATTGCCGGCTTTTTCATTTTGCGCAGACCGCAGCGGGTTGCGATGGAAAGTTACGTTCCGGCTGATGCGCTGGCATTTGTTGAGATCGACAACCTGGCGGATCTGATGGACAGTCTCACAAGCACGAAAGCCTGGCGCGAGCTCGCTCCAGTGCTCGGCCTTTCCAGTCAGCTTCGGCAAGTGGGTCTGGTCGCCGATCTCGTTGGTCGCTCCGGCCTCGGTCCGGACGAAGCGGTTGTTGCGGGCCGTGCTCAGTACGCGATCGCGATCACCGCCATCGAGTCCAATACCGGAGAAACTGACGACGGTCCATACCTTCACCTCAAACCTAACTTTTCGTTGATAATCGAGACTCACGCGAAGCCTGAGACGGCTACGCGGCTTGTTCGTGAGCGGGCGTCGATAATCGCGCAGCGAATTTACGGAGAGTCGGTCGTCGAACACGGGGATGACTATCGAGGTTCGCAGTTGCTGGTCTTCGAGGGTCCGGACCCCAAACACCAGTTTGTAGCTTGCGCCGTGGGAACCGTCATACTCATAGCTAATCATCCGGACGCCATAAAGCGATGCCTCGACGCGATAGTCGGACGGACGACTACTCTCGCCGAGGATTCGACGCTCAAGCAGATGCGCCCCGAGGTTGGACACGATCCATCGGTCTTCGCATATGTGACGGCAGCCGGAATCGAGAAGCTCGTCGAGTTGGGGCCGCTGTTGATAGCCGGCCGGTCGGCTGAGCCTGAGAACATCAGCATGTTTGCGGATCTTATCGAGCATCTATCGAAGCAGGCTGGCGCCGGTTTGCTCTACTCTTCGGAGTTCGAAGCGGGCGGCGTGACCGAAAAGTATCTGGCGGTTCTGCGTCCCCAGGTGGCCGAAGCGCTGAGCCAACCCTTGAAATCGGCTTCAACAGCCGGTTTCGAGTCGCTAGCCCTCATCCCGCGCAGGGTCGATAGCCTGACCCTGTTGAACGTAGAGGATGCCGGCGAGTTGCCTGAGCGTGTTTTCAAACATCTCTCGCCGAGCGTGGATATCGTGGCAGGCGTGGCGCTTCGAGAGCTTGTGATTAATCTTAAGAAGCAGTACGGGCTCGAGCCGTCGGATTCGGTGGGTGACGCCATTGGTCGCGAAATCGCCTTCGTTAACTTTGGCGACGATCGACCGAGGGCGATGCTCATTCGAGTGAATGACAGGGCCCGTCTTACGCCGATCGTCAACAGGTATCTGACCCGGAAGGCGGCGTCGATCACTAACGAACAACGCGACGGAGCGGAGATCCTGGTTTCGTCCGGCAACGACGAGCACGCGGCTGCGTTTGTCGAAAACTTTCTCGTGCTCGGCACGCGGGATCAGATTCTCAAGGTTATCGAGACGAATGCGAAACGTGACGGAGAAGACGGTGATGAGCGGCTCAAACAGGTAATCTCGAGTCGCCCGCCGAATGCTTCGATAATCTACTATCGTGTGCGAGTCGAGGATGCAGGGAGGCTGTTGCTTGCTATCTCGCGGCTTGCTCGGGTCACCGATGGTTCACCGGAGTTGTTGGATCGAGAATCAGCGCGCAAGGCCCTCGATCGGTTGCCGCCCTCGATTAGCTTTACAGAGTTTCGCGACTACGGCGTATACACCCAGACTCGTTCGGCGGTCGGAAGTTTCAGCGTGATTGGATCGTTGATTGGACCCGCCGAATAGATGTTGGGGTTACCGGAAACCCCTTTCTCGTTTCTATTTTCTATTTTTTATTTTCTATTTGTCATTTTTTATTTGAAGCAAGACGTTGCATCGCCAAATAAGGATCGCTCAATAGCGTTCCAATGAAAAATAGAAAATAGAAAATAGAAGCGGCCTCATTTCCCGCTCGCTACGCCGTCGTTACCGCCGCCGGTTATCCCTTTACGCTTTCACCGCGGCCCGAACCCAGCACTGCGGCGGCAGCTTTTCTTCGTCGTCGGCGAAGGATGCGAGTGCGACGTCGTTCGCGAACTTCGATGCGGTCACGCACCTTGCCGTAGAACTTGGTGAAGTAGTCGTACATCGACCATAGCGCGAATATCACAACGATCCACAGCATCGCGCGCCCTGCGCCGTAGCAGAGCACACGGAACTCATCGAGCGACATCGCGCTGTTGCTCGCGACGGCGACAATAGTGCGGCTCATTTCTCCGAATGAAGCGAACGGGACCTCAGAGTTGACGCCGTTTGGCGGCTGGAGTCCTGACGGGCCACCGGGCACGCTTCCCAGGATCAACAGAGTTACCGAGATCACCTGAGTCAGCATCTTGAACTTCGCTTTCTTCGACGCGCTGATCGTGAAACCTTCGGCGGCGGCGATCGAACGCAGCCCGGACACCGCAAATTCGCGCCCGATGATGATCACGATCGCCCAGGCGGGAGCGAGCCGATTCTCGACCAACGACACCAGCGCGGCAGAAATGAGCAGCTTGTCGGCGATTGGGTCCAGCAGAATGCCTAGCGTCGAGACCTGGCCGCGCTTTCGTGCGATGTAGCCGTCAGCCCAATCGGTGATGGAAGCCCCGACGAACAACGCAAGCCCGAACAACTGC
>DATLWF010000604.1:0-16218 GCA_035576605.1 Blastocatellia bacterium | reverse complement strand
CAACGCCACCAGGCCAATCGACATCAAGAAGCCCGGTACGTAAAGCTCGTCTTCACCTCCGATGATCGCCCAGCGGAATCCATCGATCACCCCGACCATCGGGTTCAAGGAATAAAGCAATCGCCACTTAGCGGGAACTATGCTGCTCGAAAAACCAACCGGCGATACGTATATCCCGAACTGCACAACAAACGGCACGATGAATCGAAAGTCTCGATACTTCACATTCAACGACGCGAACCATAACCCCACACCCATCGCCGCGCAGAATGCGAGAAGCGTCAACAGCGGCAACGCTACCATCCGCCAGCTGGGTATGAATTGATACCAGGCCATCAATACCAACAGCATCGCGAATGACAACAGAAAATCGACGAAGCTGACGATGACCGCGCTTGTTGGAATCGCCAGACGCGGAAAGTAGACCTTCGAAATCATGTTCGCGCTGCCGACAAGGCTCTCGCTGCTGGCAGTGAGCGCGTTGGAGAAGAACTGCCAGGGGAGCATCGCCGCGAAGACCAGGATCGGATAGGGCGTGTTGCCCGACGGGAGCCGGGCCAGCTTGCCGAAGACAACGGTGAACACGACCATCGTCAGAAACGGGCGGACCAGACTCCAGGCGACGCCGATGACCGTCTGCTTGTAGCGCACGGCGATGTCCCGCCAGGCGAGAAAATAGAACAGCTCTCGATAGGCCCAGAGGTCACGCCAGTAGTGCTTGAAGCCGCGGCCCGGCTCGATGATGAGTTCGTCCACGTCAGAAGTCAGAAGTCAGAGATCAGAGATCAGAGGTCAGAAGTCAGAAGTCAGAGGTCAGAAGTCAGAGGTCAGAAGTCGGCATACTCGGATTTGATCGGCGTCTGGCGTCCCGGCAATGGATAACCTCGACCCTCTTACCTTCGTTGTCAGCCCGATAGAAAATCTTGTGGTGCTTCGCCACAATAAGTCGCCGAAGCTTCGGCCGTTGGCGGACTCTCGGGTAGCGTTCAGGAAAGAAACTCAGTCTCTCGCATGCGTCGACCACCGGCCGCCGAGCTTACTCGCTGCCGCCGGATCCTGCTCGGCGATGTAATTCAAAATCTGTTTCAGGTCGTTGCAGAACGTGTCCGTGAAGATTACTTTGAAGTCCATTCGCCGATACGCTCGCGAACTTCGGCTCCGCTGTACGCGGGGCGTGATGCCGAGTCCGCTTGAGCTACGGCCTCATCGAGAGCGGCCAGCAAATCAGGGTCATCTTCGTCGCACTGGTTCGCATCCTCTGAAAGTCCTTCCCTCGCAACAAAAGCGCTCCAGGACTTCAAAGCGAGGCGTCGAAGTTCGTCGGGTGTGAGCCGTTCCAACTGTGCTTCAATTTCAGCAAAACTCATGATTCTCGATTCTATGAAGCGAAGGCGTCGAATGGCAAGGTGCAGGGTGCGCGTCATCTTTTTCGCGATACGCACCTCGTGAGAGCCTCTGTGAAAATGCCAGAGCATGGCGGCGTTGTCGAACCTCAGCACAATAACAGGTCGGGAAGACATCTGAGATGATCTGTCAAGGGTTCAGATGTCTAAACCTCAACCAGTGAACCTGGCGCCGGCGGTAGTCCGGACACCAACGGCGAGCTGCGGTGCTTGAGCGATTCGATGTATTTCGCTTCGTCATACGGTTCCTGCTCCTGCCAGCAGCGGAACATTATCCGTATCCACTTATATGCGAGCGCTCTGACCGCTGCGTGGTGTTTGACTCCCTTATCTCGGTGGCGCCGATAGTAGACCCTCGCCCATCCCGCTTTCTTTATCGACTGCGCCGCATATTCGTGAAAGGTCTGCCGCAAGAACTTTGGGCAAGCCATCCGTTTGTGAATCGTTTTTGATTTTCCGCTGCTTCTAGTCACCGGAGCAATGCCCGAGAAGCTCTGTAACTCGAGAGCAGATTCATATCGAGTCCGATCCCCGCCGAATGCCGCAAGCAGTCGCGGACCTAATACCTTTTTCGCACAAGGAAAGCTGCTGAAGACTTGGTGATCGCGATGCTGCTCGAACAGCTCTTGGATCCGGGCCTCCATCTGGGCGATTGACTTCCCAAGCGCACGTAACTGCCGCACAATAGCCAGGGCCTTCATCTTCGATGCAACCAGCACCGCGCGGTCGGTCGTCAGTGCCAACGCTTCCTTTATCGCTTTCACCCGTTGCTCGATCTTGTCTTGATTGCGCATACTGTGCCGGCGATAAAACTTCTCCACTGCTACCGCTCCCGCTTTGCGTATGGACTCCAGCGTCGGCCACCTGGTCAAGAAGTCCAGAGCTTGTCGGCTGTCGAGTTCTCCTGCCCACTCCAAAGCCTGCGGAAAATACTGCTTAAGAGTGCCCTTGAGACGGTTGGTCAGCCGGGTCCCCTCATCGACTAGCGCCCGCCTTTCTTCCACCAGCATCTGCAGCAGCCGCGTGTCGGCATCTTCGGGGACCCATGGTCTCAGCTTGTCCCGGTGCAAGCGAATCAGATCCAATAGCAACCCCGAGTCACCCGGATCGCTCTTGGCCCCGCTTGTGTTGAAAGCTTCACGAAACCGCGCCAATGTTTTTGGATTCACCGGGTACAGAATCAGAAAGTCGTAACACATCAGCGCGTAGATCAACGCCCCTTTTCTTTGTTCGATCGCGATGGCTACTTTTCTCCCAGAGAATCTCTCACGTAGACTCTGAACCCAATCTTTCAGCGCCTCGCTTTCTTGCTTCAATTTACGCGACTCCACCTCTCCGGTCTCCACGACCAGCATTGTTACTTCGTGCTCCGAGTCAGCCCAGTCAAGTCCGATATAGGCGGCGATCGTCTCCTCGTTCTGCTTTGCCATCTTCGTGCTGCGCATAAGTCACCTCCAGCGAATTCTTCGTCGAAAGCGCTGGCTATGGTCTTGCGAATCCCTTATAGTGGAGTCCTCGTAGGACGACATCTGAGTGATTCGTTGTCGACCATAGCGATCGTCCCGCTCGAAAGTCTTCCCTTAACCGTTGGAGCGGTTGGCAGGCTAATTCGTAGCGGGACGACGCGCTTTCGCGACAATAATAATTAACCGCAGCAAGTGTACATAGGCCGACCGGTTGAATTGTTGAGTGCATGTCCAAATTGCCCTGCTCTTTTCGACCCATGACGCTTCGGTGCTTAACCTATAAGGTGGGCTTGCCCCCGCTGCTTACGTCTCAGGAGACAATACGGGTCTCAGGTATTCGAATCGTCGACGATATCAAGCAGCGGGGGCAAGCCCACCTTCCCGACCTGTTATTGTGCTGAAGTTCGACGACGCCCGCTATGTTCTGCATTTCACAATATCAAGCAGCGGGGGCAAGCCCACCTTCCCGACCTGTTATTGTGCTGAGGCCGCAGATATTCCATGTCCCGCCGTCGCAAACAGCTCCTCGATCTGCATCTTGAATCGCGGGAAGTCGAACGGCTTGATGCAGTCGGGTACGTGCTTCTCCTCGTGAAGTATAGTCTCGAGGCCGTCGAGCAATTCATCAGGGTTTTCGGGATCAACCATCACCCCCAGCCGCCCGTCCAGAAGCGCGTCCCGGCTCCCGTCCACCGCTCCTCCAAGCACCGGGAGCCCGCAAGCGGCCGCTTCCAGAAACACAAAGCCGAACCCCTCGCTGGTGCTCGGCATCGCAAACGCGTCCGCCAGGTTGTAATGATCGATCTTCTCTTTTTCGGGGATCCGGCCGGCGAAAATCACGTGTTCCTGAAGCAGGAACGTTGACACCATAGTCTCGAGTCGAGCGCGATCACTCCCGTCCCCCACAATCAGATACACGAGATTGGGAACCCGGGTAATCAGCTTGAACAGGAGCGTGATAATTCTGTCTTGCCCTTTGTAGCGCTCGTGGCCGGGAAGCCTCCCGACTGTAAGCAGCACGCGCTTGCCTTCCACTCCGTAACGCTCGACAAGATAACGAGGCTTTTCGCCGCTCGAGTAACGATTCAGATGGACCGCATTTGGAACGACCTTTATTCGATGGGGCTCAATTCTCGACCAGCCGATAAGGCGTTCGCGAGTGTAGCGGCTGATGGCTATCGTCAGGTCCACACACTGAGTGCCCCACGAACGCAGCCCCCGCAGACGCTCCCAGGCTTCAATGCCGTATGCCTCCAATATAACCGGGCGGCCTGTAAGCTTCTTGAGGAGCGCCGCAACCGGAAGCAGATTGATATGCCCGCACAGAATAACGTCCGGATGGAGGCTCAATCCGTATCTCAGCGCTGCCGTCACATAGCGCGCCGCGTGACCGGGCAAGAAGTGCTGCACGAGCTTCGCCGGAGGCGGCTCGAGCCCCGAATCTGCCTCCGGGAAATGCCTTGTCAGCGAGACGATCCGATCGACCCGGTCTGAGTTTACCAACGCGTCGATCAAATCTCGATTGTACTGAGCGATGCCTCCGAAACCTCGGTAGGCGTCGGGCATCAGTGCGAGGATCTTCATGAGTAGCCAAGAGTCAGTTTTATTTTCTATTTTCTATTTTCTATTTTTCATTTGCTATTGAAGAGCATCAGGTCAATGGCAACATCAAATAGAAAATAAAAAATAGAAAATAGAAAATAAAAAATAGGCTTCTGCCTTCACTGGGGCATTCCAAGAGATACCGACGTATACGCCCAGCGGCGAGCCCAATGTGTGCCCGGTCTGGTCAGAACGGGGAGCCTTCGCCACACATCCAGCTTTTTGTTTCGCTCGAGCCAGTGATTGAGCGGTACGTTGAAGCCGGTCTTGCCGCGCCGGCTTACGCCAAACGGCAGCGGCGGATGCGCGATTTGCGCCAATAGCCTCTTGTTGGCGAGCGAGGAATGAGATGACAACGCCGGCGCGAGGGACTTCAGCAGGGCCGCATCAACAAGAGGGACGCGAACCTCGACCGAGTGTGCCATGCTCGCCCAATCCGTGTCGCGCAGAAGCTGGTTGCGCATGTATAAAGACGCCTCGAGCGCGGCAATTCGCGAATAAGCAGACCCGGGGTCGGGCGTCATCGCTGCCTCTATAAAACGCAGCGACGCAAGGCGGCGAAGTCCCTCCACAGCCATCTCTTCACCGAGAATGTCTTTCAACTCCCAGGGCATGAACAACCCGCGTCGAAGCAGGTAAGCGCCAGGATAGGTTCCGCCGTATTCGATCATTCCGGCCAGCTTCGGTGACGCCCCGTGCGGCACGAGGTGAGAGAGCATCGCTCGCGTCAATCTGCCAAGCCCAGGAATGCGCGCTGCGAGCCGGGAGCTGTTCACCCAGCGCGGCAAGTCTCGAAAGGATGGATAGCCGGAGAATAATTCGTCGCCGCCCAGTCCCGACAATGCGACCTTTACGCCGATTTCTGCGGCGGACTTGCTGATGAAATAGGTATTGATACCGTCTATCGAAGGCTGATCCATCACCGAAAGTATCTTTGGCAACTCACTCTGGAACTCCGCCTCGTCAAGCGGGCGCGTGCGATGATTCGTGCCGTAGGTGCGGGCGACTTCTCGAGCGAGCGGCGCTTCATCGTCGTGTGTGCTTCGATACTCTTCGAAAGCGAGGGTCACGGTTTGCAGATCCTCCGCTCCCGCTTCGTGAGCAAGCGCGACGACAGTGCCCGAATCAACTCCCGCGGAAAGGAATGCGCTGACCGGCACATCCGCGATCAGGTGATGCCGCACTGAGTCCAACAAGGAGTCGTGAACAAACTGCTTCAGTTCGGGTTCGCTTAGACGCCCGTCTTCCTTTCTTGCGTCGTGAAAAACCTGCGCGATTGAAAAGTAGTTGCTCGCGGCGGACGCCCCGAGTCGATTCACCCAGACGAAGCTGCCGGCCGGCACAGCGCGAATCGCCTGATAAATTGTGAAGGGCTCGGGTACGCTACCGGTCAGGTAAAACCCCGCGACTCCGGCGGGCTCGGGAAGCAGCGAGACGTGAGAGCCGGCCAGCAAAGCCTTCACTTGAGAAGCGACGCGCAGAGTCCAGCCATCGTCGGCATAGTAGAGCGGCTTGATGCCGTAGGGGTCGCGTGCCAGCAACATCGCCTTGCGGTTCGCGTCCCACAGAGCGAATGCGAACATGCCGCGCAGCTCGTGGACCATGTCTTCCCCTCGCTCTTCGTAGAGATGAACGAGAACCTCAGAGTCCGAGTGAGAGCGAAAGGTATGTCCCTTCCCGATGAGCTTTTGTCTGAGAGCTTGATAGTTGTAGATCTCGCCGTTGAACACGAGCTGGATGGTTCCATCTTCATTGGTCATTGGCTGGGCGCCAGCCTCGGAAAGATCGATGATCGAAAGGCGGCGATGCCCCAGTCCGATGCGGCCGTCAGCTGAGAACCACTCGCCGATGCCGTCGGGCCCCCTTGTGTCCATGTGATCGCGGATGGTGCGCAGTTCATCTCGGCTGATCTCAGGAGCGACGGGATGATAAGCGAAGAAGGCGACTAATCCGCACATGTGGAGAGCAAAGGGCAAAGGGCAAAGGGCGAAGGGCGAAGGGCGAAGGGCGAAGAGCGAAGCCTAAAATGGCAAATGGCAAATGACAAATGACAAATGGCAAATAGGCTGGCCCGTTTGCGCTTAGCCCTTAGCTCTTACCTCTTGGTCGGCGCCTTCCTGTCCGTAGTTCGTGTAATAACGCTGGTAGTAGTACTCGTCGTAGCCTTCTCGCCGCATATCAACGTTGTTGAGCACCACGCCGAACACTTTCGCTCCGACACTCGCCAGCTCCTGGCGAGCGCGTTGCGCAACCGCGCGCGAGCTCTTGCCGCCATGCACTACCAGGATGACGCCATCGACCAGGCTCGACAGGATGACAGGGTCGGTCACGTGTATCAGCGGAGGCGAGTCTATCAGAATGTGATCGTAGCGCTCGGCGAGCATTTTCAGAAGGTCCTTCATCCTCTCGGAGCTGATCAGCTCGGCGGGGTTTGGCGGAATCGGCCCACAGGGTAGCAGCGAAAGATTCGGGATCTGCAGCTTATGAATCATCCCATCGATCTCGATATCGCGGGAGAGATAGGTTGACAGACCCTTTGTGGATTCCACGCCAAAAATTTTGTGCGTCGAAGGCTTTCGAAGATCGCAGTCGATGATCAGAACTGACGCCCCAAGCTGGGCAAGTGAGATTGCCGTGTTAACGACAGTTGTCGTCTTGCCTTCTCCAGGTTGCCCGCTTGTAACCAAAACCGTCTTTGGCGGGTTGCCCGCTGTTGAGAGCAACATCGAAGTCCTGACCACGCGATATGCTTCAGCAGCAGACGAGCGATTGTCTGCCAGCGCCAGGCACGCGGTGCCGTATGGAAGGTCCTGCGCCGTTGTGCGCGATCCATTGCTCCCGGCCAGCTCTTTGACTTTCTTGCCACCCCTGAGCCTGCCCGTGGTTGTCGTCGTTGCCATAGCCGGAATGACACCCAGAGCCGGCAGTCGCACATAGCGTCCCACGTCCTCGACTGTCTTGATCGTGTTGTCGATGTATTCGAGGAAGTAGGCCAGGCCCATCCCGCCTACAAGGCTCAAGAAGAACCCGATCATTATCATCCGGAACCGCGCAGGGCCAACAGGGCCGCCCGGAACGCGCGCCGGTTGGATCAGTCGCATGCTGTTATGCTGCTGAGCGACCTCAACCTTGGCCTGGCTCGTCTTCTGCAGGAAATCGGTGTACATGGCCTTGGCCGTGTCCACCTCCTGCTTCAGAATGTTGTATTGAATGGCGTCCTGGTTTTGCTGAACGGCCTCGCCCTTAGCCTGCCCGAGGGCGATCTTCAGCGACTTCTCATCGCGCGACGCGAGCTCGTATTCGGCCTTGAGCTTGTCTTCAAGCGCCTTGCGGCTCGCCTCAAGCTGCGCTTTTGTATTCTTAATCTCCATCCTGGTTTCGACAACAGCCGGGTACTCGGGTCCATATTTCAGGTCCAGCTTCTCGGCCAATCCCTGAAGCTCGTCAAGTTTGGCCTGAAGTCCGGTAATCTTTATATCCGAGAATGCGGCGGGCAATTGGGCCACGCGGCCCGCCTTCACTTCTTCGTAGACCGACTGCTTCAGTATGCGTTCCGTTTCGGTGCGGGTCGTCTGATCGTGCAGACGCGAGAGCTTGTCGGTGGTCAGGGTCTCACCCTTGGCATCAGTGGAGAAAATATTGTGTCCCTTCGTGTAATCGGCCAGGTCTTGTTCCGCGCGCTCGACCTTGGCCTTGAGATCACGGGTCGTGGTGTCGAGCCATTTCGAGGCGCTGGTGAACTTTTCGGTCTTGCCTTCAAAGGTTTTGTCGATGAAGTCCTGCGCCACGCCGTTCGCAACGGCTGCGGCGATGACTGGATCGGTGTGGGTATATGTCACCCTCAGGGTCCTGGTATCCTTGACCTGGTCGGCCTGCAGCCCCCCTGCGACCATCGACACAGCCGGGGCCAGCCGCTCGCTTTCTTCTTTTGAGCGCGGGAGCGGGCTGTCCGAATCCGCGATCAACGAGCCGAGCGTCGCGGAAGGTTCGGCTTCCTGCCTTTGAAAGCTCGCTCGGTTGAGGATGGCTTGCACAGCTTCCCAGAAAGATCGCCTCGATGACTCGGCAAACCGCGGGTTCTGGTCGAGTTTGAGGTCGGCCACGACGTCCTCGAGCAAGGGCTCGCTCGTCAGCCGAAACAGGTGTGTGTTGATGGCAAGCTGCGGATAATAGATATCCGGGTCGTCGGTTTGGATCACCATTCCCCCGCTCGCCGATCTGACGGCAGGCACATCCTTTCCAAGCTCGATGAACGCCGATGCCCGATATGTGGATTTGGTCCGATAGGCTTCGATGGTGACCAGCGTGGTGATTATGACTGCGACGGTGAGGATCAGCCACTTGCGCTTTCGAACTGTGCGCCAAAGCTCGCGGAGATGCAGCCCCTCTTCCTCTTCGCCGTAGCCGTACCCATAATCGTATGCCGGAGTCTCCGGGTAGCCCGACGCACGCGGGTAATGCGGCCGCACAAGCGGAGCTTCTTCAAAAGCTTCAATTCTCTCGAGGTCGACTCTATCGTCTGACATCAGTGCTCCTTCGAAACTTTTCGTCGATCATATCAGAAATTCAACTGAGGGCTGACTGTTGTTTTTCCTTCTCAAACGGAACGGACCGCCGGCTCAGACGACAGACGACGGACGACGGACGTGCGCCGTCCACGATCGGCCGTCCCCAGGCTGACCGCCGCGCCGGCGCGCGATACAATAGCGGCAAGAAGCAAGAACAACAAAGCGTTCGAGGGTATCTGAAGATTGAAGTCAAACAGACTGTGAACCAGCAGCGCAAAGACGCCGGCCGCGCTCCCCAACCCGAGGGCTCGCAGGAAGGGGTCGGCAGACCTGGTGACTTGCATCACAGCTCGCGCGATCACAATAATGAACCACAGAGCAATCGCCCCGCCAACTATGCCGCCGTCCGCCAGCACCTGTAAGTAATCATTGTGTGCGAACTGAATCACAAATGACCCGTCCCCTCGACCATAGATCGGATAGACGGTCTCGAACGCCCCGAGCCCAATGCCCAGTATCGGGTGAGCGCGAAACATCGTCAGCGTGTCTCCCCAGACTCCTCGGCGGTCGGTTGCCAGGGTCGTGGTTAACGGGTCGTGAGTGATGCGTTTGAGGATGTCAAAATCGGCGCCGATCCAGACAACGCCGGCGGCGATTGCCGCGAGCATCACAACGATTAAGAACGCCGGGTGAAGGTTGAACGAAGACTTTCTCTCGGGATGCGAGCGGTCACGGCTTCGCCGGACGCTGATTGCGGCCAGGAAGAGGAGGCCTGCGGCGAGGCTCACCATCCCGCCGCGCGACAAAGATGCGGCTTCCGCTATGCTCATGATGGCCGCCGCGAAGCCATAAAACATACGCGTTTCG
The DNA here is from genome assembly GCA_035576605.1 of Blastocatellia bacterium. Lineage (GTDB taxonomy): Bacteria > Acidobacteriota > Blastocatellia > UBA7656 > UBA7656 > Onstottus_A. The sequence continues at coordinate 6,372 of DATLWF010000604.1, read as the reverse complement.
CCCCGCGTCGTGCGGGAAAATGCCAGCGCGACCGGTATCGGGATCAACATCTCCATGTAGCCGGCGAAATGATTTCGATTCACGAACGGTCCGCCAGTTCCCGCGCCCGACGACGTCACGCGACGCATCCAATAGAGCTTTCCCTCCCATGTGAAGTGTTGAACCAGTGCGAACACCGCAAGCGCCAGCCCGAAGATGATCAGAAAGTTTGCCAGCGCGCGCAAGCGTTGGGGTGTATCGAAGAAATTGGCGGCGATCAGGAACGACACGAACAGAAAAAAGATTACCGCGACCGCGCCACGAGTGGCTTCAACATCCATCGACAGGCTGCTCGTCTGGCCCGAGCTCCCGGTGAGCGCGATGCTCTGCGCGAGGCCCACCAAAACCAACGCGCCGAGCGGCAGCGCCGCCGGTGGAATCCTAATCTCGATCCGTTTCTCAACGATGACCTTCGCGGCCCAGAGCAACATCAGGACGACGACTATCAGTTCAAAGATGGCAACCGACCAGGCTTCGACGGTTCCAAGCGCGAGCGTGGTGAAGACTACCGCTGCGAGCAAGCCACAGACTATCGCTTTGTCTAGAAGATTGCTCATTTGTTTCGACGGACGACGGACGACAGATGACGGGTCCTCCTCGGTCGGCAGTCCACAGTCGCGGTCGGCAGTCGCCGGTGCTCCAGGCAGGCTACGCCCTCGATTCTTAAACCCAAAGGGAAGCCACTTCAGTGGCGGTTCAACTATTCAGACGGGGGCCAGGAGGCAGCTTGCCGGAGGAGCGACTCTCTCGGGACAGGCGCGCACTTCAAACGAGTGTAAGGGGACGTACACCTTGGAGAACTCTCAATCAAAAGGGGGTGATTCGGCTCTCTCTCACGGGCCTCGTGAGAGCGGCTTCGGAAAAGCTGCGGCCAAGCCGCATGCCCAAACTGCTAATCGACCCTCCAGTCTGTTTCTGAGATCTCTCGGAAGTTATCCACATGTGAACGCAAACGGTTCTGCGAAAAGATACTGTATTAAAGCTTTGCTGTCAATAAACTTCGCGACAGAGCCTGTGCCGGAATGGGGTTTATGGCTACCCAAGAGGGGGCGTGAAATAGCGGATCTTAGAGGGACCGATGACCGGCGACGGAAGAACGACGGGCGGCCGACGACCGTAGACTGTCGTCAGTCTCAGGTCGTCCGTCGTCCCTCGAGCCTTTGCCTGAAAAAGCGAGTCAGGCGCTCGCTGTAATCGCGCTTCACAAAATGTATCGAGCGAGCGTGGCGTGCGCCCTCGACAAACCAGATCTCCTTTTCGCCACCCAGAGCCGCGTGGATGCTCTCGGAGTGCGCTGTGGCTATTAGCTGGTCGGCGGTGCCGTGGACCAGATACACAGGACATTTTATCCGAGCCGCAAGCGCCAATGGATCGACCGAGTGAACATCGAACTTGCCCCTGTAGTTGGCCACCTGAATCGCGGTCCACAAAACGGGGTTCAACACCGCGCCAGGCAGGCGAGTGGCTCGCCTCACAAATTCTTCGGTTATAAGGCGCAACGACGCGAAGGGGCTGTCCGCCCACACGGCTCGTATCCACGGGTTGTACGCCGCAACTTGAAGCGCGATCGCTGCTCCCATGGATTCTCCGGCCAGACCAACCCGGTTGCGATTGATCTTTTTCTGTTTAACCAGCCAATCAATCGCCGACTCGACATCCCGTCGTTCGTTGAATCCATATGTTACATAGCGGCCCTCGCTGTCCCCGTGTCCCCGGCCATCGAACAGCAGGACATTAAAGCCCGCGCGCCTCAGCACCAGCGCGGCCCGCAGCACGTCTGTGCGATTCTTCTTAACGCCGTGGAGGATGACTACGGTTGGCGCTCTCCGACCGGCGCTCATCCACCAGCCGTACAAACGGGTGCCGTCGAACGAGGGAATGGTGACGTCCTCGAAGGGGATTTCGCTGCGGCGAATCAGGTGTCTGAGGTGAGGGCTCTTGAGTTGAGAGAGCCGCTTGAGTCTGGGACGAATGAGCAGTCCGGAGAGCGGGTAGCTTGCGGCGCCGAGTGCGACCGCGAGCGTGCCTGCCGCGCCCAGCGCTACGTAGCCCGCGAGCCGCAGCCACCGGGGCACGTACGAACTTGCCGTCGTCACCGACGCGACGGCTGGTGGAACCACCGTGTTGTCAACCCGCGCTCTGCTCATGTGCTCACTATTCAGACGCTCTACTGCAATCATACGATGCTATGCAATAGTTCGGCCATTGTTTCAGCCAGGAACGACGGACGACGGACGACGGACGACCGGTCATCGGTCGCCCGTGATCGGTCGTCCCTCGTCGGTCGACCTCGTCGGTCGCCCGTCGTCGGCAGTTTCCGGGAAGAAAGGCAGTAACGTGATCCGCCTATGCCGATAAGACTATTATAGTTACCGGAAGTGTGACGCTTCGGTTCTGAGACAGGAGGCGAGGGAGGGAGGGAAGGCGGTCGCGGTAGGGATTAACGCGTGCGAGCAATGATCTCCTCGTGCAAGCGGTCGTCAATCCGGCTCAACCACGTTTCAAAGCTAAGAAGCCGCTGGTTGAGCGCATTTATCTTGCGGTTGTAATCGTCGAACCCGTTTCGCACTTCGCGAGTAAGCGCGGCGACCCGAGCGTCCAACTGATCCTGTTTAGCGGCGAACTCATCTTGCTTGGCGTTGAATTCGTCTAGCTTGGCGGCGAACTCATCTTGCCTGGCACCGAACTCATCTTGCCTGGCACCGAACTGATCTTGTTGGGCTGCAAGTTTGTTTTGGTTCTCTGAAATTGTGCTGAGAGCAGCGCGTATCTCGGCCATTTGCGAGCCAAGTTGTCGCTGTCCTTCGAGTAGCGCTTCAAGCATCGGGCGGGTTGTAATATCATCGGGCATCGCAGGATTATTTTTAGCACGAAACGTCCGAACGCGCAAGAACAAAATTTCGCCGAGCCGTGATTAACCCTGGTTCGTGAGATAAGCGTTGCAGCCGTAACACCACGTGAACGAATTCTCCGATATCGGAAGCTGCCTGATCAGCGAGTGGCCGCTCGACTTCGAATGTGCAAGTGCGTGACCGTTTGTGGTCTCGCAACAACCGACGTGCCCGCAAGTCATGCACACACGTGTTGGAGCGCTCACGCCACATTCAGCGCAAGTCGTGTTGTTGGTCTCAAGAGCCGCGCTGTTCGTATCGTTGAGGTGCGGGCACTCGCTTGCTTGGATCTTTCCCATGCTGGACTCTCCTGGAAACGCAGACTGAAGTTTAGCTACAACAAACAGACTGAATGCTACAAACACTGACTGAGATCTATGCTACGCGACGCATTTTCATCGCCGAAAGCGTGTTCTTCATCAGCATCGCGATCGTCAGCGGTCCGACGCCCCCTGGAACGGGCGTGAAGTAGCCGGCGACCTCGGCGGCTTCCCGCGGATTCACATCGCCGATCAGCGTGTAGCCCCTCTTGTCGTAGGCCGCGCGCCGCTTCGGGTCGTCTCCGAAGAAGCGGGCGAGCTCGTCCCGGGTTGTGACTCTGTTCATGCCTACGTCCACGACCGCCGCGCCGGGCTTGATGTAGCTGCGGTCGACCAGTCCAGTCCTTCCGATCGCCGCAATCAGGATGTTCGCTTCACGCGCAACCGCCGGCAAGTCTTTGGTGCGCGAATGACATATCGTCACCGTTGCGTGCCGGTGCAAGAGCAGCAAGGCGATGGGTAATCCCACTGTCCGGCTCCGGCCCATAACGACGGCTCGGGCGCCGTTCATCTGAATCTCGTGGCGATCGAGCAACTCGATGATCCCCGCGGGAGTGCAGGGCCTCAGCCCCGGCTCGTTCAATGCGAGCTTCCCGATGTTCACCGGATGAAAGCCATCGACGTCCTTCGCCGGGTCAACCGAATTGAGCACGAGCGCGGCGTCGATTTGCTTAGGCAACGGCAACTGAATGAGTATGCCGTCTATTTCATCGCGCGAGTTCAGATCACGAACCAGCGCAAGCAGCTCTTCGGTCATCGTGGTCTCGGGCAGGTCGATCTTCTCGGAGTAGAGCCCGAGTTGCTCGCAGGTCCTCACCTTGCCGGAAACGTAGATCTGCGATGCCGAATCGCTTCCTACAAGCACCGCCGCAAGTCCCGGTCGAACTCCGCGTCTTGAATACTCCGCCACCTCGCCGGCGACTTCGTCCTTTATCGCCTGTGCCACGCTCGCGCCATCAAGAATCTTCGCGCTCATCCGTCTACCTCTAAGAGATTAAAAGCGAGTCCGAGTATGATGCTCGGTCACCGGCGATGTCAAACTTTGCGACGGGTGATGCGGATGACGCAAATGTGGCCAATACACGGCGAGATGCCGGTCCGGTTTCTGCGGCATCAACTTATGGTCGCGGCCGGGACTTAAGTGGCGACGGTTGAAAAGTGCGTGGGCCGTCCTGTAACATCCTTTCGGTTGGCTTGTGAACTTCGATCAGTCCCTCTCCCCGAGTGATTAGGTATGAATAGAAGAAACGCTTCAGTTTTGTTGTTGACGGCTGCGGTGATGCTTGTCATAGCCGGGTCAACTCCGGTGTTAGAGAGGGCTCGTGCTCAGGGACTTTTCTTCGGAGCGCAACGCTTTCCAGCAATCGATGTCGACAGCAATGACAATCTCTACCTGATGATGTCGACGGCAACCGCTCCGGCAAGTGAGCACAGGCCGCACAGCCAGATATTCTTCACCATGTCGCGCGACTCCGGCGTCAACTGGGACAACCTGCCACAGACGCGCAATCTCTCGAACTCGCCCGGCGAAGCGTTCGGTCCTTCACTGGCCGTGAACAAGCACGGGAAAGTGCGGGTGTATGTCACCTACCACGACAACTCGACCGGCACGACGCAGGCCTATCTGATTAGTTCGAAGAAGAAAACGAAATTCAGGGCTCCGCTCAACATCACGCCGCACAACGGAGGGGCGTTCTCGCCGCGGGTTGCGCTTGATTCAAGCGAAACGGTCAATATCGTATGGGGTGACACTAAGGACTCGGCAGGCAGAATCGTCTTCCTCCGGTCAACCGATCAGGGATTGACCTTCAACGCGCTGCTTGATGTTTCCAGGAGTACGGGCGCTGCGTTCGATCCGGAAATCGCAATCGACGCCAACGACGCGATAAACGTCGTCTGGCAGGACTCGGCTCCCGGCACACCCGTGATCATGTTCTCGCGTTCGATCGATGGGGGAAAGACGTTCTCCGAGCCAAAACAAGTCTCGACCGGCACCGGTAATGCGACAGAGGCTGCCATTGCGACTGACGGCGCCGGCCGTATCAGCGTTGCATGGGTGGATGAGAGCCTGGGCCACGCCGAGGCCTTTTATGCGCGCTCGACTGACGGCGGCACATCTTTCTCTGCTCCCATCAACGTAAGCACCTTTCCAAATGGCGACATCCACAAGCCGACCCTGGTCGCTTTTCAGAATACGGTTTACGTGGCCTTTCAAAACGGTGACTTGTTCGGCGAAGAGGAGATCAAGAGCAGACAGGTTTATCTAGCTAAGTCTGTCAATGCTGGAGTGAGCTTCGACCAGCCCGAACGAGTTTCAAACGCAGACAACAGCAAAGGCCGCGCACACAGTCCGGCAATGGTCGTCGACAGCCGTGGCACACTTCACATGGTGTGGATCGACTCTTCTATAGTCGGCAATGATGAAGGTCTGCTCTTCTACAGCAACTCCGCCGACGGCCATCGATTCTCTCCGGAGCGTATGATCCTGGCGATCATTTGATCCCGTCGCACAGTTCTTAGAACGCATTCACCAATTCTTCATCGATCGCGGCTTGCTTCGCGCGGCGCGCAACCTCTTCGATCGAGAGAGCGCCGTCTTCGGTGATGATGCCGGTGAAGAAGGCAAGCGGCGTCGGTTCAAAACAGCGATTCACCACTGCCACTCCTCGAGGCGCTTTCGTCCATAATTCGTTCGTGCCTCCGAGGTCACGAATCCCCACGCCGAAGTAATCCTCGCGAATGAACTTCGATGTGTCGCAAAGCGCGTACACGGGTCGATGTCGCTCGCGCGCCGCCAGTCCGATCATCCGAGTTCCGATCTTATTCACCAGATTCAAGGGTGTAATCTTGTCGGCTCCCACCATGACAAGATCGACATGCTCCATTGCGAGCGAAGCTCCGGCATCGGCTATCAAGGTGACGCGAATGTCCTGGCTGGCAATCGCCTTGGCCAAAACTCGTCCTTCGAGCATCGGGCGGCTCTCGGTTGCGACGACGGAAAAATCAGATCCCCGGCGCTTGGCTTCGAGAAAAGCTGCGAGCGCTGTGGAGCTTCGGGAATGTGTCAACACGGTGGCGCCATCGCGAATCAGAGCAGCCCCGTGCGACGCTGCACCGCGAGT
>DATLWF010000603.1:0-5386 GCA_035576605.1 Blastocatellia bacterium | reverse complement strand
GGACCTACCGCGCGATGGTTCTCTACCACAATGGATTTCAATCCGCTTCGGAGCCGAGAGTAGAATTCGCGGACAACATTGTGGGGCAGACACTTTTGGCTCAAGCCTATTATGAGAGCCGACCGCCGGTACGCTCGTCGTGGCTCAATTATGTAAGAACGGAGAAGTATCGAGAGTACGCCGCTGCGAGCGCAAACAAGAATGGACAAGCTCTACAGAAAAGGCAAGAGGCAGACGTTCCCTGGCCTGGTGAGTGGAGACGAGCAAATGCCGAGTTTGAATCGCTGGCACTCCCCGATAGCTCAATTGCCGTGATTCCGTCCGCTTTTTGTGATAACGATCCCGGAATTTGCGACCTGCTCTCCTGCAACTATCCGAGTTGTCTTGCTCAGACGCCGGAGACTGATGGAGAGGTTGGAACATACAGCGCGACCTGTAGAGAGTATAGTTCCTGGGGGATACGCGCTTCACGGAACCGGAATAGCAGTCTTAATCATATTGCTGGACAACACGGTGCCAATGATGTTCTTCAGAAGTTCTGCGATTACAGTTCCGGGTGCAATGTGCTTTGTCAGATAGACATCCAGGACTTTACTGTAGGTGACGTGGGGCTTACCATCGATGCTTGTCATGCGTATGGCTCAACACAGTTGCTTTCGGATAGCAGCAATGGTGGGATGGTCGCGAATGGGGCGACTTGCACTTCTGTCGCAGGCGCCGCCGTAAAGTCATGCCTCTTCTGTGCATGCAATGTCGAAGTTAGTATTGTCGGCGTTACTGTCAATTCCGGCGGGGCATTATGGACCTACGAACATCATTTGACCGACACTTGCGAGCCCCCTACAGATTGCGCTACAAACCCCACCGCTTGTGCCGGACTAGTCGGCGGTGGTGGGGACTTTGAAGACTGCTCGGGAAACGAATGTTGGCTCAGCCCTATACTGATTGATACTTCAGGGAACGGGTTTGACCTGACCGACGCAAGCGGGGGCGTTAACTTCGACTTTTTCGGCAACGGAACAATACGGCGGATATCGTGGACTGCCCAGGGCTCGGATGACGCCTGGCTGGTACTCGATCGGAATGGCAACGGCGCCGTAGATAGTGGCCGCGAGCTATTTGGTAATGCGACGCCACAACCACACTCCGCAAATCCGAATGGTTTCCTTGCATTGGCCGAATTCGACAAACCAGCAAACGGCGGAAACGATGATGGTATCATAGACAACCGCGATGCCATCTTTTCTTCGCTTCGACTGTGGCAGGATTCGAACCATGACGGTGTTTCGCAACCAGATGAGCTTCATACACTGCCCAGCCTCGGGGTTCACGCTTTGGACCTCGACTACAGGCAGTCGAAACGAACGGACGAGCACGGGAATAAGTTCGGGTATCGCGCCAAAGTATACGATGCACAACATGCTCAGGTTGGTCGTTGGGCGTGGGACGTATTCCTGACAGATCAAGAGGACCGTTGAGCAAATCCGCGAAACGCCAGGGCTCACCTTGTGAGTCCTGGCGTGGTTGTACTGTAAGAAAATGCTCTGAAGCGCACTTACCTCGCTGGATCCGGCGCTACCTTATGGGCGAACCAGTCGCTCTAGTAATGAACGTGCTAGAGCGCAGTCGCGGTTGTTCTCGAATTCCCATTCGGTGTCGATTGGGGACTCGATCACTTGTCGCAGAAGTTCGGAAGCTCGGAGGCGCTCACCGTTATCAATCGCCAACTCGGCTGCGTAAGTCAACGTCACGCTGTTTGAGGGAGCAATTGCGAGTGCCCGGTCGAGAAGCTCGCGGCTGCGTTTGCGGTTACCACCCAGAATCCATGGCGCCTTGTGATCGAGCCGCCCAAGCACACGCAGGGGGCCCGCCTCGTGATAGCGTTCGTCGATCTTGATCGCGCGTTTAAGCTCGAGCCGCGCCAGGTGAATCGCTCGCGCGCCTCTGATGCCGCCGTTGGTTTCAGCAAACAAGGCCAGGTTCACGCCTACCCAGAAATGGCCCTCGACTCGGTGGTCATTGAGCGCGACGGCGCGCTCACCCGCGGCAATCCCCGCGGCGTAGAGCTGCCCACCGGAATCCCGTGAGCCCGCTTGCTGGCCCAGAAAGAAAAGCGCACGCGCAAGCCGCCACTGCACTTCGTAACGATCGATGCCGCCGTGGGCGCCTGAAAGCACCATCACGGACTCTCTGACCGCTCCGGGTTCCGCACGATTGCGGTAAAGTTCGTCGGCGCGGCCGACTACCGCGAGAACATCATCGGTAGGCATAGTCGTGGGCGGCTAAGGAAACCGGTACAAGGGGAAGAGGAGCGGAGGAGAAGATTAGCGGTGGAGCGGAGGAGAAGAGGAGCAGAGGAGCAGAGGAGAAGAGGAGGGGAGGAGAACAGGGGAGCGGCGTTACCAGCTCCACACCGGCAATTCTGCACCTCTGCTCCTCGGCGCGTCTGCTTCTCGGCACTTCTGCACCTCTCCTCGGCACCCCCGCTCCCTTGCTCCTCTTCTCCTCTGCTGTCCATCTACCTCGACGCAATCTTCTTCAAATGCTCGCGTGTGAAAATCGAGTCGCTCAGGTTCTGATCGTAACTCACATCCACCGCTTCAAAATCGATCTTCTTTCGTCGCGCGCGATTGTCGATAGTCCAGCGCATCCGAGTCCAACGTCCGCCGACCTGCTCTGTCTTGCTCACGGTGAGGTCGCGGGCGAGCTCATCGTGATTGTCGTAGAACTGCGCCCGCACTGACGCGAAGTTTTCTTTCGAGATCAGCAACACCACGCGGGGAAACTTCGACTCAGAGCCTTGTTTGAGTTTTCCTTCGACCCGATAGACTGGCGTTCCGGCGACCGTTTCTTCCCCGGCAACCATGAAAGCGTACTTTTCGGGCTGTCCTTCGGCAAGCTCTTGCAAAGTCAATCCGAACAGTGCGTCTTCACTCATCAGGTCACGAGTGACGATGTAGCTATCCGTACTCTGCACGTAACGAACACCTTCGATCTGCCCATCCGGGAAGACCGTTATCAGCCCGTCACGATCGCGTTCCTCAGTCGGAGCCGTGAATTCGATCAGGATCACCTGTCGTCCGTCTGGCTGGTGCTTGCGATACATCGTGAAGTGGACCTGCCGAGGCGCATTGAGCTCTGTCCCTGAGTCGGCAGCGCTGATCGATGCGTGGATCTTGAAAGTGCTGTCGTGGCTGTCGTCGAGATTGCGATACCGCTCGACTATTGGGCCGGCATCGGTTGTTGTCGAAGGCGCCGCCGATCTACTGTTTCCGTTATCGACCGTGACGGTTCCTTCGAGCTTCCTGCCACAAGCGCCCAGGACCAAAAGCAGCACGATTCCGATGATCGCCGGGAGCGAGGCTGCTTTTGTCCGCCCAAATCGTAGATCGTCCCGCTTATCAAGGTGTTCGTTCATGGAGTATGCGACTCAGGCCTTTCGACTGCGCCAGGATGTCTCTCGGTTCGCATTTGATGCCGCCGAAGGTATCGGAATGCGCGATCGTCTGCGTTACCCTTTCTCTCCCAGCGCCGCCCGCGCAAACAGTTTTGACTTCATCAACACTGGCAGGAATATGAGATCTGCCAGAAGGCACGTCCCGATCCCAAGCGCCCACAGAATCCCGGCTATTCGCACCGGCACAAACGAAGATAGCACGAAAACCAGAAACGCTGCGATCAGCATGAGATTTGCGAGGACCATCGGCTTGCCCGTGCGCAGCATCGTCAACCACATCGCCCATCCCTCATCGGTTGCCGAGAGCGCTGCCGGCACAGCGATGCCGCCGTCCGTCTGGCCGCGCTCGGCCACACACTGGCGATAGCGGCGAATCATGTGTACCGCGTTATCGACAGCCAGCCCAAGCACCGCGCTCGCAACAAGGCTCGTGGTTATGTCGAGCGCGGTTCCGCTCCATCCCAGAAAGCCAAAGTAGCAAACGATCGGAAGCAGATTCGGAATCAACGCGAGCAGGCCAGTCGAAAACGAGCGGAATAACACAACCATCATCAAGTAAATCGTGACCAGCGCTATCGCCAGGCTCGATGACTGAGAAGCTGCTACCGCATCCGAAGCGTCGTTGAGAAGAATGATTGAGCCCGTCGCGCGTTGCGTGATCCCCGTCGGAAGGTTGACTGCTGACCAGTCGTCGATTTGCCGGGTCAGTTCCCTGAGTTCGTTCGAGCTGAAGAGATTCGCTCTAAGGATGATCACCAGTCGCGAACGGTCCGCGCTTACGAGCCGAGAAAGCGACTCATCCTGCGAAAGATAGTCGCGGAATATCAACGAGAGTCTGCCCGGGTCATCAGGAATCTCGCCGTTCACCGCCTTGATGGCGCCCTTATTGTTGGCGAAATCGCCCGAGGCCGGCGGGCCGGGCAATACGCTGTCGATGCGCTTGATAATGTCCACCGCCGAAATAGCCGCGTCGACTCCAGGCTGCTTAAGCGCGAACTGCTCGAGCGCCGAGGCCGCCCGCAAGAACCCGGGGTCGGTGATTGACTCCGGCGCGCCGGTGACAACCAACTGAACGGTCGCCGCGCCTGCCAACCGTTGGTGAAGCCTTTCGGCGTCCTGGACGGTCTCGCTTTGACGCGGAAAAATGTGAAGGTAGTTGGTATTGACTTGAAGCCACATGGCTCCGGAGCCAATCGCAAGTGTGGCGGCTAGAGTGAACAGTAAGACGCCCCGTCTTCGAAACAGAATCAGCGCGGTGAGATTCACTAGCATGCTGTTTAACCAGGTCGCGTAGTCTTGCTGCTCGGGACCGGCTTTGCCCAATGCGTGGCGCGGGAGCAGGGAAAGAGCTGCGGGAATAAAACCTACCGTCAGAAGGAGCAGCCCCAACACGCCGAGCGCTTCGAAGAATCCCATGTCGCGCGCGGTCGGAACGGCGCTCGAAGCCAGCGCGCCAAAGCCCGCCATCGTAGCTGTCGCCGAAACGATCACGGCCGGGCTTATGAAAGTCAGACCTTCGAGCCACGCCCTCTGCTCGCTTTGGGCGTCGTGGTGCGCGCTAAGCGTCGACATCGAGACACGATACTGATTCAGAACGTGAAAGATGTACGAGCTACCAACCGCCATCAAGGTTGTGGGCAGCGAAAGCGTCGCGAGCGTGATTGGCCGGCCCAGCAGACTCATCAATCCAATCGTCCAGATGAGCCCAATGATCAGCGCGCACATTGGCAGCACCGCTCCCCAGAAGCTGCGAAACGCGAAAAGAAAAACGCCGAAGCAGAGGAGTGCCCCAATCGGGGACAGCACCAGCGTGTCGCGGAACATGCTTCGTATGCCGCGCGCGTCTACGATGGGGACGCCAGCGACGAAGATCTCATCGCCGTTGGCCTCGGACTTCGCGACCCTTTCGACCTGTTCGGCTACAGCGCG
>DATLWF010000602.1:0-2306 GCA_035576605.1 Blastocatellia bacterium | reverse complement strand
GATCGAACCCCGCGAGAGCTTCGGTGATTGCGTCGATCACAACCGGAGAATTCTCTTTCTTCAATGCGCCTACCATCGCGATCAGCGAACGCTGGGAGAAATCACCTTTAGGATCGGGACGGCTGATTTTCAGAAGCGAAGCCACGGCGGCCGCGCGCACAGCGGGTTCGTCATCGCCGAGCATAGTTATCAGCGCGGTTCTTGATTGTTCGCCTTCGAATGCGGCAAAACCGCGGGCTAAAGCCAGGCGAATATGAAGGGCATCTCTCTTGGCAGTGGGTCCGTCGTTGGCTGCAAGCGACAAGAGCGCGGGCAGGGCGCCATTATCGCCGAACTCCATGAGCGCGTTGAGGGCACCCTGGCGGTCGTCGGCGTATTCGCTTCGCAGGGCCGCCGTTATCTGATCGAGATGATCGCGATTGCCTAATCGATAAAGCGCGACGGCGTATTCCCATTGGCCGGCGGCGGTCTCTGGAACCGATGCCCGCACCGCGCTTTCCGACCGTTTGTCCCCGATTAGCCCGAGCGCGACTGCCGACGCCTTGCGCACACCGGGATCCTCATCTTTCAAAAGACCTGCCAGAGTGTCAACGGCGTTCGCGACTCTCAGCTCGCCCAGCGCCGTTGCCGCCGCGCGACGTACCAGTTCATCGTGGTCGCCAAGCGCTTGAATCAACGAATCGCCGGCGGCTGAGTTGCCGGCCGCTGACGAAACGATGGCGCTTGCCCGAACGTACGCGTCCGGTGTCGTCGTCAGCTCGCGCAGCGCGGCGGCATCAATGGACCCGCCCAGGGATGCGATTGCCTGAAGGGCTGCGCTGCGCACAAACCAGCTTTGGTCCTGAAGCAGGGGAAGCAGAAATGGACCGGCTGACTTGTCGCCCAGCCTACCCAGCGCTCTGGCCGCCTCGCCTCTCACATACCAACTCTCGTCGGAGAGAGCTTGCTTTAGCTTCGGGAGCGCATTTACTCCGCTGGAGTCGATAAGCGCGATGAGTTGCTGTGCTCGCGCGAGCGCCGGGTTCGGCGTGCTGTCCTTTGAATCCGCAGCTTGCTGTGAAAAAGCAGCAGGCGAAGAGAGCCAGGCGAACAGAATCAAATAGATTGCGAGAAAGGTCTCTCTCATCTCTAGTATTCGCTACGGCAGGGGAAGCAAGCGCGATTCGTCTCTGCGGCTTGCAGCAGGAATACTACATTAGGTGCGAGCTAATTAGGAAGTGAGAGACTCGATTGAGTACGTGCGCTGACAAGAAAGCCACGCCAAGTATGCCGTGATTGAGGCGAACTTGTACAAATTGCGGCCGATACGGTTTTGAGGTCATACCGACGAATAAAGGCTCTCTAGAGACTGCAAGCCCGCCTGGCTGCGCGGCAACCTGGCGGGCTTGCGAAACTCAAACTTGACTCAACGCTTTTACGCCGCGATGCGGTGACCGTTCCCCCCAACACTGGGTGAGAAGACTGTATAGCGCGCCAGCGCCCTCTCGATAGCCGGCATGGCCTGAGGAACGTTGAGTTTGAGAAACCTTATCATGTGAGCAACCTCGGTTGGCGTGAGGTCGTCAGGGCTGCGGCCCGGTATCCCAAGCGGTATCAGATACGCACGCATGTTCAGGCCAGCCCGTCTCATTTCGGCTTCCAGCGTTCCGATGAATTCTTCGCGGTCCGTGGTGTTCATCGAGACTAACCCGTCGCGAACTATCTCCTTAAGCTCGCTGGCGTCAACCGCGGACCAGCTTGCTGTGGCTGTGTCAACTTTTCTGCTTATTTGTTTTGCGTGAATGTTTCTAGCCATTTTCTTTTTCCACCCTTGTCTGTTCTGTTTCCGTCCGTAACCGTATCATCCTAAACGTTAGCTTCGCGCTCACGGGTCCTTCTTAAGGCACGACATCCCACGCTCTAACGCGACTCGGATTCGTTTGTTTCAAGAACTTTCGAATTGCCCCGACATACGTTTACGAAGCAACTCGGCAAGCCCGCTTTCCAGCGTCGGCCCGCGAAGCGTTTGAGCAACTTCCGTGCCAATTGGTTGCCTGACTAGCGACGGAGGACGGGAGACCGTTGACCGAGGGCCCGCTCCGGTCGTCCGTCGCTTTAGTGTCGCGCTTTAGTGTCGGTCGTCGGTCGTCGGTCGTCCGTCGTTTCTGTGCCGGTCGTTCGTCGCTTATTTTTGACTTGGGAAGTTGGTTTTTGAATGTGGTATAGTGAGCCTTCCTGGGCACCTCAGACAGAAAGGGACACCAAAAAATGGCAGATGATCGAAGCGAGCGTAACCGCGCCATAGATATGGCGATTGCTAGTATAGA
>DATLWF010000601.1:0-9525 GCA_035576605.1 Blastocatellia bacterium | reverse complement strand
GGCGCGAACACCGTGACCTTCACTGGAGCAGACCGGCAAACCGGCACGGCGCTGCCCAAGGGGGCCGGAGAGACTAACATGTTGCCGGGAACTGCAGGGTCGAGGTCGGAGCAACAGGCGCCAACCTCGATCATGCAGATGGGCCGGATCACGGGTCCTGTCGACACTGACGAAGTTCCGGAGACTTCAAATACATCGGGCTCGCTCGCCGACGCGTCAGCGACCGGTGCCAAGCCGCCCGCGGCAGTCTCGCAGCCGCCAGGTCCAACAACTTTGGGACTGGGCTCTGAATCTGAATCGGCTGGAACCCCTGCAAGTTCCGAGAGTAAGACTGCGGTTTTCGTTTCTCCTTTACACAAGACGCCACCTCCGTCTCGCGAACACCTCTTAGGGGACGATATTGGAACCAAGCCATTCACTCCCGTCCAACCGACGCCGGCGCAGGAACCCACGAGAGAGTTTGAGCAACCAGCCCGAAGAGTGGCTGCGGATCCGGTCGCTCCTGCAGGCCAGATAACGAGCGCGCCTCAACGGACAAGCGCCGAGCCAATCGGGCCCACGCCCGCCCCTGAACAATCCGAGGTTCAGACCTGGCCTGTTTCGGAAAGCGCTTCGCAGGCCCTTCCAAAAAAGCGAACCGGTGCGGTCATCGCATCGGTCGTTGTTGTGCTAATCCTGTTAGGAGCCGCGGGATACGTTGGGTGGCTCCTCTTCGGCCGGGCAAGGCCGGCGCCGCCAGTTCCTCCACCGGTCGTGACAGCCACTCCCGAGCCACCGGTCATTCCTGAGAAGCCGCCCGCGCCGGTTGTGCCCGTTGGAATGGTGGCGGTTAACCTGGGCGCATATACGATAGGCAGAGACGGGGCTGACCCGCTCGAACAGCCGGAACATAAAGTTAACTTGCCTGCGTTTTTTATCGATCGAACCGAAGTCACCAATGCCGCCTACAAAACCTTTGTTGACACGACGCGCCACAAGCCACCCTCGAACTGGAGCGGCACAAGCTTTCCGGAAGGTCGCGCTGACTTTCCCGTTACGGGCGTCACCTGGCAAGATGCGGCCGACTACGCGGCATGGGCTGGGAAGCGGTTGCCTACCGAAGTTGAATGGGAGGCGGCCGCGCGCGGCCCTGACGGTCGACTCTATCCGTGGGGAAATGGTTTTCGATCAGGCGTGGCTAACATCGGCTCGAAGCCGGACAAACCTACTCCAGAACAGTATCCGGCAGGGATCAAAGCGACCGGGCGATACCTCGAGGGAGCCAGCCCCGCAGGCGCCGTCGATATGATCGGCAACGCGTGGGAGTGGGTGGCGGATGAAATCAAGGTCTATCCCGGGAATACCGAGAGCAAGCTTGATCTCGAGTCGGGCGTAACATATCGGGTAATTCGCGGTGGCGCCTATGATGGGAGCGAAAAGAACGATGCGACCTACCGCGGATACCTTGACGGGAGCCAGTCTTACCCGAAGGTTGGATTCCGCTGCGCGAAGGATGCGAAGTAAAGGTCCGTAGTCCGTAGAGGAGGAAGTTCGTAGTTCGGCCTTCAGGCGGAAGTTTGTAGAATAGGGTCTCAGGCAAAGCGGCTACGAACTTCCGCCTGAAGGCCGAACTACGAACTTAGTTGATACGGACTACGGACTTTTTATGCGATTGAGCTTGAAGCTTGGAGCCTTGTGCGCGGCCGCGGCGTTCATTCCGCTCTTCATCATCTCACTTCTCATTCTGTCGGAAGTCTCCACACATGCCCGCCTGCAAGCGCTCGAGCATTTGCGTAGCGATGCGCGCGCGGCTGCCTCGCTTTGTGACAAAAGGCAAATCGAGTTGCGCGCCATGGCGCAATCGCTCGCGGATGAGATCGCAAACCGCGCGCTTGTCAGCAGCGATAGTCTCGACCACGGCAACACCGCCTCCTGGGCCCGCCTCCAAGATCTGCTTCCTCGCGCTCAGATTGAGGCTTCACTTGATCTGGTGATCGTCACCGATCCTCTCGGCCGGGTGATTGCTCGCCACAACGACCGGCCGGCGCCAGGCGAAACGCTGCTTGGAGCCGGCGACAAGAACCCGATAGCAGAAAAAGTGATCGCCGGCGGCAACCTGCCGACCGCTTCCTGTGTGATTGAGCGCGGTGAGCGCTACGCGCGATTGGGACTGGATCGCATTGCGCAGCTGCCCGCGTCAGACGGCTCGACAATCGATGCAGCTCTGATGATCGAAGCGGGCGCGCCTATATTCAGTGGCGGACGGTTCGTTGGGGTCGTGCTGGTCGGGCAGATGCTCAACACCTATTACAAAGCCCGCGCGACTTCGAGCCCGCTTCAGAACCCGTTGGTGGCCGAAGCAAGGCAGACGCTGTATCGCAGCCGCGAGGAGGATGCCGGCGCGCTCATCGCGTTAGACAATGTGATCGTCGCTTCGAGTGTGCCGCCCGATGGCACTCGCGGTTCGGCGAGCGGACCCGCGCTGGTCGGGACGGTACACGATACCGCGACGACCGAGGAGGCCAGTCGAGACGGCGCGCGAAGCTACACCGTTGCATGGCAGCCGTTGAAGGCAATCGACGGAACGGCGATTGGAGCGATCGGCATAGCGCGGCCGGCAAAAGAGATGGAAGGCGCGGCTGGAGCCGTCCGCGAGACGACTATTCTCATCGGCGCCATAGCATCGTTGCTGGCGGCCGGCGCCGGATACATGTTCGGCCGTGGACTTGGATCGAGAATCGACGATCTGGGAGATGCTGCCGGCCGGTGGGGCCTCGGTGACCTGAGCACGCCGGCGCTGGATCTCGAACCTTTTCTCGCAAAATGGATTCCGGCCGAATTCCTGCGCGACGAAATCAATCAATTGGCCCAGCAGCTCGATCAAATGCGTGAAACCTTCCGACAGGCGATCGAGCGAATACGAAAGAGGTAGCTTCAGAAGAGACGGATGACGGGCGACGGACGACGGTCGGCAGTCTACGGTCGGTCGTTCCTCAATCCGCCCGAAACTTCCCTGACATCGGGAAGATTTGTTTGTATAATCCCTCGCGCGTGGGCTATCGTCGGGAGACTATGAGACTAGTACTTCCTAATCGTCTGGGGTCCCCATCTGAGGCCGTGAAGCTTGCGCGACCTATGCACATCAACGGAGGTTTCTAAATGAGAGCGAAACTCGTTACGTTCGGACTCACCGCAGCCGCAACTCTTGCGCTAGCGCTTCAGGCTTCACCGCAGGCTATCGCACAAGGAAATGCCAACAAACCGGCCGCCGCGAAGAAGAAGGCGGCGCCTCCTCCGAAACCGGCCGAGGCTAAACCGGCTCCCGCTGCTGCCGCCCCCGCCGCCGGGCAGCCGGCGACCGCCGCCAAGCCGAAGCCCAAACCAAAAAAGAAGAAGGCAGTGATGGCCGGTGTGCCAAAGGGCGTGCCAGCTTGCATCAAGCACCTGACGCAGATGGCCGCAAAAGATCCCCTGATCGACTACGATGGGCATCCATCGGAGATCATCAACGGTGGGCTGTTGTGGAGTGACCCCAAGTCACAATGCTCGGTTGCCGGCGACGAGGCGACGAAGAAGAAGGTACTGGCGCTGGCAGATGCCTGGCGCCGGAAGGATGCCGCCCAAGTGCGCTCGCTGCTGCAGGAACTCGCAGCCCAGTAAGAGAGCCGGCTGATCTATTATGACAACGTTCTGTTTCGGGTGGTGGCGGGAGCTGCCAGGTTGCGTCACTACCCGCGCAGGACATCCCAGCAGGACTTCCGAGATAGAGAAGCTCCCCAGTACGGTGAACCTATTTTCCATTTTCCATTTTCCATTTGTCATTTGTCATTTTCAATTCGGTGGTCATGCGCGTCAGCGGATTGTTATGGTTTATGACAAATGAAAAATGACAAATGGAAAATGGAAAATAGACTGACCCGCATTTCACCCCGTTTCTCCCTCCTTGCGGCCGTCGTTGCTTGACATGCCGAGAGCGGCTCGGATAGTTTCAATCAAACCGAACCATCGCATGCAAAAGGGAACAACATCGATCAAGCGGGTTACTGTGTTCTGTGCAGTGGCGTTCGCCAGCGTGTTGATCGCGGCGTGCGGCTTGTTGCCCTCGGACTCAAAGATCGATGAGGGGATAGTTAATGCCCCTAAGCTCAAGATACGTTCGTCGACGGCTCTGGCTGCGCTGGATCTCGCTGAAGTGAAACGGGGCGACCGGCTCGAGATACTCGAACAAGCCCAGGTTAAAACGCCTACGCGGACCAACGAGTGGTACAAAGTCAGAACGAAAACCAAAGAGGCGACCGAAGGGTGGGTCGAAGCACGCTACGTCATTAACAAGTCGATCGTCGACAAAACCCAGGACCTCTACGAGAAATCCAAAGCGATAGTCTCACAAGGTACAGGCCGGTTGAAGGTCCAAACCAAACTGCGTGCTGAGGCGGGTGGCGACGTGATTACGCTACTGAGCCGCGGGATGATGGTCGACATAGTGGGCAAGGCTCGCACCACCATCAAGCCTGAAAAGCAACAGGAAGCCGACGACAGCGAAGACACCGACGAGCCCGAAACGCGCACGGTGATCTGGTATCAGATTCGTCTGCCCGAATCGGAAGTTCTGCGCGCCGGGTGGGTCGGTGCGCAACAGGTGCAGCTCGATACCCCGGACGAGATACTCTATCTCGAAGGCGAGGGCCGAAGATTCACCGGCTGGGTGGTGTTCGATCAAACGAAGCCCAAAAAGGGAGATCCGAAAGATAACTACATCGCTCTGATGAAGAACCTGAGCACGGAAGGCCCGATCGATTTCACTCGACTGTGGGTCCTGATCTATGCGCCCGAGCAGGGCCGCTACACCGGTCCATATATCGAAGACGGCTTGCACGGAGTGCTGCCGGTGAGCCTTCACCCCGACCACAAAGGGTTCACTATTCACGAACTCGACGAAAACGGAAAATCGGTTGCGGTTGAGTACGAGGCGATCAGGACAGATGCGTCTCACCTGCGCGTGAAGCGCCTTTCACCGAAGATCTATTACAAAAAACAACCGGCCAAGAGTAAGTCAAAAACGAAAGGTAAGAGGTAAGAGGTCGGCACAAACTGCGCGGTTACGTTTGCTTTCCTGCCTGCTCGATCATTTCGCTTAAAGATCGCTCGACCGCTTCCGCTACCAGCTCCACCATCGGTTTTGTGTTCATTTGCACTCCTTCATTGCGAGCATTGCGATATGCGGTATCCATCTCGGGCTTGATGATTATCGGCGGAAGCTCGCTGCGTAAAGTGAACAGACTGGCGGCGACCAAAGCAGTCCGCTCATTTGCTTCCTCGAACGGCTGTATCTCGATCAACCGGAGAAGAACAATTGAGGCCTGCTCGAGGGGATTCAGCTCCGCAAACGAATCTGCCGTGTACCACCGGCAGGCGCTCTCGAGTAGCGCCGGCAAGTGCTCAGCCGGCGCGGGCCTCACTATGCGGTTGGTGTTGCCCGCGGTTTGGCGAAATCCTGCGCCGGGCAGGCTATGAAGTTTGAGAAGAAGCTCGCTGGTGAGCTCAGCAGCTTTACCGTTCGCGCGAGCTAACGAAGTGACCGTGCGCAGCGAGTCGAGCAGGGCCATCGTCGTTTGCTCGTTGTCAGCGTTGGCGTCGGCGTCTGTCGAATCCGCCACGACTCGCGCGACTTGCTCGCGATTGATGCTTGCGCCTTCGAGCTTGAGCGTCGAATAAACAAACTCGGTCTCGGCCCATCGGTCGCGCCTCTCCTTTTGCTCCGTCGAAAAGCGAAGATCGCTGAGCTGTTTGTGTTTCTGATTGACACGGCTTATCCATTCCGAGGTGCCTCGGGTGAACAGAATCGGAGGAGTTCTTCTGCCGGGAGGTCTTTGCATACTGATCAATCGGAACAGCGTTTCTTCACCCCGGAATCCGAGGCACTTCAATCCTCAAATCGGGTTCATTGTGGATGAAAGTGATTTGCAATGAGCCTGCTATGTCGGTCACCGGAGAACCTGCCTCAGTTCGCTCGTTACCTTTGAGCAGGCTCGCGAGGGGATCGTCACCCTCTTTGATCAAGTGCAGATCCATCGCTGCCAGGGCGTCGCGGAGCTGTTCAGCGTTGCTGCTCGGGACCTCAAAGTTGAAGCAGGCCGACACGTTCGAGAATAGCTTGACATCAACGATCCATGCGCCACTTTCGGTGATCGCAACTCTTACGCCTGCGATCACCTCGTCTCGGTTCGCTCGCGTAACGGCATTGATTCGCAGGAATGGCGAAGCCACACTCTATTTATAGCGAGTCCCGTGCGTGATCACCACCGCCCCAAACGCCGCGCAGAGGATAAGAGACGCGCCGATGCTTTCATCCGATTCTCCTTGAGGGCATTGTAGTATCATGCTTCAGCACGTCAAAGTTGGGAATTCTTGTTTGAATAGGAGATTCAGATGAAAAGAGCAACCCTGTTTACCTTCTTCGGTGTCGCTACGCTAGTTTTGTTAGTGGCGCAGGACTCCCGCGCCCAGTCCGGTTCGGCTCCCAACTCCGTGGCGCCAAAACAAGATCAGGTGATTCAAGAGCTACTCGGCGAAGTCCGGCAACTACGGATTGCGCTCCAACACATAAGCGTCAATGCATACCGCGGCCAGGTGATGGTCGAGAGGTTGAAATTGCAGCAGGAACAGGTTAACCGGCTGACGCAAGAGCTCAACTCGACCAGGAATCAGATCAGCGATATGAGGTCCGCTCAGGTGTCGGCCAAAGCGAAGCTTGATGAGGCTGAGAAACAGCAGGACAAGGGAGTAGAGTCAGAATCATTAATAGCCAGGTATAAGGAAGCCCTGGAAGAGATGAAGCGACGAGAACAAAGCTTGAGCGAACGAGAGAATCAAGTGACGACACAGTTGGATGCGGAGCGGGCGAATCTAACGGATCTCAACAAGCGACTGGACGCGCTTGAAATCGAGATGATGATAACGAGCCAGACTGACGAAACTAAGGGACCCGCAAAGCGATAGCAAGTCTGCCAGACACCGCAACGAAGCTTTCGCCCACACCGCTTGGGTCACTTCTGGATTGTTGGGTTAACGCGGCTTTAGCTCTCTTCCAGTTGATCGTTTCTCCGCTGTTAAGACCAGCAGTATCGGAAACCCCACGTACTTCGCGGCGGCCGGAACCGATTCGACCAGCTTTTCGTCGCCGCTAAACTCGTAGACCTGAATCCCCTTGAAGCGCGCTTCTTGCAAGAGGCGGATGTGCTCCGCGACCGAGTAGTGAATCGCGCCGAGCCGGTACTCGACCCCTTCGCGCTCGAAGTTCGCTTCGATGCCCGCCGCTGACATCTCCGGGTGATAGACGGAAAAGACCAGCCTCCCGCCGGGTTTCAGGATGCGATAGAACTCGTCGAATACCACACGAAGGTCGCTCAGATGTTCGCCGATCAGTGCACACAGCACGGCCTCGAATGAACCACTAAAGAAGGGAAGGTCGGCTTGAAGATTGGCGAGTGCAACTGGCGAGTTGTCTCTTAGCCGCCGCGCGATCTGTAGCATAGGGTGAGAGAAGTCGATGCCGACGGCGGTGCTTCCAGCAAGAAAGAGCGGTTTTAGGTTCCGGCCGGTGCCGCAGCCGGCATCCAGTATCAACTCACCGCTAGCCGGTGCGAGCAGCTTGATCGTGTGACGTGAGTCCATCGCCACGACCGGATTGGGGGTCGAGTCGTAGGTTTCTGACCACAGGTCGTATCCCTGTCGCGCGCTAACGTGTTCGATCTTCTTTACAGGCATCACGCTTTTCAGGCGCGCTATGTTAGCACGTGTGTAGTGCCAGGTGGGCTTCAAATCAACCCTGTTGCTGACAAGCTGTGCTTGACAGCAACTCGGAAGCACGTGACACTTTGAGGCGCTAATCGGGATTGCTACAATCTAGTAGGAACCTGGCAAGCTGTTCCCCACGGGTTAGCGGTAATAATGCAGACTGAACGCGAACTTAGACAAGAAATCGTCGAGATAGGACGCCGTATTTATGAGCACGGCTTCGTCGCCGCGTCTGACGGAAACGTCAGTGCGAGGCTTGCGGACGGGTCGATACTCACTACGCCCACGATGGTGTGCAAAGGGCGGATGAGCGAAGACATGATCGTCCTGGTCGACATCGACGGCAACAAACGCCGCCGCGATGAACGCAACCCTTCGTCTGAGTTCTCGATGCACAAGATGATCTATCAACTGCGGCCCGATGTTCACGCGGTGGTTCATGCGCATCCGCCATTCGGGACGGGCTTTGCGGTAGCGAATGTTCCGTTGGACAAGCCGCTCTTGTCCGAGGTGATATTGACGCTGGGGTGCGTGCCGCTGACGGGTTACGGAACTCCGTCTACGGAGGAGTTGCCTCAGTCGCTTGCGCCGTTCATACCGCATCACGACGCCCTGCTGCTTGCGAATCATGGCGCGGTTGCTTACGGCCCGGACCTCGAGCTGGCATTTGCGCGCATGGAAACGCTCGAACACTTCGCAAAGATAACATTGGTTGCTCGATTGGTTGGGCGTCCGCACGAGTTACCGCCCGAAGCAATTGAAAAACTGTTGGATGTGCGGGAGCGTGCCGGGTACATGCCCGCCGGAGCGCGGGGCTGTCAGGCCTGTGGTTTTTCTCAGGGGCACGCATCGACGTGCGCGGTAGGAAGCGCGACTCGCTCCTACGGCACGAACGGAGATGACACGGTTACGCTGACTCGAAAAGAGTTGACCGCGCTCATTACCGAGGCAGCGCGGCTGGTCGCGCGAGAGATGAAAAGCGACCGATGACCGATTACCGATAAAAAATGACAAATGAGGAGAGTCTATGGAAGCTCTTGGAATGATCGAGACGAAGGGATTGGTTGCGATGATCGAAGCGGCTGACGCAATGGTCAAGGCCGCTAACGTGACCCTGATCGGTTATGAGAAAATAGGCGCCGGGCTGGTCACGGCTATCGTACGCGGTGATGTTGCCGCGGTGAAGGCTGCGACCGACGCGGGCGCAGCAGCAGCCAGGCGAGTTGGTGAGCTCGTCAGCGTTCACGTCATCCCGCGCCCGCACTCCGCGGTAGACGAGAACATGCCGGTGACCTACGAGTCGCGCGAAAAGTAAGAGGAAGACGTCCGTGGTCAGTAGTCCGTAGTCAGTAGCCCAGATTTTGTCGGACTGCGTTGACCGCTGACCACTGGCCACTGGCCACTGACCACTAATTATGATTCTTGCTCGAATAGTTGGAACCGTAGTGGCTACCCGCAAGGACGACCGCCTTCACGGGCGCAAGCTGCTCGTCGCGCGGCTGGTGGACGTGGACGGCACGGATGAGAAAGGCCACATCATCGCCGTCGACACGGTCGGCGCCGGCGTCCACGAAGTGGTCTTGATCGTGCAAGGCAGCTCCGCCCGAATGGCTTTCGGCTGCAAGGAGTGTCCGATCGACGCCGCGGTTGTCGGCATAGTTGATACTGTGGAAGTTAGTAGTCCGTAAAAGCCGGTCTATTTTCTATTTGCGATTTTCTATTTGTCATTTGCTATTTCAATGCCTGGTT
>DATLWF010000600.1:0-7317 GCA_035576605.1 Blastocatellia bacterium | reverse complement strand
GCGCAAGGATCGTAAGGAAAAGTACGGCGAGTTTGAAGTGGTCCAGGCCGACTACGCTTTCACTCACCTTTGGACGATCGACGTACCGGCCGACGACAAGAAGCCCGAACCGGCGCGGCTGACCGAAGGCTCTGGCTTTTCGATTAACGGCTTCTCATGGTCACCCGACTCGGAACGAATTGCCTTCAGCGCTGCGAAGGATCCCGATCTGAGCTCATCGGCAACGAGCGATATATATGTAGTGCGGGTCAGCGATAAAGCGATAAAACGGATCGTCGATACCAAAGGTCCTGACGGCAATCCGGTCTGGTCGCCGGATGGACGCCAGATCGCGTTTCAAACAGCCAACGGGCGCGAGTTTTTCTTTTACGCCAACTCATACATCGCCGTCATCCCGGCCGCAGGCGGCGCGCAGGAAGTGCTCAGCGAGAGCTTCGACGAATCGCCGGGGTTGATAGAGTGGTCAACGGACGGCATTTATTTCGGCAGCTTGCAGAGAACGTCCTCGCATCTGTTTCGGTTGAATCCCGCGACAAGGGCGATCGAACAAGTGAGCGGGCCGGCGAGCTATGGCGCCTCTCAGTTTTCATTCACTGCCGACTTCAAACAGGTAGCCTTCGTCGGCGCAGGCCAGAATGACTACCCAGAAGTCTTCCTGTCCGCTGTGAAGCCCTTCCAGCCGAGGCGGCTCACGGCGATGAGCGATCAGTTGAAGAACCTTCGGCTCGCAACGCGCGAAGTGATTCAGTGGAAGTCGACCGATGGGACCCCAATCGAGGGGGTGCTGATCAAGCCAGCCGGCTTCGATCCATCAAAGAAATATCCGCTGCTGGTAGTGATCCATGGTGGACCAACCGGCGTCGATGCTCCAGTCATACGCGCCGACCGGTACTACCCGATCGAGATGTTTGCAGCGAAGGGCGCGCTGATCCTGCGGCCTAACTATCGTGGCTCAGCAGGGTACGGCGAGAAGTTCCGATCGCTCAACGTGCGCAATCTCGGAGTGGGTGACTACTGGGATGTGATCTCGGGAGTGGATCATTTGATTGCGTTGGGGATCGTTGACCGCGACCGCGTAGGGGCGATGGGCTGGAGCCAGGGCGGCTATATCTCTGCGTTCATCACCTGCAGCAGCGATCGGTTCAAAGCGGTGTCGGTGGGCGCCGGGATTTCGGACTGGATGACTTATTACGTCAACACCGACATTCACCCTTTCACGCGGCAGTACTTGAAGGCTACGCCGTGGGATGACGCGGAAGTCTATCGGAAGACTTCGCCGATTTCTTACGTCAAGAACGCAAAGACGCCGACGTTAATTCAGCACGGCGAACTCGACAAGCGCGTGCCAATCCCGAACGCCTACGAGTTGCGACAGGCATTGGAAGATCGCGGCGTACCCGTGAAAATGGTCGTCTACAAGGGCTTCGGCCACGGCATCGACAAACCTAAACAACAGCGCGCCGTGCTGGAGCAGAACTACGAGTGGTTTAGCCAGTGGATCTGGGGCGATAAAGCTGCGCAGGAAGGCAAATGACAGCGCGCGCGATCACCTCTCGGCGTAGCTTAGCGGATCGCGCAGGCCTGCTTCGGCGAAGCCTCTCAGCCTTAGCAGGCAGCTATCACACTTTCCGCAGGCGATGCCTTCGGATGATGGGTCATAGCAACTGTGTGTCAATGAATAGTCGACCCCCAGCCTGAGGCCGGTCACTATAATCTCGGCTTTTGTCATCGCTATGAGTGGCGTGTGAATCTTGAGCCGCAAACGTCCTTCAACGCCCGCCTTCGTCGCAAGATTCGCCATTCTTTCGAACGATTCGATGTACTCTGGCCGGCAATCAGGGTAGCCGCTGTAGTCGAGAGCGTTCACGCCGATAAAAATGTCTTGAGCGCCGAGCACTTCCGCCCAGGCCAACGCGAACGACAGAAAGATCGTGTTGCGCGCGGGCACATAAGTCACGGGTATGCCCGAGATGATCTCTTCGGCCGCGCGCTCTTTTGGGACCTCGATCTGATCGGTCAACGCTGAGCCGCCGATCGCTCGCAGATCGAAGTTGGCGATTTGGTGTTTCTCAACGCCGATCGCACTTGCGACTCTGCTGGCGCTTTCGAGCTCCAAGGCATGTCGCTGACCGTAACGAAACGACATCGCATAGAGTTCGTAACCTTCCGACCGCGCAACCGCAAGAGCGGTCGTCGAGTCGAGCCCGCCGCTCAGAAGAACCACAGCCTTTTTCCTCACTTTCATCAAGATCATTCTAGAAGATGTGCCCAGACTACCGCGAGTGTGCTTTGCGTGATATCTTCTGACCCGAAAATTGAGGACAGATGATGAGCTATCAGACCTATCACCATAATCGCAACTACGGGTGCCGACTCACCGAGTTGATCCTTGAAGGTCATCGGTGCGTTGCGCTGGAGAATGAAAAGCTTCGCGTGACGATCATTGCTGACAAAGGCACGGACATCTACGAGTTTCTCTACAAACCGCGCGATGTCGACTTCATGTGGCGAACATGGTCCGGTCTTCGCGAACGCTCTCACTTCGAGCCATCGAGTCCGCGTGCCGCCGGCGCGCACCTGGACTACTACGAAGGCGGGTGGCAAGAGCTGTTTCCGAACTGTGGCAACCTTTCGTTGCATCAGGGCGCTGAAGTAGGACAGCACGGCGAGGTCCTGCTGCTGCCGTGGCGTTATGTCATTACGAAGGACGAACCCGATGAGATCGAAGTTCGTTTCGAAGTCCGCACCGTTCGCACGCCGTTTCATCTGGTGAAAACTGTGAGCCTCCGCCGCGGCCAGGCGTTGCTACGCATTCACGAGCGGGTGACGAACGAGGGCGGCCAGGAAGTTAACTTCACCTGGGGTCATCATCCGGCGTTCGGCTGGCCATTCGTTGACGAGAGCTGCCGAGTGGACTTGCCCGGTTGCCGCATCAGGACCATTGCTGATTTCACCCCTGCCACGTCAAGATTGGCGCCTGATCAGTTAACGGACTGGCCGATAGCCTTAGGCATCGATGGCGGACAGGTGGATCTCTCGCGCATTCCCGGGCCCGATGCGGCGGCAAGTGACATGGTGTTTCTGGAAGAAATCACTGATGGCTGGTACGCGGTGACTAATACACGTCTGCGGGTCGGCTTCGCGATGCGATATCCAGCTGACTTGTTCAAGCAATTGTGGTACTGGCAAGTCTATCGAGGCGGGCGCGATTATCCCTGGTGGAGCGCGACCTACAACGTTGCGCTTGAACCCTGCGCGACGTTGCCGGTGCTATCGCACGCAGCCGCGCGCGGCGAGGCGTTGAGACTCCCCGGCGGAGAAAGCCGGGAGTTTGAACTATTGGCGGTGGCATTCGAAGGACTGGAACGAGTTAGCGGCGTAAGCGCCGAAGGGTTAGTGATTTGATAGCTGGTGGGTAACTAAACACGAAGGCACCAAGTCACAACGTTTTCTCTGTGGCTCTGTGCCTTTGTGTTGAATTGCGCCGTCACTGTCCCTGCGGCTTTACCTGCTTCACGCGATCGATGCCCGCGCGCGCGGTTTCATCGCGCTGGCCGGACGCTTCATAGACACGCTGGTACGCAGCCAGCGCTTTGTCGTATTGCTTATCACTCTCGTAAACGTATCCCAGCTCCAGAAGCGCCGCCGTGTTCGTTGGTGCGAGCTTGATAGTTTTTTCCAGCGCGTCCGCCGCAGGTTTCCACTGCGAAGAGCGCGACAGAGCGACGCCCAGATTGTACCAAGCGCCGCCGGACTCAGCGTGAGCGTGCGCGAACTTATCAAGCAACGGAGCCGCCTTGGCGTACTGCTTGTCGATCAGGTAAGCCTGTCCCAGCAGGCCCCAAGCGCGCTCATCATCGCGAACTGCGATCAGGCGTTCGCCAACCGAGATCGCCTGCTTAGCCATTGCCGGGTTTTGACGGACCTGAGAGAAGTAAATGTCCTCCAGCAGGGTAAGCGAGTCTGCGTCCTTCGGATCGATGGCCAGACTCTGGTTTAGCGCGGCGACGGCCTGGTCGCCGTGCCCGAGTTTATTCTGCGCGAAGCCTATGTAGTAGTAGTTTGTCGCGTTGGTCTTCATCTCAGCGGCAGCAGCGGTGAGCACGGGGATCGCATCGCTGTAGCGACTAGTGAAGATGTAGCAGCGGCCCAACGCAGCCCGGGCAGTGGTCTCAACTTTTTGTTGCGATTTGTCCGAGAGAGCCACGTAACGAGCAAGGGAGGTTATTGCTTTGTCGTACTGCTTCGTCTGATAGTAGGACATCCCGATGTAGTAGGTCCCGCTAATCTGAGCCTTATCGTCCTTTTCAGCGCTCTTGACGTAGTTCTGAAACGCATCAATCGCGTCATCGTAGCTCTGAAGTTGAAAGTGGCTGAACCCGATATAATACCAGGATTGCCAGGCGTCAGGATTGACCTTGAGTAGCGCGTGAAACTCGCGGATTGCTGGACGGTACTGTTTTTGATTGAAAAGGGAAACGGCGTGCTCCCAGTCCTGTGCCGAGGCCGAGCCGGCTGACGCCACTATCAGCGCCAGGGTTGCTACCGCTGCGTGAAATTTGGCTTTCATTTGCGTTCCTCCCGTTGGTATCGGGTCGGGCTAGTGCTTATGACTCCTTCTGAGATTCTAGCCGCCTCGGTGCGGACGATACAAGATCAATGCTAACCATTTCAAAGCGTGAGACTCCGTTGCTCTCGCTTCGCGTTGCCTGATATGGCCCGCGGGCAATGGTTTCCGCAAGGCCGAGGTTCGACCCTGGCTGACTTGCCAACGCGCGCAGCCATCCTGCACAATATCAAACTCTGCGGTGGATACTCGCGCCGAGGCCCTGATTATTAACAAACAATGAGGTAGTGATGAAACCGATACGATCCGGATTCATGAAGGTAGCCGCCACGTGCGCAATGTCGGCCCTGGCCTTCTCAGGCTCAACACTGCTCGCTGCATCGGTCGAATACCTGGATTCCGCCAGACAGGACAAGAGCAAACAGAGCGCTCCATCGGACGGCGAACAGAAGGCGATGGCCAAAATCGAGGCGGCACCTGATATCGCAGCCAAGCTCCTCGCGGCGGGCGAGCTTATAAAGAAGTATCCGAAGAGTCCCCTGCGGTCGAAGGCGGTGAGCTACATCGCTCAAGAGGTAGGCAAAATTGAGGATGGCGCGCAGCGAATTACGCAGCTTGAGAACATGCTGACTGTATTCAAAGAGCCCGCCGATGGCGAAGTCATCAACCCTATCCTCGTCGATGCGTACTTCAAAGCGAACCGGCCCGATGACGGGTTCCGGGTGGCATCCGCGTATTTGTCCAAGAACCCAAACGACGTCGCGCTTCTGACCCAAGTCGCTCTTGAAGGTGTCGAGCAGGCGAAGAAACAAGAACCGAAGTTCGCACAACAGAGTCTCCAATATGGCGCTAAGGCCATCGAGCTGATTGAGTCTGGCAAGAAACCGGACACATTCGATGACGCGAAGTGGGGTGAGTATAAGAGCCAATGGATGCCAGTTCTTTACCAATCGCTCGGGTTGCTTTCGATGATGGCGGGTAATAAGGCAGATGCGAAGACCAGGCTTGAAAAGGCTCTGTCGCTCAATGCCAAGGATCCGTTTACTTTTGTTTTGCTTGGGAGCATGCAGAACGACGAATATCAGCAGCTTGCGCAGCAGCATAAGGCGGCCCCCCCGGGACCGCTCAAAGACACGATTCTCAAGCAGGCACACGCGAAAATGGATGAAGTGATAGATTTGTTTGCCCACGCAGTTGCGCTCTCGGAAGGGAAACCAGCGTACCAGCAACTTCACGATCAGATACTCCAGGATCTTCAGGCTTACTACAAGTATCGTCACGGCGGCTCGAGTGATGGACTGCAGCAACTGATAGACAAGTACAAGACGCAGTAAGTAGCATGTTTGCAGTGGCCCGTTATCCGTCATCAATCTATGAGGGACGGATTGTCAGTGGACGACTGCTCGGGGTTGTCAATGCCGGTAAGCAAGGATGAGTTTCGCAGGGCGTTGAGCCGATTCATCAGCGGAGTGTCCGTGGTTACCACGTTAGGGAAAGACAATCGACCGGCAGGCATCACAGTGAGCGCGTTCTCGTCAGTTTCGTTAGAGCCGCCGTTAGTTCTTGCGTGCATAGACAAACGCGCCTCGCTCCACGACCACTTGACTGAGGGCAGTTACTTCGCAGTCAATATTCTGGCCGAAAATCAGCAGGACGTCTCTCGACTGTTTGCCTCGAAGGATGAAGATCGTTTTGTCGGAGCCGGCTACAGTTGGGGCGTCAGCGGAGCGCCACTTTTGGACGGGGCGCTTGCCTACATAGAATGCCGCGTTGTGCACGCATACCCAGGTGGTGATCACACTATAATAGTGGGCGAGGTCGAATCGACCAGCATTGCTGAACACAAGCCGCTGGCCTACTATCGTGGCGGCTACGCCAACCTCGAGTAGTTGCCGCGATCTCATCATTTAAAGAAACGCAACGTCGCGCAGATTGAGCCCTCTCATGCCACGCTTTCTGTGCTACGCTCTCCACATTAAAAGGCGGCGAACCTTTAAAAGGCGGCGAACCGTGACTGAAGTTTTCAGGTCTGATACACTGTCGGGCGCGCTCTATACGCCGCGGGCAGCGGGCGACGCGGGGATGACGCGATTCAATGTCGTCACTCCGAGTGATTTGCACCAGCGGGAAATAATAATCTCCGCGGGGACCATGTCTTGAAACTGGCTTCCAGAGCCTCGTCTGTGACTTCTTGCTGTTGGTTAATCCCTCAACCTAATCCTCGGAAGGTTCGAACGTCGCAGGGAACGACTGAAGAGAACGCGCCCCCGCTGCATGTTGTCGACGCTTGCAGATAAAAATGGACTTAACCGGCGCATTAAGCAAATACCGGATCATCGAAAAGCTCGGAGCGGGCGGAATGGGTGAGGTGTACAAAGCCGAGGATCCCGCGCTGCTCAGGACGGTGGCGATCAAGGTGATGTCCAAGGAGGGCGAGCAGACCTCCGGCGGGGAGACCAGGTTTCTTCGCGAGGCGCGCGCCGCCTCAGCGTTCAATCATCCCAACATAGTTACGATCTACGAAATCGCCGAAACAGGTGAGCACACATACATTGTGATGGAGTACGTCGAGGGCCGAAGCCTGCGCGAACTGATATCAAGGAGGGAAATCAAACCTGAGAAGGTGCTCGACATCGCAGTGCAGACTTGCGATGCCCTGATTGAAGCCCATGCGCGCGGAATAATCCATCGCGACATTAAGCCTGAGAACATACTGCTAACCGACCGGGGGCGAGTTAAGCTGGTTGATT
>DATLWF010000599.1:0-4072 GCA_035576605.1 Blastocatellia bacterium | reverse complement strand
TGTTATGCCCGGCCCGCTTCAACTCGAACCCGGCCGCAAGTCCCGCAAGCCCGCCGCCCAGGAAGACGACGTTCTTGGGTTCGCTCATCAGCTTGATTCCGCCGCGCCTCTCGGCCCTCGCGACGCGCGGTGCGAGCGCGAGCGCAGCCGCTGTCAGGCTGATCTCTCTGATGAACTGACGGCGTTCGATCACTCGCGACATTCGCTTCTCCAGGGTCTTGAAGGCTTTATGCTACAGTCGCAAAGTCAGCTTTGCAACAGTTGAGTCACCGGTGGTGTGCTGTTGTATTTTCGAAATTGTCCATTAGTGAACAGAAACCACATCGCCAGTTGGCATATAAGTGTGGAATGATTGATGCTGTAGCTAAAGACGGAGAGCTTTTCCTTACGAAGGAGAGGATGATAATGATACAAACTGATCGAAAAAAGAACATTGTAGCGATGTTGCTGGTGCTCGTTTTTGTTATGTTGACATTTGCCGCCGAGGGGCTGGCTCACCAGCGCCCCTACAGACATCACCACAGCAAGACTAAGGGGGCCATTGTCGGCGGAGTGGTCGGCGCGGTAGGCGGAGGCTTGATCGGCGGTAAGAAGGGCGCTGTGATTGGAGCGGGTGCCGGCGCAGGTACAGGCTACCTCGTACAGCGACACCGAAACCGGAGGCATCGACGCGTTATCAGATGATCCCTCTCGCGGATTGATTCTCGCGGATTGATAAGGACAGACGCTGTGCTTTCATACTCGCGGATCCTTTTCCGGATCCGTCGAATCGTCTAGATTTCTTCGATGCGAAGCCCACCCGTCGGCAACGCCCCGGTTTCGCTGCGCGGCGTTTCACTTCTGATTGCCGGCGGCGGGACTCCGATCTTTGCAAGAAGCTTCTTCTTTATCAGCTCGTCGTAGAGACGCCACTTCATGCGAACCAGTTCGTCGTCTGCGATTCCGGCGAGAAACCCGATCGGTATTTCGAAACCGCCCGCGCCGCGGCGCCCCCCGCCGTAGTGGCGTCCCATCTCGGTCATGCCAAGCGCTTCTTTGAGAAACTCGTCGGGATTCAATGTCACTTTGCTCGTTCGCATGGAGCCGATGACCATCTCGCGATCGCCTTTGAGGATGATGCCGTAGACTATGGCGGTGTGTACGTTTTCTTCGGTCATCAGAAAGTCTGCGGCTTGCGGGATCGAGTCTCGATCTTCGCTCCTGAGAAACCCCACGCCTGATATCGAGTAGCTCTCGCGTATCTCGCGATTCTCCAGCGCGAGACGAATAACGTCCATCACCGTCTTCGAGCGCTTCACCGAGAGGATGTCTTCGAGCAGCGAGGAGTCCGCGATGCGGCTGAGGAAGCTCGCCGCCTCCAGTTCCTCCGCGCGTGCGCGGATCAGGCCCGACGTCTCGCTCCGGATGCCGTGCATCAGCGCGGTTGCGAGCTTCACGTGGTTGGCGTCGCTCTTATTCAACTCGAGCAGTCCTTCGCGGATGTACTCGGTATAGATCGTAGCAGTGGCGCCGATCTTCTGGCGTATGTCGGTGAACTCGGCCTGAATCCGGTCCTGCTTTTCGTGGTGGTCGACGATCACCACCGGTTTCACTCCCACGGCGGCAAATCGATCCGTTAGCGCCGCAGTCGTGCCCTGATTGTCCACGAACACAGTGCCCTTGTACTGTTCGAGGTTGTAACCCTCGGTGTATCTGACCATCCCCAGCTCGGTCAGCTGCACGAGAGCGAGATTCTCCTGATGGCTGATGCGACCTTCGTAGATGATGTCGCATTCAACGCCGAATCTTGCGGCTATCAACTTGTGGGCCCAGGCAGTAGATATCGCGTCGGGATCAGGGTAGTCCTGCATAACGATCGCGTGTCGCTCGCCGCGATGGGCTTCAAGGACAGCGGCCAACTCGGTGGCCTTGCTCATGGAGTGGGCGCCGCCCGGCTTTGCGCTGACGTCGGTGAGGGGTCTACGGTCTCGGGACATGTGAGTATCTCCTTCCATTCTGCCCAAAAGGCGCGCTATTTAATTGCGCGTCTTTGGGGGCAACTGCGTCCGGTTACCAGGAGTAATTCTAGTCTGAAGGAGAGTGCGGCACAACAGCGCCTACCGGGATCCTAAACCTGGCGGACACAACCTCAGACCCCGTGTCTGGCTAACGGACTTTGCGCCTGTGTCTCCTACTCTCTGAAATAATAATAGTGATGAAAGCCAGATCTATAGACATTATGCAGCCAATCTGCTTCGGAGTTATGAGTTTTGGGCAAGTGGTCAGGAACCGCGTCTATCGACATAGAGTCGACCGCCAAGCATAGCTGTTTGTAACTAACTGTTCTGCTATCCTCCTTGTCGCGCAGACTGGATCCCGCGGTCGGATCATATAAGTGCCACTGGTCTCCGTAGTAGATCTCAGTCACCATATGAGCGGAGGGTTGGATCATTGCGTCAATAACATTAACCAGTCGAGCTTTGTAATTCCCAGCCCTCGCAATTGTGGCCAGTGCCAGCGAGAGCTTCCCGCAATAGCGTGAGCCGCTTTCCAGGATTTGGCGTGGCGATTCGTCATTCAGGTGCCGTGGTGATTCGGAGTTTCCTGCGATGACATCGGACCTGAGCTTGCCGGCAACGTACTGTGTTGCCGCTCCCAGTTTTTCCTCGTCTGTATGCTTGCTTGCAGTCAATCTGTCAAACAGTGCCTTGTAATATTCATTGTTCTTCCCATCATATTCGACATAACTGGCAGAATTCTGTCCTGGTATGTCTCGATCAATTTTGTAGCCATGATCAAATCGTAGTTCACCGATGTTTTGGATCCCGTTTTCCGGGTAGCTCACAGGAGCCTGCACTTGCAGCCCTCGTTCCTGGTAATCATTTGCCTTAACAAGCAAGACATATTGGGCGCCTGGATACCACATCAGATCGGGGAGCACAAATGCCCCATCCTCATTAGTCATAGCTGCCCACCCGGAAATGGAATCCAGCGCTTCGATTTCTGCGCCTTTATAGGGCTGATCTCTTCCCATGATCTTGCCCGACAGGGAGATGAGCTTTGGTGAAATGCCCTGCCACTTGTAAGCTTTCATTCGAGCTTTGGTCATTAGCCGGTTCCTAAGGTGACGGCACCGAGCTGACCACGGAAGTCCAGGGGACAGGAAACCAACCACGAGCGACATCAGGAATACCGCAGAGATCGAGAGCCTTCTATATTTCATTGTTGCTCTCTTGAGAAGATCGTTAATTCTCGTCCTCAAATTCAATTTCGGAAAATCATGAGAGCCTGATCAGGCAGTCTGCCGGTTACGAGGATGCGTTTGTAAAACACGCTCAAGCAAACACATCTTCATCTACGTAATAGAACTGATGCAATCCGGAACCATAGGCATTGAGCATCCACTCCAGAGCCGCCTGGATGACCGCTCCTTGGATGCCGCGGAAAGCTCCTCGCTCGATCAGAGTCGGTGCGAGTCTTAGGTCCTTGTAACTCGCAACGCTTCCCGCCTTATTGCCAAAAGATATTCCATAAGTCGGATCGTAGAGGTGCCATCCGTCATCATAATAGACTTCCACCGCAACGTGTGTCCGTATGAACTGCGGATTATCGCTAGTGTGAACTGTTCTCGTCGGGTACCCTCCGGCCGCCGTGATCGCCGCCATAGCAAAAGCCAGATTACTACAATGAGGGGCGCCTCTTTCAAGGATTTGGCGAGCAGACCGAAAGCTCCAGGCGTTTTCAAAGGGATTGTGCCTCGTGGCTACGTACTTGCAGACCGCGTCAATCCTATCGTTGTGAGTTTCCGCGGTCGCAGTCAAGCGTTCGTACAATTCCTTATAATAATTGCTATTCAACTCGTCGTGTCGTATGTGACGGATAGGGCCTTCCAGGAAAGGTATTTGTCTTTCTTCGTCAAACAACAACTCGCCGATATCGATAATGCCGCTGGTTGGATAGGTCGCTGGGGCGCTCACATTGGTGCGCCGCACATTATGAATGTCCGCAGAGATCACAAGCGTGTATGTTGCACCGGGGAACCAAATGAGATGTGGGAGAAGAAATTGTCCCTGGCGATCGGACATCGCAGCAT
>DATLWF010000598.1:0-57044 GCA_035576605.1 Blastocatellia bacterium | reverse complement strand
CGCGCGCTTCAGCGCTCCCGCCGGATTGTGGCCGTTGTCGGAATAGGTGTTGTCGTGGATCCAGTTGTTCTCGGGGACCGGCCCGACGTCGAAGGCAGTGCCCTTCTCAAAAGCAACTTCGAGACTGAACACCGCAACGCCGTAGCAGTCGTTCCCTCGAATCTCGTTCCCGGTGACTTCGTTGTTGTCAGCGGCCATCACCATCACGCCGGTGCCGGGCGGAACGTTCGACACGATTGAATTCGGGTTGCCGAAATTCGCATGATTGTTGTTGATCACCCGGTTGTTGCGGACGATGCAGTTGTGCCCGACTTTCGATGGATTGTTGGGAAGGATGAATACCAGGATCCCACCGGTGTTGTCGTGAACATAGTTGTTCTCGACGACCGCGTTGACTGAGTTCTCGATCTCGATACCGGTTACGTTGTCGTGGGCTTCAGAGTCTCGAACGACGATGTCCCGCGACTGGCCAACGTACAACGCGGCGTCCGCGATGCCGGTTGCAACGCAGCCGTCGATTCTTACGCCGGTGCAGCTCACCGGATAGACGCCGTATAGTCCGGTGTCGTCAATCTTCAGGTTGCGGAAAGTAACGTTGCGTGCGTGCTGAGCCACTACGCCGTTGGCGACGTAGTGCTGGAGGTCGAAGTTCTCGATGACGAAGTTGCTCCCGGTTGCGAGCACGCCGTCCGAGAGCTTCTTCTCGCCGTCCAGAACAGGACGCGCGACGACGCCCGGCACCGCCCCAGTTGACCCGCCGACACCGCGAAGCGTGATGTTATCCAGATCAACCTTCACTTCCTCCTTATAAATCCCAGGCATAACCTCAATAACGTCGCCGGGCCGGGCGCGATCCACCGCCGCCTGAATCGACTCACCCGCTTTAACGGTGATCGTTTGAGGCGCACGATCGGCGATCACCTCCTCCGAGGAACCAACGTTGTACTTCGCAACAAGCTCGCGCGCCGGATTCTTGAGCCTCGGCACGACGGGCAATCCGGAAGGCACCTTTGCGGGGAATTCGGGCAGATTCGATTCGTCGACCAGCGCATACAAGAACGCAATCAGATCCTGCTTCTCCGCTGGTGTGATCGTGTAGGTGTGAATCTTGTCATCCACTTTCGGCTCTTTGAACCCGACGCCGGGTCCCCCACCTGCCGCGTAGAAGTCGAGCACCTCCTCAAGCGTCTTGAACCGTCCGTTGTGCATGTAAGGCGCGTTCAAGACGACGTTGCGCAGGGTCGGGACTTTGAAGGCGTACTTGTTGCCTTCGCCCTTAGTCACCTCGAAGCGGCCGTAGTCTGGTTGCTGAGGATCCGCATCGGGCACGCCAATGATCTTGAAGTCGCGGTTGGCAAAAGTCGGAAGGCCGTGGCATTCAAAGCACCGGGTGCGCCCCGACCGGAACAAGTTGAACCCCCGCCGCTGCTCGGGTGTAAGCGCGCCCAGCTCGCCTCTTACAAAGCGGTCGAATGGCGAGTTGTTAGCCGTGAGTGTCCTCTCGAATGCGGCGACCGATTTTACAACGTTCTCGATCGTCACCGCCGAGCCCTCACGGCCTGCGAACGCGTCATCGAATCTCCGCGCGTATTCGGGAATATCTTTGAGCTCTTTCACAAGCGTGTCGGGGTTCTGGTTCATCTCGATGTCGGTGGTTATGGGTCCCCTGGCTTGATCTTCGAGATCTTCGGCGCGGCCATCCCAGAATTGTTTGTGATTGTACGCAGCATTCCACAGAGTCGGCGAGCCTCTCCGAACCACCGATCCACCGACGCGATCGGGGCCGATGCCGTGACCTCCCTTGCCCATTGACAGCGGTCGCCCGTCGGTGAAGCCGAGGTCCGGATGATGACACGTCGCGCACGAGATGTCGTTCGCGCCCGAAAGAATCGGATCAAAGAAAAGCAACTTCCCAAGCTGGACGCGCTCGTCGTCGGCCGCGGTTGCCAGCGGATTGTCGGCGCGCAGTACCATCTTCGGGAACTGGCGGACGAGCCCGCCTCCGCCCTTGCCCACTCCGGCTGTGTTACCGTCGCCTACGAAGTCCGCTTGAACAGGCCATAGCCCCAGGGCCACAAACGCGGCGATTGGCAGGGCCAGCAACACAATGAGGATGCGCAGCCAGGGCCGCCGTGATCGCGCGCGAGGCTCTGAATGAGATTGGTCCAGTTCGATCTGCTTTGCCGATGCTGCAGCCATGTTACTTGCCTCCGTTATCGATAAGTTGCTTGTGAAACTGTGTTGTGGGCGAAGGGATTATATTGATAAACAGGCTAAACACAAAGGCACAAAGTGATTCCCGCCTTGGTGTATGTTTAGTCTTCTCGGTCCAGACTTAGAGCAATGAGCGCCGCGATTCCGGCATTGTTCACAAGTAGAGCGCGGTTCGCGGTCAGCGTCTTCCCGCGAGTCAACTTCTCCATTTCTGAAAGCAAGAATGGAGTGACCGCCTTTCCGCGAACGTGATGAGACGCAGATCGCGCCATGGCTTCATCAGTCGCAACAGTGATTTCGGCAGACGGTATTTCAAACTCAACGGGGACCGGAACGCAAACGAGCACGGCAGTGTGGCTGCCCATCCGCCAATGACGCTGAGCAACTTCTGCCGCTTCGTCATGGGTTTCGACTCTTACGTCCACCGCGAATCCGCTGCTGCGCGAATAAAACGCCGGAAACTCTTCTGTCTTGTATCCGACTACCGGAACGCCAAGCGTTTCCAGGTACTCGAGCGTCTTCGGCAGATCGAGTATGGCTTTTGCTCCCGCGCACACGCAGATGAGCGGTGTGTTCCCGAGAGCTGTCAGATCAGCGGAGATGTCCAGGGATTCAGCGCCTCCTCTATGCACGCCACCGATTCCTCCGGTCGAGAAGACGCGGACGCCCGCTGCTTGCGCAAGGCGCATCGTTGCCGCGACGGTTGTCGCACCCCAGCGGCGCTTCATCATTACACCTGCGAGATTGTTCAGTCCCACCTTCTCAATTCGCCGTCCGTCCGCCGTCTGGCCAGTTGCGAAGCGGCTGATTTCGTCTTCGCTCAATCCTATAGTTGGAACTCCGTCGATGAGGCCGATAGTTGCGGGGGTCGCGCCGTGCTGTCGTATGTCTTCTTCGCATGCCAAAGCCGTCTCGAGGTTGAGCGGGTGAGGAAGACCGTGGGCTATGACTGTTGATTCGAGCGCAACGACAGGCGTCTTTTCTTCGATTGCTCGACTAACTTGCTCTGCTATTCGAATATCAGTTCGTGAGGTGTGATTCATATGACTCAATGGTGCGGCGACCATCCTATACAACGCCAATGCCAGCAACAAGCGACCTACCTGTTTTCTATTTTCTATTTTCTATTTTCTATTTGTCATTGTATAGGGAAGCTCCTAATCCATGACAAATGACAAATAATGACAAATAGAAAATAGAAAATAGAAAATCCGTCACTATCGCGCTTCCACACAAAGTGCGCCACGGTTATACTCTTGCTCCACGCAGCACGAGGCATCTCTTCGGGAGGAACGCGGATGGCGGCGGAAAAGGTGCTGGCACTGATACTGGGGGGAGGCGCGGGCAAGAGGCTGCATCCCCTCACCAGGCAGAGAGCCAAGCCGGCTGTTCCCTTGGGCGGTAAGTACCGCTTGATCGACATCCCCGTTTCAAACTGCATCAACTCCGACATACTGCGCATCTTGATACTGACGCAATACAACTCGGCGTCGCTCAACCGGCACATCGCACGAACGTATCGCTTCAGTCGTTTCACCAACGGCTTTGTTGAGATTCTCGCCGCTGAGATAACCCCGGAACGGCCCGACTGGTTTCAGGGGACCGCCGACGCGGTGCGCCAGAGCCTGCATCACCTGGACGATTACAAGGGCGAGACGATCCTGGTGCTGTCAGGCGACCATCTTTACCGTATGGACTATCGCGATTTCATCGCGCGGCACTGGGAAACTCAGGCCGACGTGACTATTTCGGTCACAGCCGCGCGCGCGGAAGAAGCTTCAGAATTCGGGCTGGTGAAGATCGACGACACCGGCCGCGTTATTGAGTTCAGCGAAAAGCCCAAAGGCGAAGCGCTCGAGCATATGCGGGTCGACACCACTCACCTCGGGCTTACGCCAGAACAAGCCGAGCGGCGGCCCTTCCTCGCGTCGATGGGTATTTATGTCTTTCACAAAGACGTGTTGAGGCGATTGCTGCTCGAAGAAATGCCGCAAGGGGCGGACTTCGGAAAGGAGATTATTCCCGAAGCGCTGTTGCGCTACAACGTACAGGCACATCTGTTCGACGGTTATTGGGAGGACATCGGGACAATCGGGGCATTTTATCGTGCGAACATCGAGATGACTTTGCCGCTCCCGCCGTTTAACGTCTTTGACTCGGACGCGCCGATGTACACGCGGCCGCGCTACCTTCCCGGGTCCAAGCTGCTTGATTGTCACATACAGAGCTCGATCATCACCGAAGGCTGCATCATCAACGGCGCAACGATAACGGACTCGATCATCGGAATTCGCAGCCGCATCGAGCATGGCTCACGGCTTGACGGAGTGCTGATGATGGGAGCTGATTTCTACCAGAATCTCGACGAGCTGCAAGCGGACATAAATCGAGGTTATCCACGAATCGGCATAGGACCAAACTGTTTCATCCGCCGCGCCATCATCGACAAGAACGCACGCATTGGAGCGGGAGTTCAGATACTCAACGAAGCGCACCAAACGGAGCTAGACGGCGACGGTTACTTCATCCGCGACGGGATAGTGATCGTCCCAAAGACCGGCGTGATACCGGATGGCACTGTCATCTAGCAGGAATGTCTATGGAAAAATTCGTGGACGAGCAAATAAGAAAGGCCATTGAAGCCGGAGAGTTTGACGACTTGTCCGGCAAAGGCAAGCCCATCGACCTCAGAGCTTACTTCGAAACACCCGAAGACCTGAGGATGGCCTATTCGATCTTGAAGAGCAACAACTTTGTGCCGGAAGAAGTGGAGATGCTCAAAGATATCGACGCCCTGAAGAAGCGGCTCGAAGCCAGCTCCGACGAAGCGCAGAAAAGCAGGCTCAAGAAGGAAATCACCGAGAAGACGTACACCTTCAACATGCTGATCGAGAAGCGCAAGCGAAAAGGCTAAGAACCCGCGGCGTTCAACAAATCAGATCACCTGAGAAAGAGCTTCCGCCCGGGTGCGATCAAAAGTGAGACTTATCCAAGGATAAGATGTGGTTCTGATTTGTTCTGATTAACACCTCACTTCAGTGAGGTGACTGGAGTTTGGACATTCCATTTGGCAACCTTCAACAACGCAACAGAGGATAACCGCGTAGCGCTGTCCTATCGATAGCTTGCGGGATTGGCGAGGCACGTGGGCCGCGTAGCGGTTACCTATGTTTCTGCAGAATCGATTTACATAGGTAACCGCTACGCGGCCCAGGAGAGCCCGAACCACGCAAACTATCGATAGGACACCGCTACGCGGTTACACCTCACTGAAGTGTGATGTTACAACCACCTGAAGTTGGGTGTTAATGAGAACGCTGCCCGGTGGACGAGTGAGCTGTTTATGTCAACCGCATCCCCTTGGAAAAGTTTCAGTTTGAATTACACCCCTTCCGCCCAACTCCCTTTCCGTATATCTTGCTCTTTGCAATTATGTATGTCGATCGCTGCTTCGACCTTTTCGGAAAGTGAGGGAACGAATGCGAACACTTCGAATATTTATTCTGCCCGCTGCGCTGGTGTTGATAATGATTGGCGCGGCTGCCGCTCAGACCCGCGGGCTTCAAAGCAGTGACCTTCTGCGGCTCCGCTCGGTTGGCGAAGTGAAATTCTCGTCGGATGGATCGCGACTCGCCTACACGGTGATCAACAATGACGGACCCGGCCGGCCTTACTCGCAGCTCTGGAGCATGACCGTCGCCGACAACAAGTCGATCAGGCTCGGCGGCGAAAAAGAGCCGTCCTCGAATCCCGAGTGGTCACCCGACGGGCGATCGATAGCCTATGAGGGAACAGTTGGCGATAAGTCTGGACTCATCGCAGCGAACGCTGACGGTTCACACGCAAAGTTCCTTTCACCAATACAGGGGACCAACAACCCGCTGCCTTCAACCGGCAAGAGCATCGCCTGGTCCCCCGATGGCAAGCGCATCGCGTTCGTCAACGCAGTGCCTGGCCCCGAGACTCAAGACGCGACCGGCGATCCAGTCGTGATCACCCGCTACCTTTATAAGCCGGACGACAGCGAAGGCTTCACCCGCTTCAACGACAATCGCCGGCTGCACATCTTTGTGGTCGATATCGCAAGCGGCCAGGTCAGGCAGTTGACCCACGGCGATCACTACGAGCACTCGATTGACTGGTCGCCAAACGGCGAAGAGATCGCTTTCATTTCAAACCGCGAGCCTAACGAAGACCAGTTCTTCAACTATGACATCTTCACGTTGAAAGTCTCAGACGGATCAATGCGGCGGTTGACCTCAACCGAGAGCGCCGAGTATCGCCCGCGATGGTCGCCCGACGGAAAGACCATTGTCTATCAGGCAACAAAGCGCGGCCTGACGGATCTCGAGACTACGATGGAAGACACTCACGTCTGGTTGATCAACGCGGATGGTAGCGACCGTCGCGAGATCAGCTCGATGATCGATAACCGGCAGGGCGCGCCTGCGTGGTCCGCCGACGGCAAGGCTGTCCTGTTCACCGTGCAGGATCGAGGCAATGTCCGCTTATTTCGTTTGCCTGTCGCAGGCGGAACACCCGAAGTCATTATTAATGATCGCGGCTCCGTCGGAGCGTGGTCCGTTGCGAACGACAACTCGATCGCCTATTCGTTCGCAGGTCCGGCGGATTTAGCCCAGCTTTTTGTAAAGAGCGGCAACACGGCCACAAAGAAGATCACTAACCTCAACGCGGATGTTCTCGCGGGCAAGCAGATCGCGGAGGTCGAATCATTCACCTTCATCAGCAACGACAACAAGTATACGGTCGAAGCGTTTCTCACCAGGCCTCTCGGGATGACTGCAACCTCGCGGCACCCGCTGATCGTCAACATTCACGGCGGTCCGCACGGCCAGCAGGGACCAGCCTTCAACTTCAAGCATCAAGTCTATGCCGCGCGCGGGTGGGCGACCTTGCTGGTGAACTATCGAGGCTCGACCGGCTACGGCCAGGCGTTCACCGATGCTGTCTTTGGAGATCAGAACGGCAACGAAGCGCAAGACGTGCTATATGGTTTGAGCGCGGCGATGCGACGCTACTTGTGGATCGATCGCGACCGATTGGGCGTTGAGGGCGTGAGCTACGGCGGGCAACTGAGCGACTGGCTGATCACCCAGACGAGCGTCTTCAAAGCGGCGATACCCATCGCCGGAATATCAAATCTGATCAGCTACAACTACATGACTTACTACAATCAGTATGAGCAGATGGAATTCGGAATCTTTCCGCATCAAGGTAATATGATGGACGTGCTGTGGGAGCGCTCGGCGTTGAAACACGTGGCCAAGGCCAGGACACCAACGATGCTGATGCACGGAGAGAATGATAACGACGTGCCGATCGCCGAGGCGGAGCAGTATTACATCGGGCTTAGAGATGTTGGCGTGGAAGCGATCATGGTTCGGTACCCGCGCGAAGGTCACGGTATTCGGGAATCGAAACATGTAGTTGACTCAATAGACCGCTGCATCAATTGGTATGTGAAGCACTTTCCGGCAGCGCAGTGAAGTGTCTTTGCGTCTTTGCGGAACTTTGCGTCTTTGCGCGAAACGGGCTCTTTCGAGAAAGCAAGTTTCGCGCAAAGACGCAAAGTCTCGCAAAGACGCAAAGCAGCCTTGCAGGCCATGCGAATCTGGCTTTCAAAAAGCAGCGAAGTCCCTCTGCGCGAGCAGCTCGCGACACAGATCCTCCTCGGCATAGTAAGCAATGATCTGAAGCCCGGCCAGAAGCTCCCAAGCACCCGCGAGCTCGCGCGCCGCTACGACATTCACTCGAACACAGTGAGCGCGGCCTTTCAGGACCTGGAGAAGAGAGGCTGGGTCGAGTTCCGCAAAGGAAGCGGGGTCTACGTTCGCGAGCTCAGTACAGATGTTGCAACCGATCCGAAGCTTGAACTCGATCAGTTGATATCGACGCTGCTTCAGGTGGCTCGTGAAAGAGGCCACTCGCTCGGCGAGATTCAAGCGCGGGTCAAGCGCTGGCTTGAGACTCAACCGCCCGATCACTTCCTGGTCATCGAACCGGACGAAGAGATGCGCAGCATACTGATCGCTGAAATCAAACAAGCAACCAGCTTTCGAGTCGCGGGGGTGGGGATCGAGGAATGCTCTCGTCCTGAGGTGCTCGCCGGCGCCGCAGCAGTTGCAATGTACGGTCAGGCAGAGGGGGTGAGAGCCGCCCTGCCACCCGATGCGTCGTGCTTGCTGTTGCGATTGCGCTCGGTGCCCGGATCAATTGCGGGTCAGGAGCGCCCCTCGGCTGACTCGCTTGTGACGGTCGTCTCGCGCTGGCCTGATTTCCTGAAATGGGCGCGCACGATCCTGGTCGCTGCCGCGCTCGACCCTGACGCGATGAGCTTTCGCGATGCACGCGAACCGGGCTGGCAGAAGGGCTTGAAGTCGAGCGCGATGGTGATAACCGATGCGCTCACTGCAACACAGCTTCCCGCGGGTTGCCGGACTCGAGTGTTCCGAATCATAGCCGACTCATCGCTCGACGAGCTGCGCAACTTCAAAGAATTCCTCACAACACCGCTCGTCTGATACTTGTGACGCTTCAATAAGTGTCACACATCTACAAGTGCCTGCCTGACTTTGACCATACAATCTCGTCAGATCAGGAGGCACGAATATGTCACATTCAATCACTCGCCGAGCCACTGCCGTAACGCTGCTGATGGTCGGCTTCTCCACCGCGATACCGGCGCGCGACCGCGATCCGCAGCCGCTCCGAGAGGCAACCATTCAGTCCGAAACCAAGGCACGTCTCACCCTTCAATCACGCATCAACTCGAAGCTCAGCGAGCCTGACGACATCATCACCGCGACGCTAGCCGAGCCGATTTATGGAGAGGGCGAAATCGTGCTGCC
Organism: Blastocatellia bacterium; assembly: GCA_035576605.1. Taxonomy (GTDB): domain Bacteria; phylum Acidobacteriota; class Blastocatellia; order UBA7656; family UBA7656; genus Onstottus_A. Next base: position 47,961 of record DATLWF010000598.1, on the reverse strand, counting down.
TCGCGGAGCTGAGTTCCAAGGTCGAATTATGAAAATCGCGCCGGCGAAACGCGGGCAAAGAAGCTCGCACCTGTCGATCAACTTCGAGAGCGTTGTCACGGCTTCTGGCCGGATGCCGATCTCGGCGCAGGTTACCGCGATTGACGACTGGGATAAAGAGGAAACGATCAAAGCTGATGAGCGGGGTAAGTTGAAGGGCGGACATCGGGGCGAAAAGACCGTCGAGAACATGAGAAAAGCCTCGTCACTCGGGTTTTCCGGGGCGATTGTGGGCGTGGCGCTTGGCGGCGCGGCCGGTGCTTCCGGCAGACAAGCACTGGGTATCGGCGGCATCGGCGTGGCAGCGGGAATGATCGGAGGTCTACTGCTCACTAAAGGAAGCGACATTCGCATCGGCCCCGGAACCATTCTCCGAATCAAATTCCTCAAGCCCGCGACGCTGCCCGTCATTCAGCAACCTGAGCAGCAACCCGGAACAGTCCGTAGATGAGAGTTCGTAGTTCGGCCTTTAAGCGGAAGTTTTCCGTTCAGAGTACCGACTTTAGTCGGCGATGTTTTTGATGACCAATTTCAACGAGCCGACTAAAGTCGGTACTCTGAACGACAAACTTCCGACTAAAGTCGATACTCTGAACGGAAAACTTCCGCTTAAAGGCCGAACTACGAACTCTGGAAAGGAGCGGCTTATGTACGAATCGGACCAGACAACTACCGTAGCAATCAAGCCGTGCAGAAGTTGCGGCGCCGGATTAATCGAGGAGAGCAGGTTCTGTCGCTCGTGCGGAGCGTGCCAAAGCCACGCGCTGCCCTCTTCTTCCCCGACGATGGTCTCAGTCGGCTACTCCTGGTCCGAACCGCTACAGCAGTACGCGACTGCGTACGTTTCGCAGCAGAAGCTCTATCATCCCGTATCGGGCCCACTGGTCAATGCGGTCTCGGCCGGCGTGCCAGCAAGCGCATCGGGCGCTAGAAGGGGCAGCGTCTCCAAGAGAATGCTATTGGCGCTGATGGCAATTCCGATCTGGCTGATGATCATTTTGCTCTCGCCGCTGGACGCTTACACCTCGGCCAAGATCATAGGAAATCGAATATGACCCCCATCACGAACCGATCGATAACGCCGGCAGCCTGGCTTCTGGCGATAGGAACAGGACGAGGTCAAATGAGTATTCATGGATACTCAGGGCCTTCGTCATACACGAGGAGAATCAAATGGCTAGACTGAAATCAAGCTTAGCAAACTTAACCGTGGGACTGTTACTGATCCTAGTGTTGAATGTCGGCTTGAACCGCTCAGCCCGAGCGATGCATACGACGGGTCAGAACGAAAGTCGATTGAGATTGGCGACCATTCCTCAAGCTGGAACAGAATCGGCCGTAGATCCTGTGGCTATTCTGGCGTCCGCTCGCATCATTTACGTCTGCTCGCGAACTGCATTCGTGAAATCAGAGGTGATTGAGAGCGAGCTGCTAAAGCGCGCGGAGTTCCAACAAGCGGGCTTGCTCGTAACAAAAGACTCGAAAGCTGCTGACCTCGTTATGGAGGTTCGACGATCAAATTTTACGACCGAATATCCCTATGTCGTCGTCGACACAAGGACTCGGCTCGTTGTCGCCAGCGGAAAGGTGAACTCGCTCTTCGGCACCGCCGCGGGAAAGATCGCCAGCGGTTTTATGAAACAGGTGCAAAAGGCGCGAACGCCAGCGGGCGCCAAGTCGAAGAAATGATTTGCCGCAGCGATGCTGTCGGCGAGCATAGATAGTGCCTACGTAACGTGAACACGCGGTTGAGGTGACCATCGCGAGGACGACCATGACGTTATCACGACGAGAGTTTTTCGATTTCTTGAAAGCGACTTGCGCCGTTGCTGCGATGCCCGGCGTATTGACCGGCTCGGCGTCCCCACAGTCGCTCATAGCTGTCGCGCCAAAAACGTCCGACAACTCAGAAGCCATCGTCAATGACATTCACTCTCAGCTCAACGCGACTCGTGTCAGCCGCGTCATCAAGCCGCTCTCTTCGAACGATATGCGCGCCACGATCCTCACCGCCAGAGCCCAAGGCAAAGCCATCAGCATTTCCGGCGGACGCCATTCGATGGGCGCGCAGCAGTTCGGTACCGGGACAATCCTCGTCGATATGACGGGAATGAATCGCGTGCTGAACCTGGATGCGGAACGAGGCATCGTCGAGGTCGAGGCAGGGATTGAATGGCCTCAGTTGCTCGACTACTTGATGAGAGTTCAAGCCGGCCGTGAGAAACAGTGGGGCATAGTGCAGAAACAGACGGGCGCGGATCGGCTCTCGATCGGCGGCGCGCTCGCCTCGAATGTTCACGGCCGGGGCTTGAAATTCAAGCCGATCATCGACCAGGTTGATTCCTTCACTCTGATGGATCACACCGGCGCGGTCGTGCCATGCAGCCGCGACAAGAACTCTGCGCTGTTTCGGTTAGTCATTGGCGGCTACGGTCTGTTTGGCATCGTGACATCAGTGCGGCTGCGGTTGTGGGAACGCAGGAAAGTACAGCGCATAGTCGAGATTCGAGACATGAAAGACATCATACAGTCCTTCGATCGGCGAATCGCGGATGGGTACTTGTACGGAGACTTCCAGTTCGCGACCGACAGCAGCCGTGAAAGCTTTCTCCGCCGCGGAGTCTTCTCGTGTTATCGCCCGGTTGATCCGGCGACGCCGCTCACCGTAAACCCTACCCGGTTTCACCCGGAGGATTGGGCGCGGCTGACGTACTATTCGCATAAATACAAGCGCCGCGCGTTCGAGGTCTATACGAAGCGGTATCTCGCAACATCGGGGCAGGTCTACTGGGCCGATTCTCAACTGTCGGCTGCCTACGTGGACAACTATCACGAAGAGCTCGATCGCAAGCTGGGCGCGAAGGTGAAAGCCACCGAGATGATCACCGAGATATATGTTCCAAGGGAATCCTTGGCGAGCTTCATGGAAGATGCCCGCGTTGCTTTGAGAAACCAAAACGGGAACGTGATCTATGGAACGGTTCGGTTGATCGAGAAGGACGAAGAGAGCTTTCTCCGCTGGGCCCGCAAATCGTTTGCGTGCGTGATCTTCAATCTACACGTTAACCACGACACGACGGGATTGGAGAATGCCGCCGCCGCGTTTCGCAGTTTAATCGATCTGGGTGTCAAGTATGGCGGAAGCTACTACCTGACTTATCACCGTTTCGCGACGAAGGAGCAGGTGGAAGCTTGTTATCCGCAGTTCAGGGAGTTTCTAGAGCTGAAGGTCAAGCACGACCCGGACGAAGTGTTTCAGAGCGACTGGTATCGGCACTACAAGAAGATGTTCGGGCTCGAGCGCGTTTGATGAAGCATCACACGGCAGTGGTCGAATCAACAACCCCCGAGTAATTCGTCGGTCGCGGTGCTCCCCGAAGTTGTATGGGCAGATCGGCCGCACAAAACGCGCTCACCAAACGCGAACGCTCACGCTGCATCTTCTTGTCCTCGTTTAAGCAAGCTCGCACCTCACTAAGCACCCTCGCAGCATGAAGATCAGGCGGCTCGGTAATCCGATAATGCATCCACTTGCCTTCGCGGCGGGATACGACTATCCCCGCTCTGCGCAAGTACGCCAGATGGCGCGATATTTTTGGCTGGCTTTCTCTCAGAATCTCGACAAAGAAACAGACGCACACTTCATCGTTCCCCATCAGGTTGAGCAATCGCAGTCGCGTCCGATCAGCCAGCGCGCGAAGTAATTGATCCATATCAAACTGTTTGTTTCGGCCTTTCATTGCCCTTAAGTCTACCAGTAAACATATACGGCTTGCATTATGTGTTATGTGATTCTTATACTGCGCTTATATTCGCTTGGGCATATGTAAGTGGTCTGGTATGGACGCAGAGTCACGGCAAATTGATCTGGGGATGGCTGAGACTCTTTCTCGGTTTTGCGCAGTTGTGGCTGGCCGGTATTACCGTCATCTTATTGGTCACTACTGGGCTTCGTCCCGCTACGCTTGTTATCGCGGTCGCTGCGAGCGCCGCGACAGTGCTCAGCAGAATTCTTTACAGGGGGCGAAGTAGCGCGCCAATCACAAAGGGAGAAAACGAGTGATGACAAGACGCATCCTGTTCCTGTGCACTGGCAATTCAGCCCGCAGCATCATTGCTGAGTATCTACTCAGGAGATGCGCGGAGGGCCGCTTCGAGACTTACAGCGCGGGCAGCTACCCGACGGGCACTGTGAATCCTTATGCCTTGCGAGTGTTAAAGGAGCTTTATCACATCGACGCTAACGAAGCTCGCAGCAAGTCCTGGGATGAATACGAAGCGGTCGAATTTGATTTCGTAATAACGGTCTGTGACAACGCGCGCGAATCATGCCCGATTTGGCCCGGTCAACCTATCGTAGCTCATTGGGGTATTCCAGACCCCGCGTTAGCTACCGGAACGGACGACGCAAAATTCCGCCAGTTCAGGTATGCCGCAATACAACTGCAAAGACGAATCGACCTGTTCTGCTCGTTGCCGTTTGAGAAACTCGACCGGCTAAAACTTCAGAAGCTCACCGAAGATATAGGGAATATGAGTCAGTAGGCATGAACTGCTAAGAACCAGAAATAATCCATGCTGTGTCGTGCTATCGGTGGCGTGCTATGTCCTCGGAGGCTGCAATCCAGGAAGGTCATCGGGCCGACAAACACCTTGACAGGCTTCGAGGCTCTCATTGATAATGCCGCCCAAGCTGGAAACGACAGGGAGTGAACAATGGCCTTAGGGATTTTACAAGATAACAATAACGCGGCGAGAGGCGACAGGCGTTTAGGCTGCTTCCGGTTTAGCTTTTTTAGCTTTAGCACCGCAGCAACTGCGGAGGATGCCGGGGTCTAGTCCGAGAACGGATACTAGGATTTTGAGGCCCGCTCCTTCCGACGAAGGCAGCGGGCTTTAAAGTTTTTGGAGAAGTTGATGGAACACACAAAGCCGGAGAATACAGCTACGGTCGCCTTCCAAGGCGAACGCGGAGCTTTCAGCGAAGACGCTGCGCGACAACTCCTCGGTTCCAGTGTCGAAACAATTCCCTGTCGGACCTTCGAGGAGATGTTTGAGGCGGTGTCAACCGGCGCGGCGGATGCCGCGGCAGCTCCGATCGAGAACAGCCTCGCCGGTTCGGTGCATAAGAACTACGATCTGCTGATGGAGCACGAGCTTACGATCATCGGCGAAACGAACGTAAGAATCGTGCATCATCTAATCGCGCCCCGCGGCGTAGCCCTCACCGATGTCCGTCGCGTCCACTCCCATCCGGTCGCGCTCGCACAGTGCGAACGGTTTCTGCGTGCCAATCGGCAAATCGAGGTCGCGCCCGCTTACGACACTGCCGGCAGCGTCAAGATGATAGTCGAGAGCAACTCCGGGGAGGACGCGGCAATCGCCGGCGCGACCGCCGCCGCGGTCTACGGCGCAGAAATCATCGCGGAAAGCATCGAAGACAACGTCCAGAATTTCACCAGATTCCTTCTGCTCGCCCGGCCGGACCGCGCGGCTTCCATCAGAACGACTTCGAACGAGGCCCAGCGGAAGACATCCATTGTCTTTCGGGTAGCGAACAAGCCCGGCGGCCTGTTCCGCTCGCTTGCTGCGTTCGCGCTGCGCGACATTGATCTGACCAAGATCGAATCGCGTCCCATCGAGGGCCGCCCGTGGGAGTACTCGTTCTATCTCGACCTGATCGGCGATCAGCACGAGCCCCACGTCGAGCGAGCGCTCGCGAACCTTTCGGAGCTCGCTGAGAGCGTCCGAGTGCTGGGGAGCTACTGGAGAAGTGATGCGTGACGAGTGATGCGTGAAACGTAAAACGTGAGAGGGCCCAGCAGGGCATTTCAGATCTCAGATTGCAGATCTCAGATCTCAGATTTCAGATTTCAGATCTCAGATTGCAGATCGCAGATTTCAGATTCAAGATTTCAGATTCAAGATTTCAGATGGAGAGAAAACAATGATCATCGCAATGAAATCAAGCGCAACCGAAGAACAAATCGAAGAAGTCTGTGAGAGCATACGCCGGTACGGCTACAAACCGCACGTGATACGAGGCGAAGAGCGCGTGGTAATTGGCGCAGTCGGGCACGGAGACAACAAAGACCATTTGCAAAACCTGCGCTCGGTGCCGGGCGTCGAAGACGTCGTGCCAATCTTGCAGCCTTACAAAATCGTTGGCCGTGAGTTGCAGCCTCAACGCACAATCGTGCGCGTTGGGGATCTCGAAATCGGCGGCAAGGAGTTCATCGTGATGGCCGGGCCCTGCTCGGTCGAGACGCGCGAGCAGTTGATGGAGACGGCTGAAGCAGTCAAGCTTGCCGGCGCGCAGGTACTGCGAGGCGGCGCTTACAAACCGCGCACCTCGCCTTATGACTTTCAGGGTCTCGAAGTGGAAGGACTCAAGCTGCTGGCCGAAGCGCGCGCTCAGACCGGGCTCAAAATCGTAACCGAAGTCGTGACAACCGAAGACACCGAGGTAGTCGCCGAGTACGCAGACATACTTCAGGTTGGCGCACGCAACATGCAGAACTTCGCGCTCCTGAAGCGGCTTGGCAGCGTCAAACGTCCGGTGCTGCTCAAGCGGGGGATGAGCTCGACGATAAAGGAGCTGCTCCTGTCAGCCGAATACATCGCATCACACGGAAACGATCAAATAATCCTTTGTGAGCGAGGCATTCGAACCTTCGAGACTGCCACCCGCAACACGTTGGACCTTGCAGCCGTCCCGTTGTTGAACGAGTTGAGTCATCTGCCGGTGATTGTCGATCCCTCCCATGCCACCGGCCGCAGGAGCCTGGTTCGTCCTGCCGCAAAGGCGGCTGTAGCGATCGGCGCCGATGGCTTGATCATCGAAGTTCACCCTCGCCCGCAGGAGGCTTGGTCGGACGGCCCGCAATCGCTAACGCCTCCGATGTTCGCGGAGATAATGGCTGAGCTTCGTGCGTACGTCCGTCTGGAGTCCCGATTCCTCAACTGAGAATCCTGGCCACAATGGCACGAGTCACAGGGCCAGGACTCGCAAAAACGTTAGTCGCGGCTTGGAAGGTGGGCTGGTAGTGTGCCTGATGACCTCACGTAGTAAAAGGCGGCTAAGAATCATGCTGAACACGCGTTGGTTGGCATTGACAGGTCCAGTGATCAGTGGATTAAATATGCCTAGAAGCGTTGGGGCATAGCCGAATCCTCCCGGGGTTCGCATCAAACTCAAAGACCAAGAGGCGTCGACCGATGACCAACTACAGTCGTGTTCTCACCTGCTCCGTCCTCTCGCTGCTGCTTTTCTATGACGCCATTGGACAAGATAAGAAAGTTCCGGAGCCCGAAAACATCGGCGTCATTTATTACCTGGATTCAGCCTCCAACGCTCTGGTCGGCACTGAGAGGCAAATCGTAAAAGGACGAGCAAAGCTACGAGCTCTCGGGTTCGGTGGCTACAGAGTTGTGGCGGAAGTTGAGGGCGAGCACTCCTCTCTAAGCTTGAAGGCTGGCCAGACGTTGGAGTTTGTTTTACAGCTTCCCTGGGGCATAGACCCGCTCAAAATGAGGCTCTACAGACTCGAAGCTAAGGATGGTAAACGACTGCTGGTGTTTGGTTCCGCAACACTCATGACAGCGAAGAGCGGGTTTTTCCAGGTCAATGTCACCAGGTTCGGAGAGCACTCTTACAAGTTCGCGCCTGTAAACCCGCTTACGCCTGGCGAATATGCGTTTATAACCGAGAGCTTGCAAGAAGTCTTCTGCTTTGGGGTGGACAAGTAATCTCGGGCATTTCCGTGTAAACTCTACTCGGTTTTAGTCATTCTTAGGCGAAAGATCAACACACTCTGGCACCAACCACTCGTAGCGTAGCTTTGTCACTTTGTGCATGACCTCCTATACTTGAGATGTATGGCACTAGTCGAGCTGAGCCATCCCCAGAACGTCAGAGGAGATTTCTTCGTCGATACTACCTGCATCGACTGCGATCTCTGCCGGCAGATCGCGCCTGAGACTTTCGCTGATGTCGGGGATCAATCGGCGGTGCATCACCAGCCGGATAGTTCACAACAAGAATTCGCGGCACTCAAAGCTCTGGTCACTTGCCCGACCGCTTCAATCGGCACGCTCAGCCATCTATCCGCAAAAGCGGCTGTCGCGGCCTATCCAGAGCTGATAGACGAGAATGTCTATTTCTGCGGCTTCGCATCAGAGTCGTCTTACGGAGCGTCGAGCTATTTGATCGTGCGTCCCGAAGGCAATGTGCTGATTGACTCGCCGCGCTTCGCGAGCCCGCTGGTCAAGCGCATCGAGACGCTTGGCGGCGTACGCCTGATCTTCCTCACGCATCGCGACGACGTTGCCGATCACGAGAAATGGGCCAGTCACTTCAACGCCGAGCGTGTTATGCATCGTGATGACATTGGGCGCTCACTCACCGGGATCGAGCGCGTGTTGACCGGACCCGAGTCAGTCAGGCTCGAAGACGATTTGCTGGCTATCCCAACTCCCGGGCACACTCGTGGGCACACGGTGTTGCTGTATCGCAATCAATATCTTTTCTCCGGTGACCATCTCTGGTGGTCCGAGGCCTACAAGTCGCTTCATGCATCACAGAGTGTGTGCTGGTATTCGTGGCCCGAGCAGACTCGCTCGATGCAGCGTCTGCTCGACTACCCGTTTGATTGGGTGTTACCTGGACACGGCCGCCGCGTTCATCTAAGCTCGTCGCTTATGCGCGAGCAGCTCCAGCAATGCGTAACACGAATGAAGCAGCGTTCGCGCGCAGCTAGTTAGTTGCACGGGCTCCTAAGCAAACTATTGAAAAAAGGCACTTTACGTTGGGCTCTTCCCGTTACTCTCGAATCGCGTGGTCCAAACTCTCGGCAATCGGCATAGCGATGGCCCTGGCTTTTGCCGCGTTCGGCCAGAGCCCCGCGCGCAAACAACCTTCTGCTCAAATCCGCCTTGGCCTGAGGCTCTTTCGGGAGGCTCGCTTTTCGTCACCCCAGGGTGATCTTCAAAACAGTTGTGCTTCGTGCCACCTCCTGGACGAAGACCCGCAGGGCATGCGGGCGCAGACGGATTTCTTTTCTCGGAGCTGGGTACCCTGGCGCGGGGCAGACCCTCGCAGAGAAGAGTTGCGCAACTCGCCTACGATCCTGGACGCGGCGCTAATGCCGAGGCTTCACTTCGATGGCGAGTTCGGCTCGCTCGAGGATCTTGTGAAGGGAACACTTGCGGGCCGGCCGATGGGCTGGTTGCCGGGCGAAGAGGACCAGGCTTTCGATCGCGTCTACGGGATTATTCTGAAGGATACCGGTGAGGGCTCCGATTATGCCGGTAACTATCGCGCAGACTTCAAGGCTGCGTACGGCATCGACCCTGGAGATCTCGGCAAAGCCGAAGTAATCGATCGGATCACAAAAGCAATCGCGGATTATATGCGAACGCTGAAGACCGGGCGCACAACTCCATTCGATCGCTTCGTTCAGGCGAACGGACTCAGTATGGGACCGGCAAAGGGCGAAGACCCAAAGGTTTTCGCGGCACGCTTGCTCGGCAACGTTGTCGCGCTCGAAAAGAAACGAGCGCTGAAGCTGTCGAGCGGGTTTGGCGCTGCCGCGCTGAAGGGGCTGAAGGTGTTCTTCCGCACGCACGGCGGCACATCGGCGGGGAATTGCGCCGCCTGCCACACACCGCCGCTGTTTACGGACTTTTCGTTTCATAACATGGGAATCAGCCAGAGCGAATACGACCAGGTGAATGGAGACGGCAGCTTCGCCGAGCTGCAGATCCCCGCCGCCGCGGATGCCCATCGGCCCTCGACGCAGTTTCGCGAGATTCCTTCGAAGCGGAAGCCCGGATGTGCAGACCTAGGCTACTGGAACTTTGTCGATCTAGAAAGTTCCCCGCTGCGACGAGCCGGGGAAAGCGACGACCGGTTCCTGCAGCGAATGATCGCGTCGTTCAAGACACCGACGCTGCGCAATCTCGCTTTCACGCAGCCCTATATGCACACGGGCGGGTTCAGTACGATCGAGAGCGCGCTGACCGAGCTGATGCGCTTGAGCGAACTGGCGCGCGCCGGTCGAGTGAGAGAGGGCGATGAGGATCTGGCGAGGATCAGAATCACAGACGCGGATATTCCTTCGCTCGTTGCTTTTCTGAATACACTGAACGAGAATCTGAAGCCGGGCGGACAATACCAGTGATGCCACGACTGCGCGGAATCTTTCTGCTTGCGTTCTGGTTCACATCCATTGCGCTGGTGGCGCCGCTGTTGATCGCACTCGTTCTCATCACCAAGAACGAAAACTTTATCTACTCGCCCATTCGCATATTCATTCGCGCCGGGCTTGCGATGGTCGGGGTGCGCGTGGAAGTGAGCGGGATAGAGCGGCTGGATCCGAATCAGACTTACATCTTCACACCCAATCATCAAAGCCTGATCGAGGTGCCGTTGTTTGTGACTTACCTTGGCCGCAACCCCGCCTACCTCGGCAAGAAGGAGGTCTTCAAGTACCCGGTGTTCGGGTACGGCATACGGTTGATGGGAGTGGTGCCGGTTGATCGAAGCAACAGCCCAGCGGCGGTCGAGAGTGCCAAGCGTGCTACGGAGAATCTGCGGCATGGCAAGTCGTACGTCGTCTATCCTGAGGGCACACGATCACGCGACGGCCGCCTGCTGCCTTTCAAGAAGGGCGCGTTTATGATGGCGATAGACGCGGGTGTGCCGGTCGTTCCGGTGACCGTGTCGGGCGCGACGAAGATCATGCCGAAGGCTCAGATCAAGGTGTTTCCCTCGACCGTGCGCATTACGATTCACGAGCCAATCAGCACCGCCGGGTACTCGAAGCAAAACGTCGTTGAGCTGATTGAGAGAACGAAAGCGAAAATCTTTTCGGCGCTTGACGAGACTGAAGCGGAGTCGACCCCCGCGCCTACTAACTTCGAACATCGAAGGCGCCCAGGCCGCGAAGCAGGTAATAGTTTTTGATGAGAACCGCGCTTTTGTTCGGGGCAGTAGTTCAACATAATCCGCGCAATCGGAGCATCAAGTCAGCGTCGTGCCCGGCAAACTCGCCAAACGATAAACACCGGTCGATAACCTTTCAACAAATCCTTCGTGCACAAGCGAATGATTTCCAAGCCCGGCCTCCGGACGAGAGAGCCCGGTAACTCTCGACAATTCCCCAACGGCAGTCAGACCCGCGCCCTGCAAGTAAGTACGCGCCACCTCACGCAATGCCTCGCCTCGCGTGATCTTAGTCGACAACTCCTGCGGGAAGCGACCTTCCGCCAGCGACCAGATGTAAGTGAACGTCGGCTCGTACAACACCTCCGACGGGATCACCTTCATCGCGCGTTGAAGCTCATCGATCGACCGGGTGAACCGGGCGCGCTCCGCGACACCCGACTCAACACGCAGGTCCCGAGTCCCCATCTCCCACTCGCGCCGCAGGACTTTGAGAATAGCCCGCGCGCTGGGTGAAAGCAGCTCAGACTCTTTTCTTTTAGGGACACCCCACAACGCGTTGAACTGCGGGATCAAGCGCGGGGCGATGAAAGTCGAGCGTCCCCGGACCAGCTTCGCGTAATAGACTCGGCCGCGCCGCATCACTTCGTCTTTGATGTACCAGGCCAGGCTCGATTCGGCGTCCTTTTGAACATTGCGGGGCATGTAAGCATCGCGCCTCCCGCAGACCGCAATGTACAGCGATGGTCCGGGGCGTCGCGCATCGGTCAGCGTCGAGCAGAATCCAACGCTCTCGATAAACCGCTCGGCTTCAGCGGCGTTTTCGATGCGCAGCTCAGGCATGCGCCGCCACGTGTGGTCGCGGTAGTTTTCGATCTGTTCGAATGTGGGTTGAGGCATCTACCGAAACAAACCTGCGGAGAATAGAACGCAGATGGACGCTTCGAGTTCGTAGTTCGGCCTTTAGGCGGAAGTTCGTAGCCCCGTGCGCTGGTAGCCAGTCTTACGAACTTCCGCCTAAAGGCCGAACTACGAACTCGCATCCGTTTGGACCATTGCCGGTCATCACACTTCGGCTTTTGCTTCCAGCTCTTCCTCTGCTCTACGCTTGCGGCGCCTCATAACAATCATTGTGACTACGACAATCACCACTAACCCGAGCAAGATCAGACCGGCGCCTTTGATCCAGTGCTCGAGCACATCCCAGCTTCGGCCGAAGAAAAAGCCCGCAAGCGTGATGGCGACCGACCACAGCACCGCGCCCAGCATGTTGTAAAGCGCAAACGTTCGCCAGGGCATGCGCGAGGAACCGGCCAGCAGCGCCGCAAACACTCGCAAGCCGGTGATGAACCGAGCGACCAGGATCGTCTTGTTGCCGTGCGCTTCGAAAAACCTGTCCATGTGCGCTATTCGCCCTTGGGTCAAGCCGACATATCGGCCATAACGCTCGAGCGTCGCTCGCCCTACTTCGCGGCCGATCAGATAGCCGGTGTTGTCACCGAGCACCGCGCCAAACGCTGCGATTGCCATGACTTCCCACAGGTTGAATTGACCTTGCGCAGCGAAGAACCCGGCCGCCAGGAGAATGGTCTCGCCCGGCACCGGCACGCCTGCGTTCTCGAGCATCACCCCGAAGAAAACTACCCAGTAGCCGTATTGAGCGAAGTATGAAAGAAGCGCTGAAAGCATCAGTGCCTCAAATGGTAGCAGAAGTTAACTACCTCGTTCCATCGATTAGCGCTGCCGATGAAGCATCGCGTACACCGAAGGCGTAACAACAAGCGACAGCAGCAACGCCACCATCAATCCTCCGATCACCGCGATCGCCAGAGCCTGCAGCATTTCCGCTCCCTGACCCAGCGCGAGCGCCAGCGGCATCATTCCGAGCATCGCTGCAAGCGAGGTCATTAGCACCGGTCTGAACCTTCGCCTTCCCGATCGTAGCAGTGCGTCCCTCAACGTATCGCCCGCCGTCAGATGATCCTCGACCGCGTCCAGCATCAGTATTCCGTTCTTGGCAACGATGCCCACGACCATGATCATTCCCATATAGGAAACAACATTAAGCGTCGTGTGCGTGACCAGGAGCGCGACGAGGACACCGCTCAACGCGAGGACTGCCCCGGTGACGATCGCAGCCGGGTGTGCGAAAGAGCGAAACTCGATGAGCAGTGTTATGAACACCAGCGTAATCGCCAGCCCTAATGCAAGCGTCATCTCGCGAAAGCTCGCTTGCTGTTCGCGGTAAAGCCCCCCGTATTCGAGCGTCATTCCCGGCGGCAGCTTCACGTCCTTTCCCAGCTTCGCCTGGATCGTTCCTATCGCCGAGCCAAGGTCGATTCCTTCAAGACGCGCGGTGACTCCGACCGTCTGTCGCAGGCCGTCCCGCGCGATTTCGGTTTGCCCCTTGTCGTACTCAATGTCGGCGACCTGATCGAGACGAAACAACGTGTTCTTCACCGGAGAGCGGATTGGCAGCGCCCGCAATGCATCGAGCGACTGTCGCGACTCCCTGGGCAGCACTACCCGCACGCTGATCAAACGATCCTGCTGCAGGACGGCAGAAGTCGCGTCACCGGTCATCGCGGTTGTAACGGTGTTCGCAACATCGGTCGCAGTGACGCCTAGCTGGGCTGCGCGCTGAGGATCGATCTTGAAGGTGATCCCCGGACCGCTGATCGTCACACCGTTAAATGTGTCCACGATGCCCGGAATCTTCTTGATGACATCTTCGATCTCGGCGGCCTTGAGATGAAGCGCTTTCGCGTCCTCGCTGAATAGTTTTATCTCGACCGGCTGCGGCTCGCTGGTCAAATCACCTATCAGGTCTCCGAGGATGCCTGGCAACTCGACACGAGACAGACCCGGTTCTTTTGACGCGATCTCCTTTCGAAGATCGTCCTTCACTTCCTCGGTGCTGCGCTTGCGACCGGGTTTCAGTTTCACGAGAAAATCCCCGGTATTAGGCTCGGTGATAAACAGACCGAGCTGTAATCCAGTGCGCCGGGAGTAGCTCTCAACCTCCGGCGTGTCCTTCAACATGTCCTCGACGTGTTTCAGTATGCGGTCCGTTTCCGCGAGCGACGTTCCCGGCGGCGTGAAGTAATCCAGCACAAACGCTCCTTCGTCGAATTCCGGCAAAAACTCGGAGCCCAGGTTTCGATAGACGAGATACGACCCCGCAAGCACGCCGGCACACACGAGGAGCACAATCGCTCGGTTGTCGAGCGCCTTTCCAAGCAGCCACTCGTAGCGCACCACAATCGCGCGTAACAGTCTTCCCTGCTCTCTAGCTTCCTCGCGCTCTTCTGCGGCAAGCTCGCCTTCCAGTTCAGCGCCCGCAAGGCTGTCCTCCTCACCTGCGGGGCGACGCCTCGGCTTGATGAATCGTTCGGCCAGTACGGGGGTGAATGAAAGCGCGAGCACCAGCGATGTCAACAGTGCCACTGCCATCGTCAGCGCAAGCGAGCGAAAGAAGACGCCAGTGACCCCTGTCAGCAGCGTGAGCGGCAGAAAGACGACCACCGGCGTTACGGTCGAGCCGATAATCGGAATGGTTATCTCCGACACCGCGCGCTGAACCGCGTCGTGACGAGACTCGCCGCGGGCCCGGTGGGTGTAGATGTTTTCGACCACTACGATCGCGTCATCTATTACCAAACCGATGGCCGCCGCGACGCCGCCCAGAGTCATCAAGTCGAAACTCAACCCCGCGAGCCACATCGCGAGAAACGTCGCGAGCACCGTCACCGGAATCACAAGTATTGCGACGAAGGTCGTTCCAGCGTTTCTCAGAAAGCCATAGAGAATCGCGACCGAGAGCACGAGGCCGATCAGAATCGAATCGCGGACCGAGTTGATCGAAGCGCGCACCAGCAACGACTGATCGTAATATGGCGCGACTTTGACATCTTTCGGAAGCTGTAGACGAATCGCGGCCAACTCCGCCTTCACCGCGTCAACCACTTCCACGGTATTGGCATCCGGCTGGCGAGTGATGTTTAGCAGCACGGCTGGATGACCATCCGCGGTGACGATTGTGTAATTCGGCGCGACCCCTTCTCCAACCGTTGCCACTTCCGAGAGCGTAACCGGCGCATTGTTCACCACAGCTACGACGATCGGGTTAAGCTCCTCTGGCTTCTTGGCCTGGCCGCTTACCAGGGCGAGTTCGAGTTGATGGTTTTCTTCGATTAGACCGGGCGAGGCGATGATGTTTGCCTTGTTCACCGCGTCTACCACTTGCTCCAGCGAAACGCCGCGCGCGACCAACCGCGCGGGGTCGACAGTAACGTGGAACTCGCGTTTTTCTCCGCCGGCGACGGCAACTGCCGCAATGCCGGCAAGCCGCGTGAGTCGGGGTCTGACGACGTAAGTCGCAAGGTCCCGCAGACTCGCGGGGTCACGCACGTCTGATGTCAGGCTGTAGCCGGCCACAGGAAAGACCGCAAAAGTAAGTCGTTCAACGCGGCGGATCGAAGCGCCTGGCGGCAGGCTCGAAGCCATCTGCGCGAGGCGCTCCTGAACCATCTGAAGCGATTCGATTATGTCGACCTTCCAATCGAAGAAGAGGCTTACGTCGCAGCCCCCGCGTTGCGTCGTAGATCGTATGCGCACTACGCCCGGAATACCGTTCATCGCTTCTTCAATCGGGCGGGTGACTGATACGAGAACCTGGGGGGCTGGCACAACGCCGTCGTCGATGATGATCACGACGCGAGGGAAATCAGTTTGAGGGAAAATGGCTACGGGGAGTGCTAAGGCAGCGTAGATCCCGGCGGCGCACAGGAGCCCGACCAGCACCACGACCGCGCGTGATTGACTGGAGACGACCCCCGCCAGGCTCACCGCTGATCTCCCTTTTTTGTGGGAGTATCCTTCTTTTCTTCATTGGCATCGCTCTTGTTCTCTTCGTCCTCGCTAACTTCAACCCTGGTTTCATCGGGCAACGCGTAGTTGCCTTCAATGACAACCGTCTCACCACCCTTGAGTCCGGACGTTATTTCCGTTTTGTCTTTTGCTCGAATGCCAACGGTCACCTTCGTTTCGTGAGCTATCGATTGATCGTCGACAACCATAACGGTGCCTTCATTCGCGTTTGTCGCATCGAGTGTCACCGCCGCCACGGGAACGACAATTACATCGCTGGCAGTTTGCGTTGAGACCACAACCTTCGCTGCCATATTGGAGCGCAGGCGACCGCCTTCGTTCTTGAGGTTGATCCACACCTCGACGGTGCGACTCTGAGGATCACTCGCTCTGCTTACCAGCGAAATGATACCGACCAGTTCCTCGCCGGCGAGGTCCTGCGGAAGAACCTTTGCCGAGTCCCCGATCTTGAGCTGAGCGGCTACCGTATCGGCCACGGGAGCCTTCACAATCACGTCGCTGACGTCCCCAATTGTGAACAGTTTGCCGCCCGCCGAAACGAACTCGCCCTGGAACTGGAATTGGTCGGTGATAACCCCGGAGAACGGCGCGCGAATAGTCGCGTAGCTCAACTGAGTTTCCAGGCCGGCAAGCCGGTCCTCGGCCTGTTTGAGCTTAGCTTCGGCGACAGCGCGGTCATTAGGGCTGATCGTAGTCGCGTGCAATCGCGCGGTGGCTTCAGCCAGGCGCAGATCGTTTTCGGCGGTGGTCAGTGCGAGCTGGGAAGCTTCAACGTCCTTCTTGGAAATCCCGCCCTGTTCGTAGAGTCTCAACCGGCGCTCATACAGCGTCCGCGCGTTGTTGACGTTAGCCTGTGCATCGCGTACGGCCTTTTCGTCCTGCGCGCGAGTCTGCGGAATAGTCCCCGAAGTTGTGTTATTGAGGTTGACCCGAGCTTCCTGCGCCGCTGCCGCCGCTTCCGCGCGTTGAGCCTGGATATCGCGGGACTCCAGGGTCGCTATCACCTCGCCTTCGCGCACTGCTTTGTTTTTGAGCAGCGCCATCTGTTTCAGCTGGCCGGCGATCTTCGAGCTGACCGTCGCCTCGTGACGAGGGAAGATTGTGCCGAGAGCGGTTACTTCTGCGGCGATCGAATCGCGTTCGGCTTTTGCAACGCGAACGCTGACTACGACGGCTTCTTCCTCCTCCGCTGCCTGTTTCTTCGAGGGCCACAGCCATACGACGATCACGACCAGGACAGCTAACAGCACGGCGAGGATCGGCCAGTTCCGTTTTTGCCTGAGGAGGACAATTCGCTCTTTCCATGAACGAGGCGGATGGGATTCGCCCTTAATGGTGGTCACAGTTTCTGTTTTGTTGCTTTGCATTTTGTTAGCAACGGTTACTGTCCGGTGACTTGAAGCAAGCGCGCACGCGCTTGCTGATAATCAAACAAGGCCTGATAAAGCGCGGCTCGCTGAGCGGCAAGCGTGCTTTGTGCATCGGTCACTTCTATTATGGGAGCCTCGCCCGAGCGGTAACGCGCGATGGACGCTTGTAAGTTTCGCTCCGCGTTTCCGACGCTCTGGCTCAGGAACTGATACCGCGACGCGGCCGCAAGCGCTTGCGCTCGAGCGGCGTAGAATTGCTGAGTGAAGTTTCGAACCGCGAGATTGCGTTCAGACTGGAAACTCTTCGCGCGCAGCCTTGCCTGCTGTTCGCGGCTACGACTCGCGCCCCAATCGAAGATCGGAATGGTCACGCTCACCGTTGCCAGCACTCCGGTGTGATCGCGGAGCGGGTCAGGCCGCAGCGATTCAGAATCGAATCCGCCGTTGATGGAGTAGGAGACCTGCGGGAGACGTTCAGCGCGAGCGGCTTTCGCTTCCTGCTCGGCGGCGCGCAGCTCCGCGTCAAGCTGTGCAAACTCGGGCCGCGTAGAAATGGCAGCCGCGGCGAATCGGTCTATTCCGGCGGCGTCGGGCAATGCCGTCGCAAGATCGACCACATCTATTGGCGCGGCGAAATCGTAGCCCACCAGGACTCGCAATGCGCCGGCGGCCACCGACTCGGCGACGCGAGCCTGCTCGACCTCATCACGACGCGAAGCCACCTGCAGCCGGGCACGAATCAAGTCTACCTCGGCAACTTCGCCGGCGTTATACATCAGTTCGGTGATGCGCGCGAATTCTTCCGTGGCTGCGAGACTAAGCTCCGACGCGCGGCGTTTCGCCGTCGCCAGGGCGAGTCCGTAGTAAGCATCGTCAATGCCCTGGATCAGTGTCCTGCGGGCGATCTCCGTTCCTGCGCGGGCGGCTTCAAGTAGCGCCACGCTGCGTCTCAAGGCTGCCCGCAGACGTCCGACAACGTCTATCTCACCCGATGCTCCAGCCAGTACTTGATACTCGTTGACCGCGTTCGCGCTTATGAAGCTGAACCTGTCAGCGCGCGGTGTGCCGGCCGCAACCGGACCCAGAGTAGGTGAGTTGTATATGAACGTGGACGGAACCGTAATGCGAGGGAGAAACGCGGCTCGGGCCTGCCGAACGTCCTCGGCGGCTATCAACTCGGCATATTGAGCAGTTTGAAATGCGGATGCCTGCGCCAGCGCGAGGCGAACCGCTTCATCCCGGGTCAACCGATTTATCGGAGGCGCAGGCTGTTGAGCGGAAGAGTTGAGTTCAGGTTTCGCGGGTGGCTGGGTTTGAGTAGAAGGGTTCTGTTGTGGTGTTTGAGCCGGCTCGTTGTGCTTCACCGCTGGTTCGAGAGGCGCCTGGCCGCGGCCGACGGACCAGACCGCTACGAGCACTATCGCCGCTAAAAAGAACCGCAATAAGTAACGAGAATGAAAGCTGCGGTCAATCGATAGATCCATCAGCTTTGTCATTGGGCTTGGATTGAGCCTCCCACCGGAGATCGCGTTTGACATAGAGGATGTTAGCGCCCAACTTCTTTCTACTTTACTTTACAGAGGAAGTGCTGTCCAGAACCTGGGGCGTCAAGTTCCTGCGCATACACCAAGCATCTCTACCTTCAACCACAATTCACGCTGTACCGCTCGTCGTTTAGTCTCGCTGCCTAAAACTTGAAGCCCAATGTGAGCTGCGTGCGCCGAGCCGGTCGTGACGCCACCGGCAGACCGAAAAACGGCGAGCTGAGATTGCCCACAAAGCCCACAAAATTTGTCCGATTCAGCACGTTGAAAGCAGCAACGCCGATTGTAATCGACGGGCCTTCGTCGTCTTTCTTCTTAGTCTCTTTCAAGCGGAACTCTTTGGCCCACCGCACATCGAGCGTAGCCGCGCCCGGGCCCTGCAGGCTATTGCGAGGCACACCCGGGGGCCGATCGTTGGCCAGGTTGTCGTGATTATCATCGCGCCCGGTCGTTAGACTGTAGGGCCGGCCGGAAGTAAGCGCCAGCGTCATCCCCAAATTGAACCATTCGCCGGCTTTGATGGTGCCCAGCAAGTTGAAGCGATGCCGTTCGTCAAAGTCGGCCCGCGACCACTCTCCTGTCAGATCATAGTTGTTGGCCGGGCGCGAATTAATCCCGCCGGTGTTGTTGTAGGCTCGTCCCAGCGTGTATTGGATTGTCCCGTTAAAGAAGCGGCTGATCTTACCACGTAACATCAACTCCAGCGCGTGCGCCTGGGAATGAGCCGTCGACTCCACTTGACGCAGTATCCCGATACCAGGATCCGGGCGCTGAAGAAAAGGCGTCAGCGGAGCATTGATATCGCGCGAGCGATACAGCTTGATGCCGCGTGTATTGATGTAGTTGGCAGTTGCGGTCAGCGATTTATTGAGTTGTCGCTCGATGCCCACTCCGGACTGAATAATGTAGGGTTCGCGAATATCAGGTGCGAAACGGACAATGTTGCTGGGCTGAGTTGCCAGCGTCCCACCCGACGAAAGCGGATCAGGATAACCTGAATTGGAAATGGACACTTCGCGCAATCTCTGCCCATCAAAGCGCAATCGATCGGCGATTGGCCCGATGCCGGTTCGGTCATAAAAAACCCCTCCGCCACCGCGTATAACGGTTTTGCGCTTCTTATCCGGAGAATAGGCGAACGAGAAGCGCGGAGCGAAGTTGTTGTTGTCACCCAGAAAACTCTGCCTGTCGTAGCGCAAGCCCACGCCGATGGAGAGATTCGCCCGCACGAGAATATTGTCCTGCACAAACAAGCCGAAGTCTTTTTGCAAAAACGCCAGGTGACCGTCGCCCTGGGTTATGGAAAACAAAAACGGACGGTTGTTCAAATAGTCCGTCAGAGTGGAGAAGGAAAAGGTTCCGCCAAAATTGGTCCGGTCACTGAATCCGCGACGGCTGATGTCGGGGATGTTCAATCCGCCTCTGACAAAATGCTTCCCGTGATTCCAGGAGAGAATTTCATTAAGCTGCACATGGTTTTCCGTTGTGCGTCGATCCGCCTGACTGCTGCCTCCGGTAAAGGCGTCCAACACCACAATCCTGGGGATGCCCGGCCTCACGCTCCTCGTCAAGGACCCTTCGTTGCCGGTGCGCATAGTGAATTCACTGACCAGACTCGGCGACAGTATCCTGCGAAGCGTGACGAAGAGGTGAACTTCGTGGCCATTCGAATTGGTGGCCACCTCCGGGAGATTAAACCCACCGACGCCGCCATTCCCGGTCGAGTCAAATTGCGACTCATAGCGAATTGAGAAAGTCGTTTTCTTATCAACCTGATGATTGATCCGAAATGAAATCTCCGTATCTCGGTTGGGATTGGAAACATTTTCAGACACCAGTCCAGCCGGGGTGCTGGCGAAGACTACTGATTGTAGATCCGCTTCTTCCCGATTAACGCTCAAGAGAAAAGAGGTCGTTTTGCCGTTGCCGAGTGGGCCGCTCACGTTGCCTTCATAAAAGCGCCGCTGCTCCGGTGGGCGTTCGAGCGCGAAGGCGTTGCGGGCGTCAAGCCGGTGATCGCGAAAGAGAAAGTTGAATTCGCCGTGATACTGCGACGAACCGGGTTTGGTAAACACCTCGATTCGCGCGCGGCCCAGCCGGGCGAACTCAGCGGAGTAGGGATTCTGATTGATCCGCACTTCCTGAATCGTCGAAGCCGGCACTTTCGTTCTGGACGTTTCCAATCCGTCAACGATGATAGTCGGACCATCCGATCCGATCGATCCGGCGTCCAGCAAGTTCGCCACGCTGCCGATAACATCGTTGCCTAAAACCGGGAGGTTGCTCAAAGTCTCATGATTCAACTTGATGACATTGAGGTTCTCGTCGGGGTCGGTGTTTGTTTGATCCGGCCGGTCAGCTACAGCAATCTCTTCGCGCACGTCGACAATGGGCAGCACGATTTCAAACGGAGAGGGCGATTTTGCCCCAACCGTAAGGCGAGTTACGGCTGGCTTGAAGCCATCTTTCCGCACCTCGATCTCATAGTCGCCACTCGCTATCCGGGTGAAACGGAACTCGCCTCTCTGATTGGCGGTCTTTGTTTCACCCGAGCGGCCACCATCTCGCCGCAGAGTTACTTTGGCGTCGGCGATCACCGCGCCGCTGGGATCGAGCACAACGCCCGAAACCTCGAACGAACGTGCCGGACTCTGGCCAGGGACCTCGCTCGCCGCAACCAACATCACCGCGAGACAGCTCAACATCCACCGGTCGAAGAATTTCTTTCTGGCAGAAAGCAGCATTCGGTAGTTTTATAGCGGGTTTTGTAACCCGGATTCAAAGGCGAAATGCAGCGCAGATGAACTAAGGCTTCTTCGCTTTCTTTGGAGCCTTCTTGCCCTCTCCCTTCTCACCCTGCTCCTTTTCGGCGGCAATCAATGTCCCATTGGGAGCCACCTTGATTTCAGATTTCTTACCCGCCGTGCTCACGTGTGCCTCGTAGGCTTCGAGAGTATTGTTCTTCGTGACGGATTCAACGGCGGTGATCTTTCCCTTGCCGGCAGCCTTCTGGATGGTTGCTTTGACCTCCGCCGGAAGCGAGGACAGGGCGACCTGTTCTTCGATTTCCACGACAGCCCCTGTAGGGTCAATGAGCACGTCCTTGTTGTGACCATTGACCGTTAGCTCGGCCTCATAGAACGTCTTTCCGTCTTCGACCTCTTTAGCAAGACCGCGGATGGTCGCACCTTTGCTTTGTTCCTGGACGGTCTTCCGGACGGCCTCAGGAAGGTCCTTCATCTTCACCTTCTTTTCGCTTGCGAGAGCACTTCCGAAAAGTAGTAGGGACGTTGCTAACAGAACCGCAGGTAGAACTCGTGTGTTGTGGGTGGTCATAAATGTTTTCCTAAGAAATGTCCGACAGACTTCAGTTTGTCGCGTATGTTCGAATCCACCATCGGCGAAACGACAAACTGAAGTTTGTCGGACGTCGCCGTCCGACTTGCGCTACCAGCACATTCTATCGATTGAAGATGAACCCACGATTAAGCGTTCTAGTCCTTCATAGCTCATCAACCGCAGCAGCGGCATCAAGCAGTGGGCTTGCTTTGAGGAAGCGAAACAGTAAACGTGCTGCCCCCGCCCGGTCTGCTATCAAGCTCAATGGAACCATTGTGAGTTTCCGCCACCCATTTGGCTATCGAGAGTCCCAATCCGCTTCCACCATCTGATCGGGAGCGAGCTCGGTCGGCTCTGTAAAACCTCTCAAAGATGCGTGTCGTGGCCTCGGCGGGTATGCCAATCCCGGTATCCGCCACAGTAATCTCTACGCCGGCGTCTTTGCTTGAGACCCTGACCGAAACCTGACCGCCAGAGGGAGTGTATTTTATGGCGTTGTCGAGCAGGTTTACGATCATTCTCCTGAGCAGAGATTCGTCGCCTCGAAAAGTGATGTCAGTTGCAGGGTCGACCGTCAAAGATATTCCTTTGGCGAGAGCGAGGACTTGCGACGACCTTGCGCACTCTTCCACAAGATCATTGAGGTAGAACTCTTCGACGTTCAGTCTTTGTTGTCCGTCATCCGCGCGCGCAAGGGCGAGCATATCGTCAACCATGCGGGAGAGCCGCCGCGCCTCGTCCTGCACTATCGCAAGGGACTCCCGATATTCCGCTTCATCACGGTTCTGAGAAAGTGCTACTTCGGCCTCTCCTCTTATGATCGAAAGTGGAGTGCGCATCTCGTGGGAAGCGTCGGCAGTGAACTGGCGCAGGCTCTCGAACGAGCGGTCGAGCCTCGAGAGCAGATTGTTGAGCACCGTGGCCAGCCGGCCCAGTTCATCCCGAGAGTTGGTCACCTCCAGCCGCTCGTGAAGATTCCGAGCGCTGATCGATGCAGCCTGCTCGGTCATCGCGGCGACCGGAGCCAGGCTCTTCCGAGCGAGGAGCAGACCTCCCACACCGGCAACCAGCAGTGCGCCTGGAATCGCCAGGTAGAAGATGCGTCCCAGCGCTTCGAGTTCTTCTACGGTGTTATGCAGCGGTTGCGCCAGAGCAAGAAAGTACTCCGCCTCGCCCGTGCCCAACCGCAGAACCGCCAGCCGCGCTCCCTCCTCGTCAAAACCACCAACCGTGGACAGCGACGGTCCGCTGTCTGCCTCGGCGGCCCGAAAGGCCGACTCGGGAACGTTTATCACCCAGCCGCTCGAGTCATTCGCTGTCAGCGCGTGCCCGCCTTGAAACAACGCCATATGCGCGTCACCGAGGCTCAGCAGTTTTTGGGTCTCGGCCGCAGCCGCAGTAACATCGCCTTCATTCTCGTCCATCTCCGATCTAAGCAAATTCGCTGTGGTCTCAGTGCTGTTGGTGAGAGATTGATCAAGCCGCGAATATGTCGCTCGCGAGATTGCGGCGTAGACGAAAACGCTAAAGCAGGCCAGCAGCAACCCGAAGACGAGCACGTACCACAATGTCATCCGAACGTGTACGCTGTTAAACATTACCGCCTTTAGCCTCGCCGGAGAAAACATAGCCTTCGCGGCGGCGTGTGTGGATCAACGGCCGACTAGAACCCTCGTCGATCTTCTTGCGCAACCGCCGAACATAGACATCGATGACATTCGAGAACGGATCGAAGTTCTCATCCCACACGTGTCGGCCGATCTCGTCGCGTCCCACCAGCTTGCCTGCGTTCAACGCAAAGAACTCGAGCAGCGAGTACTCCTTTGCCGTCAGACTGATATTTCTTCCGGAACGCTCGACAGTGTGGTTCGTTGTGTTGATTGTCAGGTCATCGACCCGAAGGGATTCTGTCCTGAGAGCTTCTCTCCGACGGAGCAGCGCGCGCAGTCTTGCGAGCAGCTCTTTGAAGTCGAAGGGTTTGCTCAGGTAGTCGTCGGCGCCCGCATCCAGCCCTGCAACACGGTCGTTCACCGCGTCCCGCGCGGTGAGCATGAGGACGGGAGTGGTTACGGCCTGGCGGCGCAGCTCGCGGCAGACGTCAAACCCATCGCGCGAGGGAATCATTACGTCCAGAACGATCAGGTCGTAGTCATCGATTTCGGCCTTGTATAACGCTGCGTCGCCATCACCGGCGATATCAACCGCGTAGCTCTGCTCGCGCAAACCCTTCGCTATGAAGCGCGCGACTCTGGGTTCGTCCTCGACAAGCAGTATTCGCATGACTGAGT
This sequence comes from Blastocatellia bacterium, assembly GCA_035576605.1. Classification (GTDB taxonomy): domain Bacteria; phylum Acidobacteriota; class Blastocatellia; order UBA7656; family UBA7656; genus Onstottus_A. Next base: position 23,546 of record DATLWF010000598.1, on the reverse strand, counting down.
CCCGGCCCAGTCTAGCACGCACAAAATGAATCTGGAATTAACGCGGGCGACGGATTCGCATTCCTAGAAACGATAGGCCAGACGTAACATCGCCAACCGAGGCGCCGAAAAGTGCGAGCCGTTGAACTCGCTTCCCAGGTTTATCGGATAAACGCTGTTCGTGATGTCCTCGATCTCGATCTTCCCCTCAACGCGATTGGCAAATACTTTTCCAAAGGCGAGGTTTACGACCGAGTGGGCGGGCAGCCGGCAATTCCTGGTGACACACTGTCCGAATAGAGAATCTGACGCGTCAGGGAAACCGCTGCCGAAAGCGTAGCTCGCGTTTGCGAACGCATGGAGTTTTTCCCACTGGTAATCTGCTCCCACGTAGACTTGATGTCGCTGATCGTGATCAAGGAAGAAGTAACTTCTCTCCGGCGGGCTCCCATCGTTGAAGCCATTGATCACACCGCCGACGGCCTGGGCGTAGTTCAATGAGTAGTTCACGTAGATCCGGAGCCCGCGATAAGCTGGAGCCTCGACGAACGACTCTAAGCCATATGTCCGAGCGCGGTCGAGATTCACAGGCAAAAAGATGTTCGGGTTGATCAACTCTCCCGTGCCGCTCAAGGACGCGAGCTGCAAGTGATCGAGGAATCCGTTCTGTCGTTTGAACCACTGATTGACTCGCACGCGAAAGCGACGGACGGCAAACTTCAAACCGATATCATACTGAACGTCCTTCTCAGGCTTCACGGGAGTGAATGAAAATCCGTCGATTGCGCCTGAATTATTTGGCAGCTCGAAGAACTCAATCGGAGGCGGCAAGAAAAGATAAGCGAAGTTGCCGAACAATACCGCGTCGCGCTTGCCGAGCCGATACGCAAATCCTATCCGCGGACTAACGAATGCATATTCCTCGTTGATATGAGGCCGTGTCCGCAGATCGTAGCGCGCTTGAAAGAAGTCAGCTCGAACGCCGCAACTGAGCGTCAGCCGATCCGTCGCATCGAACTGGTCCTGGGCGTAGACCGATTCTTCGATGGCGCGCGACGGTACGCGGCTCGCCACGGGCGCAGCGAGGCGTTGTGGGTTTGCTGGATTGGGCAGCAGGCCAAAGTCATCATTCAGGCGACTGTCATAAATTTCAACGCCCAGCTTCATCAGATGGCGGGATGTGCGCTCGATGAAATCAGCCTTGCCCCCGTAGTAATTTGCCCGGCGGTTATCTGAGGCCAGCGGGTTGGATGGATCATCCGCGCGGCCGTCCGTCTCAAGCTTTGTGAAGTGATGATATAGGCCGATCGTCAACAGCCTCGCAGAGGACATGACTCGAGTCCATTGAAGGTTCTGAAACTGGTCGCGTTCGAGTTGTATGTAATCCCTTCCGAAAGACTGCTGCTCCAAAGTGTTCGGCACCTGAAAGTCCGAGCGAAAAGCTCCCATGACAAAGTTGAACGCATCCTGCGAGGTCGGCCGCCACTCGAGGTTCGTGAACCCCTGAAACGTGCGCCGGTAGTTGTGCCGGCTCTGAGAGCCGGGCTCATCGAGTACGTCTGCCCTTCCATTTTTGTTCAGATCGAGCGGGGTGATCGAGTCGGGCGGAGGGTTGAACCCGCGCCCGCTCGTGAGCGCGGTGCCTTGAACGTAGTAAGCGAACTTCTCGCTTCGGTGACTGCCGAAGTTGGCGAAGATTGAACCTCGCGAAAGGTTTCCACCCGACAGCTCGATTTCGCCGCGGCCGTAACCATGATCGAAGCCCGACCTGACCAGCGTATTCACGATACCCGCGGTGCGGTTGCCGTACTCGGCGGCGAGTCCGCCGGTCGTCACTTCGGTGAACTTGATATTGCGGGGATCGATGAACGGCGTGATTGCCCCGAAAATAGAAAGGTCCGGAATGTTGATGCCGTTGATTTGATAACCGATCTGGTGTGCGCCTCTGATGTGCAGGTGTTCCTGCGAACGCCAGGCAGTACCGGTGTGAGCCTCAAGCCCCGCCGTTGACTCGCTTGCTCCAGCAAGGTGCGAGACATCGGTCATTGAAAACCCGGTGGTAATAGATGAGCCGCGAGGGTCGAGGACTTCCTGGGTCGACGTGACGTTGACTTCCTCTCCGGCGACGCGAATCTCCTTGAGCGTAAAGTTTATTTCCACACGCTGCCCGGATGTCACCACTGTGCGAACTGACACGACGGAGAAGCCCGTGCTTGCGACGGTGATTGTGTACTCGCCCACGTTTACGAATCGGAATTCAAACGACCCTTCGTCATCGGTCGTCGTCTCCAGCCTTCGTCCGTCGATCTTGTTCGTGAGCGCGACGGATGCTTGCGAGACCGCGGCATTCTGAGGATCGGTAACCCGGCCGCCGATTACGCCCCTGGTGTCCGCCCAGGCAGTGGCAACACAACTGGTCGCTACCAAGGTTATCGCAATCAGAAATCGCATACTTTGCGGATAGGTTAGCAAGTCTGGATGCGTCGAACAAACATCCCGTCATCAAAGACACATTGAACTCCTAAAAGGAGTTCCCGGCCCGGAATCCCGAAAGTCCAACCTCTACTCTTCCCTCACTGCGCGGACGGCGGCTTGAGCGCCGCTTTACGCCGCGCCGCTTTCTCTTGCTCGCTCAGCCGCGAGTCGTACCCGTAAATGGCGTTCTCCCAATCCCCATACATTGGGTTCGGCAGGACGATAAACTGTGCGCCAAATTTCTGGCGCGCAGCGTCCACGGCCGCGGCGCGTTCCTCCGTCGTCTTGCCTTCAAAGACGTTGCTGAAATCAGCGAGGTTGTCGCCGCAGAGCAGCACGATTCGGTATCGCTCGCTGATCTTTTGACGACGAGGCTCCTTGCTGGACACGTCTGTTCGCACCACGACGGTTTCATCGCTCACATCCGGGAAGCCGAGCCGTTTGAGATTGGTGATCGTGCCCGCCTTCTCGGCATCGCGGCGATTGGTCACGTAAAAGACGCGAACATGGCGGGTGGCCGCGTATCGCAGAAAATCTACTGCGCCGGCGATCGCCGGCGCTTTCGCGCGATTACACCAGTCTGTCCAGCCGGCGGACGTGAAGGCTTGTCGATTGATCACCAGCGCCGACTGAGGAGCCGAGTTGTCGAGCACGGTTTCGTCCACATCGACGACTACCGCGCGTTGGCGCTTCAACCTGGTGTTGACCCGCAGATCCCGGTCGAGCATCAGACGAGCCAGCGTATATGCCTGATATTGCAGCGCCCGCGCTTCGGCGGACGACTGTTGCCACAGAACCGCGCCGGTCTGATATTCGTTGTCCGCTTGCGCGGGTTGAGCAGCCTGCGCAGTGAGATTCTGCGCTCGGGCCGTGAGCGTTAGCAGCGACGCCAGCATAACGGCGCAGCAAACACGCCGAAGACTCATAGATCCTTTCGCGAAGTTCATGGCGAAGACTCCTTCGAGTATGGAAGTAGTTAAACGGCTTGCGGAGACTGCGAGTATCATGCTGCCTTGCGCTCTGCGCAAATATCAACGCAGGTGGCAGTGTTCTAATCCGGGGCCGGTACTGTTTTTTCTGTCGGGAAAACTTCCTTCTTGACTCTAGACCTGGCTCCACAGTGTAGACTCTTACCGTGACTCAATCCTTGCGGCGCATCGGTGAGGTAGCACAACGAGCAGGCGTCAGCGTCGACACTATTCGCTACTACGAAAAGCGAAAGTTGTTGCCTCCCTCGCCGCGCTCCGAAGGCGGCTTCCGTCTATTCGCCGTTGAGACGATAGAGCGCGTCCGGTTCATTAAGCAAGCGCAAGGGATTGGCTTTTCTCTCGATGAAATCAGAATGCTGCTAACCGGCGGCGGTATCGGCGCGTGCGGACAGATGCGGGACTTGCTCCGTGCCAAACTGGAAGAGATTAGCCAGCGAATGAAAGGGCTGCGGACATTCAAGCGAACGCTTACCCGTCATCTGCAAGCGTGCGAAGCCGAACTAGCGAGACACGGAGCCGCCGCAAAGTGCCCGGTCGTCGCTGAGATCACCCATGCCACCAGGTCAGAGGTGAAGAAATGAAAAAGCAATCGGCGCTAATACTTTTGGCAGTCGTGACATTCGCCCTCAGCGCGGATACCGGAAATGCCGCGCAGAAGCGTGACCGCTCGGCTGCCGCGAGCCGCCAGACTCGAACACCGGAGCTCGGCAGTGTTGACCGATTCCGAGAAGCCTTTCAGAACGATGAGGGCAAGGTTCGGCTTGTTGCTCTAATCTCTCCCACTTGACCGATGTGTCGTTGGGGGTTCTCCAACATTGTGAAGACGCTCAAGAGTGTTACCGATCCAAGGGTGAAAGCATACATTGTCTGGCTTCCGATCTTTGGGGGTGACTTCAAAGGCGAGGCGCGGAAGCTATCACATAGCTTTCGTGACAAACGGGTCTCTTACTTCCTGGACCCGGAATCTTTGTCCGGCAAGCAATGGGAGCGCGTTCTTAAGACCGAGCGATCGATTGCCTGGGATGTGTATCTCTTGTACGGGACTGACGCAAGCTGGACGGAAGAACCCCCGCAGCCCGCGTTCTGGATGCACCAACTCGGCGGCGTCACGAAAGCGCCAACGTTCGATGAACCGACGTTCAGAGCCAAACTGAAAGGGATGCTAGACGAGATGAAAACGCCACCGACTACGAGCCAGGCAAACGGGAAAGCGAAGGTTGAGTTTCTATTTTTCAAATCCTGTCCTGGGCATAGGCAGGCCTTAATCAATCTTAAGGCTGCCTTGCAGGAGAGCAAGGTACGAGCGGACATTGTGCTGATCAACGTCACCTCGCAAGCGCAGGCCGCGAAAGTGGGTTTCCAGGGCTCGCCTTCAATTCGAGTGAACGGAAAAGACCTGGACGGAAGAAACGAAGGCTATTCGTACGGCTGTCGAATCTATCAAATAGGCGGGAAGATCACTCCCATACCATCAAAGGAATTCATTCAGGAAAAACTAAGGAGCTTACGCCCGGAGGCTGAATAGTTAGTTCCCTAGTCTCAGCTCTCGATATGATCCGCCGAGTTAATCCTGCATTCATCTTCGGGAGATAGAATCTAACCTTCAAAAACCCGTAATACGGAAGTCGTGCCGGTGTACCTCGAGTAGCGGCCAGGGCATTAAGGTGTCCAATTTGTGGCGGCCCGATGACGTAAACACTAACTGACCAATCGGAAACGTGATTAAAGGAGTAAGGCGATGCCAACCATCTCAAGCATTTTGATGGGTTTCTTTTCAGTCGCGCTGATGTTCCAAGGCGCGAGTAACTACAGGGTGGTGGGTCGTTACCCAGTTCCCGGCAACGGCGGTTTTGACTACGTGACGCTGGACAGTTCGGCGCGGCGGCTCTACCTCTCGCACGCGACCCAGGTAGACGTCCTGGACGCGGACACGGGCAAGGTTGTGGGTACAATCCCGGACACGCCGGGAATACACGGCGTTGCGCTTGCGCCGGCTTTCAAGCATGGGTTCACGAGCAATGGGCGCGAGAATAAGGTGTCGATGTTCGATCCCTCAACGCTGCAGCTCATCAAGAAAATCGATGTCGGCAAGGGGCCAGACGGAATTTACTACGATCCAGGCTCAAAGCGCGTATTCACCAACAATCACGGCTCGCACGATATCACCGCCATCGATGCGGCGACCGGTGACGTTGTAGGGACGGTGAAGGCGGGGGGCGACGGCGAACAGGCGATAATCGGCGCCGATGGTCTTATTTATGTCAACAGCGAGGACACTGCCGAAGTAGTGGTCTTCGACCCGAAGTCGCTGGAGGTCAAGAAGCGCTTTCCCATCGGCGTGGCGAAGGTCCCGACCGGACTCGCGTATGATGCTAAGACGAAGCGCCTGTTCATAGGGTGCCGCAATGAACCGAAGATGGTTGTAATGGACGCCACCACTGGAAAAGTAATTAGCAGCTTTCCGATCGGCGCCAATGTCGATTATGCCGGTTTTGATCCGGGTGCCGGTCTGATCTTCTTTTCGTGCGGAGATGGGACCTTGAGCATCTACCGAGAGAAGTCGGCGGACGCCTACGAAGACGCAGGAGCGGTGAAGACACAGCCAAGCGCGAAGACAATGGCCTTCGACAGCAAGACAAAGAAGATCTTTCTTCCTGCGGCCGAGTATGTGGAAACCCCGGCGTCCGAACCAGGGAGGCGCCCCCAGCGTACCCTCAAGCCGGGATCGTTTGTGGTAATCGTCGTCGGCAAATCGTAACGCCACCTTACAGATCTCCGGGCTGGAACAGTCTGATACCCTCTCCGGCCCGGAGTCGAGACGACGACGCCTGGAAGAATCTCACCGTGTAGGCGACCAATCTCAGGAGCGAACTCCTTGATGAACGAGAGATTGCTGCGATACAGGCGGTCGCCGAGGTTGAACCCGGTAACTGAAAATGATCCGCGCAAGGTGCTGCTGCGCGATCGTATAGGAACCAGTCGCGTTGAAAGTGGTGTAGCCCGCCGTGCGAGTGTCCGTGGGGAATACCAGATTCTGGTCCTTCGACATCACCGCTTCTAGAAAGAATCGGAAGGCTTTCCAGGTCGTTTCAATGCCGAGCCGGAACGCGGGATGGCTCCCGGTTCCGGCTCGGCTAGGGCCTCTACCATTCTGCTTCGCCCTAGAAAGTTAAGCCTAACTGCGCCTGGAAGGCGCGGCGCGTTACGAAGTGGGTGCCGCTGAAGGTTGAGAGAAAGTTGTACAGCGCTTCCTTGTTCGCCAGGTTGATTCCTGTCAGCCGCAGCGTCACTTTCGCGCGTTCAGTCCGGAATAGGTTATCTGTTCCGACGCTGGCGTCGAACAAATGGCGCGGTGCGATGCGAGGCGGATTATGGTCATCATTCGCTGTGCCATCGGCAGGAATGCGCACACGAGTCGCACCGCGATTGGGGTCCGTGCAACCGGTCAAACCCTGAGTCGGCGTCGCGAAGACGCTGCCGCAGAACAATCCGATCTGCGCCTGTTGATCCGGCGTGAAAGTGAGTGCCGTGTCAAAGTCTGGAACCGAGCCTGCAACTAGCCCGCTATCGTAGCGCCACGTAAATGCGACGTAAGGCGCCAGCTTTTTGAATTGATTGAACTGGTACTGCACCTGAGTCGTCTGCTGGAATGCCTGGTCGTGATCAATTCGGAATACGCCTTCCGGCAAATCCGAGTTGAAGAACAAGCCGCCACTCTCGGGCGGGAAGTACCGCGCTCGTGTGTGCCCGGCTACAAAGAAGGCGGACAGGCCTTTGTAGTTGGCAAGATTGACTCGCACCGAAACGCCATCGAGCTTGGATTTATTCCACGAGATTGGAAACGCGACCGGCGTGTTCAGAATGACGTTGAAGTCATACGCGTTTTGCGTGTACTTCCAGAAGTAGTCTGCATCCACAATTATGTATCGTCCGATTCCCTGCTGGATGCCAGTGTTGAACTGATTTCGCCTCCCCGGCTTAAGCGGTTGAGCCGTCGCGTTGCCGAGTATTCCGTCCGCCAGCCCGCCTCCTCCGGTCGCGCTCGACAAGATCAGATTCTCGTTATACGGAGTCTCGAAAGTCCGCGTGTACGCGAAACGCAGCACGGTGTTGGCCGGTTTTATGTGATACGCGGCGCCGACTCGCGGTTGCCAAAGATTGCCGTGGCTGATGCCGTTGTAATTGTCGAAGCGGACCCCAAGATTCAACGACAGGTCGTGAATGGTGATTAGGTCCTGGGCATATACTGCCTCTTGCTTTACATCCGTGTGGCCGCGAAACGTAAACAGACGGCCTCCGCGCGTCAGGTCGAACGGAGCAAGTCCAGGTATGAAGCTGTCGCTCGCAGGATCGTTGAATGCCGGATCGGTTATCCCAAACTGAAACCCCTCAGTCAGGAATGTGTGCGTAACCTGAACGCCAACCTTTACGTTGTGGATCCCGTGGTTGTAAGCCACATCGGCCTTGATTCCGACGTTATTGAGCCGGCGCGACTGTGCGATCGTCTGGGTCTCATCGGAGAATGGATTGGCGCTCGGAAGGTATTTGACCACATCAAGCCTGTAGAACGGATTGATGGTCAACAGCAGCGACTGACTGAACGTGTGCACGTATCCTGGCGCAATGTTGATCGTGTGGACGAGTTGCCGCTGGTCTTGCCCTAGAGCTTCCTGGTCAACCGTGTTTGCCGTCTGAAAGAAGTTTCGCGCCCAATACAGGTTCAAGTGCAAGGCGTCATTGGATGTCGGGTTGTAGTCGAAATGGTCAAAGATTGTCGCGGACTTGCCCTTGTCGTGCAGAGCAACGAACTCCGGAGGATCGAGAAAGCGGCCGGACCGCTCGAAGTCGAACGCCGTGAAATTGCCTGCCCTCTTGTTTCCGAATCCGAAGGTACCCTGTTCTTGCGTCGTTCCGAAGCTTCCGTACAGTCCCGAAATGCTGCCAAACGGTCTGCTAGCGCCCAGTCCCGATTTGGTGGTTGCATTGATCACCAGGCTTGTCTTGTCGCCATATTCGGCGGGCGGCCCCCCGGTTATTACCTCTAGCGATTGAATTGCGTTGACGGGAAGTTGCGTAGAGAAAGCTTTGCTCTGCTGGTCGTTGATCGGCTGATTGTCCAAAGACATCGATACTTGCGCGTGATCGCCAAGCGGATGAACGAACCCGTTAGAGTCCGCGGCTACGCCAGGTGCGCTTTTGGTGATAACATCGCTCAACCCCGAGCCGGGCGTGCTGAGCGACATTCTCGCGATCAGCGTTTGATCTATGTCCGTGTGAGTTGTAGGAACAGTCTCGATAATGTCGGCCGAACCAGACACCTCAACCGAGGCCGCGGTTCCCGCCACAGTCAGTGCTATGTTCAAGCCTTGAGGAACCGAGGACCGAACTTCAACCTGTTGTTGCGCAGCGCCGAAACCTGTCGCCGAGACAGTTACCTGATAGTTGTTCGGCGGTATGTTATCGAAGCGAAACGCCCCGTTTGAGTCAGTGCTGGTTGTTCGTTGATAGCCGGTGATGCGGTTTTCAATCTTCACGCTCGCGCCGGGAACCACAGCGCCGGTCGGGTCCGTCACAACTCCCTCGATCGTCCCTGCCGTGCCAAGCGACTGAGCAAGGGCGAGGGGCAAGTTACCCGTTAACGAGAATGCCGTCATCGTAAAGAACAGGACCAAAGAAATGGATCGCAGCAAGTTGGGGGATCGAACGCCTTTTCTATTGGCTTGCATAGTCAACTCTCCTTTGTCTGAGTGAATGAAGGTTGATGCCAAAGTCGTGCTGCCGGTGATTGGCAGGCAGCAGGACTTGTGGAGCCATGCGGCGCGGGTCGGGCGCAAGCAGGATTCCCAAAACAACTCCTCGCTCGAATCCTGAGAATGCGGAGCGATCCGGTGAGCTCGGATGGTTGGCGATCAGGTCTTAGACAAAGGGAGGTCCACGGATGGAGAAAACGACGGCAGCGCCGAGCAAGTGAGGCACGCGCTGCCTGGTTTCATAGCTCAAAGATCGTGGGCAGAGGTCAAACGATATCGAAGGCGCCCGCAACGCAGAATCAAATCCTCGCAGTAATCGACACGTGGCGCAGTGCGAAGGGTCGTTTGACGCTGGCGCCCGGCTGGAATTTCTATCCTCACTGGAAGATATACTTGAATCGAATACGGGCTGTCGTAGCTGGCCGTGATGATGGTGAGTCGCGTTGATCAGCGACGCGTACGCAACCAGGACGAGCATAGTCAGCGCGATGCGTGATCGCACTCTGTCCGGTCTTGTCTGTCTAGTTCGCGTCTTCAACCCAACGCCTCCAGATTGTTTCTACTCGCGCCAAATCGGGCGCGCCGGGTCGTCCGAGCGCTCCAGCGTCAGGGCTGGAACTCCTCACGCTAATCCGCGGCCCGTCTTGCGGCCCGACGTTCGACCCATTCGTACACCATCGGCAGAATAACGATCTTGATCGGCCGAGTCACAAGCCCGCCGACCACGACGATCGCCAGCGGTTTCTCGATCTCTGCTCCTGTTCCCGACGAGATGATAAATGGGATCAAGCTTATGCTCCCGATCAGCGCGCTCAACAATTCGGCTCGTAGCCGGACGGTCGCGCCGGTGACTACCGCTTCGTGCAACTCGATTCCCTGATCGCGGAGCTTGTTGATGTAGGACACCATCACCATGCCGTTCTGGACGGCAACTCCGAACACCGCAATGAACCCGACGATCGCCGGAACGCTCAGCGGAAATCCTGAAATCAAAAGAAACGTCGTGCTTCCTACCAGCGCGATAGGTATGTTGAAAATGATCGTCAGCGTGTTGCGCAGAGAATTGAAACAGGCGAAGATCAGAACGAATACGAGCAACAGCGAGATCGGGATTGCGATCAGCAACCGGCGAACGGCCTGTTGTTCGTTTTCGAATTGACCACCCCAGGTGATGAAGTATCCGGGTTCCATATTGACCCGGCTCGCGACCGCGGTCTGCGCTTCGTGAACAAAGCTACCGATGTCGCGGCCCGCTACGTTGCACATGACTACTACCCGGCGCAGCGAGTCTTCACGGCTGATAACTGAGTCGCCGCTTGACAGCGTGAACGAGGCAAGCTGTCCGAGCGGCACGCTTCCCGCCACCGGAGCGGCGATGAGAATAGAGCCCAGCTTGTCGACCTGGTCCCTGAAGCTCTCTTTCATCCGAATGAAGATCGCAAATCGCCGCTGGCCTTCGAGCACATCGGTTGCTTCGTCGCCGCCGATGGCGATCTTGATCGCTTCCAGCACGTCGGAGATGTTGAGTCCGTAACGCGCGATCCGGTCCCGATCCAGCGTGATCTCGAGGTGTTCCTCGCCGGCCACTTGCTCGACCGCGAGGTCCTTCGCACCCCGAATGCCGGACATCGCGGCTCGAATCTCGTCCGTGAGCCTCTTCAAAGTATCCTGGTTCTCGCCAAACACCTTCACCGCGATCTGGGCGTTGATTCCCGAGATCAATTCGTCATTTCGCGTTTGAATGACCTGAGAGAAGTTGAATTTGACTCCGGGGAATCCCTCCACCCGATGACGCATCGCGTCGACCAGGTCATCTTTTGTTTCGGCGGTAGTCCACTTTGTCTTTGGCTTCAGTCTGACATACAACTCGTCATTGCTGACGCTCTCGGGATCGCCGCCAAGTTCAGCGCGCCCGATCTTGGCGACAACGGTTTCAACTTCGGGGAATTCTCGAAGTGCGCGCTCGATCTGAGTCGACACGTCGATCGCGCGATTGAGCGAGATGCTCGCGGGCATCGTTGCCCTCACAAGCATGTTTCCTTCGTCTATCGTCGGGAGGAATTCGCTGCCCAGAATGAATACATCCGCGACGCTCCACACGATCAGCAAGACGGCGATGGCAATCGCCGCATATCGGTGCTTGATGGCCCACTCGAGCACCGGGACGTAGATGCTTTTTACAAATCGAATGATCAGATTGGGACGCCTGTCCCCCTTCCTGAGCCTCAGCCAGAGGGCGCACATCATTGGTGCGATACAAACCGCCATCATCATCGAACCGATCATCGAGAAGGTGACGGCGTAGGCCAGCGGCTTAAACAGCTTGCCTTCGATCCCCTGTAGAGTAAAGACAGGTAGAAAGACCGCGATGATCACGAGAATGGCAAAGAATATCGGCCGGCCGATCTCCTGAGCGGCAACAAGTATTGCCTCGCGGACGGATGTCTCCTGATGCTCCTCGAGATGGCGATAGATGTTCTCGACCATTACTACGGTGGCGTCAACCATCATCCCGATGCTGATCGCGAGCCCTCCAAGCGAAGAGAGATTCGCCGACAGCCCGTCGTACCACATCAGAATGAACGCCACAAGCATGCAGAACGGGATCGCCGCCGCCGTAATCAACGAACTGCGGATGTCTCCGAGTAGCAGGATGAGGATCACCAGAACGAGCGCCTCGCCTTCGATCAGCGACTCGACCACTGTGTGCACGCTGCTGCTGACCAACTCTCCCTGATCGTAGTAGTCGACAATCCTGACGCCTTCTGGCAGAGCTTTGTTGATCTCGACGACCTTCGCCTTGATACGATTGATCACCTGCTCGGTATTCTCATTGATCCTCTTCAGAACGATCCCAGTCACTACTTCGCCCGCGCCGTCCTTGGTGACCGCCCCCTGGCGGATCTCGTTTCCGATCTCTACCGTCGCCACGTCGCTCACTCGAACCGGCGTGCCCTTCCGCGAGTCGAGGACAATGTTCTTGATATCCGACACGTCCTTGACCAGCCCGATCCCCCTAACGATGTACTGGCTGTCGCCGTGCTCGATGAAATTCGCGCCGGCGTTTTGATTGTTTGCCTGAACGGCGTCGAAAACCGCCTTGAGCGCAATGTGGTAATTGACCAGCGCCTCCTGATTCACGATGACCTGGTATTGCTTCACGTCGCCGCCAAAGCTGAGCACGTCGGCGACACCGGGCACGGTGCGCAGTTGAAGCTTGACGATCCAGTCCTGAATCGTGCGCAGTTCCTGGTTGCTTCTGCCGGCTCCCACGACTTCGTAGAGGTATATCTGACCTGTGCCGGTGGTGATCGGGCCCATCTCCGGTTCGAATCCCTGCGGGATCCTGTCTTTTGCGAGCGAGAGCCGTTCAAGGACCTGCTGACGAGCGAAGTAAATGTCTATGTCGTCGCTGAAGTAGACCGTCACCACCGACAGACCAAACTTGGAAATCGATAGCACTCTGACCACCCCCGAAATCCCGTTCATCACGTTCTCAATCGGAAATGTTATGAGCTGCTCGACCTCCTGCGGCGCGAGCCCCTGAGCTTCAGTGTCTATTTCAACCTGAACCGGAGTGACGTCCGGAAAAGCGTCGACATTAAGCTTGCTCATCGCGAGAATGCCGCCGCCAACGATCAGCATGGAGACGACCGCTACAAGCAGTCGTTCTTTATAGAAGAAGGCGATGAAATTGTCGGTCATAAAACCCTGGGAGCGCAGGCATCCCTGCCTGCCTCTTCAAGTCGAAAACCCTGGGAGCATCCCTGCTGCCTCTTCCGGCGCACAGGCAGGCAGGATGCCTGCGCTCCCCAGCTAGCGGACGACCTTGCTCTGCTCGAGCAGCAGGTAGTTTCCTTTTACGACGACCTTCTCGCCGGCTTTGACGCCGTCGCGAATCTCGATCCGGTCATCGCTCTGAATACCAGTAGTGACCACGCGCTTCTCATATCCTCCGGCGGTCAAAACAAAGACCACGGATTGGCCGTCGTCGTTGAGTACCGCGGATTGGGGGACGGAGATAGCTGAGCGATCAGCCTCGGTGATGATCTGTACGTTGGCGAACATATCCGGTTTTAGCCTGCCATCCCGATTTGCAACTTCGGTGCGGACCTTGACCGTGCGTGTCTCCGGATCCACCACGCTTGAAACAAAAATTACTTTGCCGGAGAAGACCGTGCCGGGAACCGCGGGAACCGAAACCCTTGAGCCCTGCCCGAGCTTCACTCGATCGAGGTCCTTCTCGAAGACATTGGCATCGACCCAAACGCTGGAGTTGTCGATAATCTTGAATAGACTCGAATCCGGTCCGACGGTCGCGCCGATGGTTGCATTGCGCTCGACAACGATCCCATCTATCGGCGCCGTGAGCGAAAAGAGAGCGCCGAGATCCTGATCGCCCTTCAGCCCGTCTATGTCTGACCGCGTCATCCCGAGTACCAGCAATTTGCGCCGGGCCGCTGCAAGCGCCGCCTTCGTTGATGCAATCGAGCTCTCACCAGCGGCCTTGGCAACCTCCAGATCGTGCTCGGCCGCCTGAAGGGTCTTCTGAGCCGCAATGCTCTTCTCGTAAAGGAGCTTGGTGCGGTCGAAGCTCGCTTGCGCGAGTTTGATCTCGGCTGCGGTCGTCCTTCGCGCGTTTTCGAAATCGGCGACCGCTTTCAGGTATTCAGACTTAGCCTCGTCGATATCGGCTGATTCGAGATCCGCTAATTTCTCGCCCTTCTTCACGTGCGTGCCCTGCCCAGCGTAAAGGTGCATGAGGCGGCCTTCGTGAACAGGACCAATGATGGCGATACGATTTTCCGGAACCAGGATCGTTCCGGTAGCAAGGATCGCGCTGGCCACCGTGCCCGGCTGCGCGGTCTCAGTGTCAAGCGGCTGGGCCTGTGCCGTTTGCGAGCTATTTCCCTGGTTTGTTTTAGCCGAGGGGGAGTCCGCGCTCTTGCCGCATGCCGACGCCAGCACGAGCGGCCCAAGCAAAATAACCTTCATCAACCCTGGAGGTGACATCGTGTCTCCTTTGAAAATGTCCGACAAACTTCAGTTTGTCGCGAGTCCCAAAATTCAACGATCAGCCAGCGACAAACTGTGAAGTTTGTCGGGCGTCGGCGCGCTACTTCTGAAGAGGCGTTGCGGTCGCAAGCTCGAGATCCAGCAGCGCATTCTGGTAATCGAAGAGAGCTTGATAGTAGCTCGCCAGAGTTTCACGGCGAGTTCTGATCGCGTCCAAAAGGTCAAGCACCGTTCCCTCGCCGGCCTTAAATGAGAAGTCGGTGAGGTTTTGGATCTCCTCCACCTTGGTGAGCACTCCTGTGCGGTAAAGCTCGACCCTGTTCTTCTGGCTTTCGAACGAGGCCAACGCCTTTTCCACGTCGCTCAATACCAGGTTGGCCAGGATCTTCTGGTCGTTCTGAGCTCTCTTCTTTTGAATCAGAGCCTTGACCCGCTCCCCTTGATTGCGATCGAACACCGGCAACGTTATGCCCAATCCGAAACTGTATGTGTTGTCGACTAAAATTCGCTTGAGGCCAACGCCGACGGTGAGGTCTGGAATCCGCTGCGCGTCTTGAAGCTTGATGCTCGAATCCGCCGCCAGCTCGCTGATCTGAGCGGCCCTCAGGTCCGGCCGCGACGCGAGCGATTTGTCACGAAGATCGGCCAGCACGAACTCGTAGGATTTGTAATCGAGGGTACCGGCAGGAGCCACCTCCATCGATCGATAGTCGCCACCGAGCACCAACCTGAAGTCACGGAGCGCGACCTCATAGTCTCGGCGCGAATTGGCCACGTCGGTATCGAACTTCAGCTTTTCGACTTCGAGCCGGCGAAGGTCGAGCCCGGAAATCTCACCTTGTTGAAACTGCTCCGTGGTGTGCTTGAGGATCTCTTCAAAGGTCTTCTGGTTCTCGTTCGCAAGTCTCAGCAGATCGCTCGCCAGGACCACAGTGTAGAACTTTCGCTTTAGATCGTCGGTCAGTTTCCACATGGTCACTTGAAAATTCGCCCGCGCAAGTTCGGCATTCGCGTTCGCGGCGTTGATTCGCTTTCGCCGCTTTCCGCCGAGCTCAAAGGTCTGCGAGATCCCGTATGCAATCTCCTGCTCGGAGAAGAACGGACCACTGAAATCCAGAGGCAAGTCATCGAAACTGGCGTTAAACTCCGGATTCGGCCGGATTCGCGCGGTGAGCTTTTCGGCGTCGGCAGTGTCGATATCGTAACGCGCGGCGACAATCTCAAGGTTCTGTTGAAGAAATAAGTCGACCGAATCCGCCAGGGTCAGGTCTTTTTTCTGCGGCGTGGCCGCATTGGCCGCTTGTTGAGCTTGTTGTCGCGCTTGTTGCTGCGCCTTGACCAAGTCGGAAAGATAGCTGTTTAGTCCGGGCCAAGACTTCCGCTCTTGAGACGACTGCTGAGCCATGATCGGTGGTGACGCAAGTGAAAACAGCACAAAGCATGCAAGGAATCTCATAGAATCGCCCTTTTGCCGATGAACTCTTGGTATCCAGCCGAACATCGGCGCATGAGTTTAGGCCGGTCGCCTTGAAACGTGGACGGGCCTGAAATGTTTAGGTCTGCACCCAAATGACAGTCCATCTGGAATTGAGATCGCTCAATCGATCGAATTCGCCCGCAATAACCGGCGGCCCCCGTCATCCGGTCCTCCCGGTCGGGGCGTTGCGAACGTTCAGCTGTATGGTTGGCCGAGCATGCCAAGTGCTGCCCGTGGGCCATCGTCCACTCAATGGCTCAATAGAAGGTTCGCAAAAAGTCTTGCCGGAGGTCTAAGAAGGAGGCGATCTGACCGCTACGCCTGATCTTCAAGCGTTTGGCGGCGCACGGTTGGAGAAAATGAAGCTCGAGCCTAGCGAGCGCGGCTCAGACAAAGTGGTTTCGCGGCTCAATGGTTCCTGAAGCGGTTGAACGACTACGGAAGCTGGATGAACGTTTGAAGCAAAATTCCGTTGGAGACGGCACGAGAGACAGTGAGCGTCGCCGGCAGATCCCGGCGTGGCGCCCGAACCGTCGTTGCCGCTCGTCGTCAGGCTCGCAGTCAACTTCGACGAGAGATTCTGCGGCGAGTTGTGATGATGGGTGACGCTGACGAAAAACGCGTGAGCTAAGAGGCAGAGCATCGCGATCGAGGTAACTCGCGACCTTTGACTCCTCTTGAGCTTGTCAAGCTTGATCAACAGTGCTCTCTCCGTCGTATTAGAGACTTCAATTTAACAACGGTGATGCGCAGTGTCAACAACTGGTTTGTCAACTGGTTTGGCAACAAATGGTTTCGCCCGTTGACACAAATGGCTTCGCCCGTGCGGGCGTATCCTATTCAATGTCACGTCGGTTGGCGGATCGCTTGATCTATCGGCAACGCTAATTGATCAGCGTGGCCACGGTGATGGCGGTTAGGGAAATCTACCAAAAGGCCGCCGATCGGGGCGGCGGCCTTTTGACAGCACGGGAGTAGGTGGTTTATCTGAGTCTTACCGGCACCGCCCCGCCGCCGCTCCAGAAGCGCTCGCAAGCAGGAAACCGGACGAGTTTGGTCCACATCGGTTATCGAGGCACCTACTTCAACCGCTGGATCGACTCGATGTACTTCGCGAGCGCGTACACGTCGGCGTGCCGTTGAAGCTCGCCGCTGGTGCGCTTGAAGACGGTCCCCCAGACGGGCATCTTGTTCGTGCCGTGAGCCGTCACGTCTTTCTCGCCGTCGATCTTAGTCTCGACGCGATTGAACGGGAACTTCTCACCCGGCTTTTGGAGCGCGGTCAGGTCTGGCGGGCCCACTTTCAGCGCGGCGGCGACCGGACCTTCGCCTTTTGCGGTTATGCCGTGGCAGGTCGCGCAGTACTGTTTGAATAGTCTGTGGCCTTTCTCAACATACGGTGATGGTGCACCGGACGTCCTGTTCTGAGCCGAAATGACCGAGCCCAGTACCAGCACAAGCGAAAACACGAGCGTTCCGATTGCGATTACCTTCCTTTTCATCTGCCCCCTCCTTTAGCTACAACAGATTATTCGGAGCAGAACCTCCAGCCCGCCCTGCAATCCGGAGACAAACGCGACGCAACTACAGAATGAGGCTTCGCACAGACTGCCTGCTCAGTCCGCCGTTGCCACTTTGGTGTCTTCCTCTTTTCGCTTCTCGATCGGAATGTAGTCGCGCTCGCCGTAGCCCAGATAAACCTGTCTTGGCCGCGCGATCTTCTGCTCCTTGTCCAGGAGCATCTCTTCCCACTGCGCCAGCCAACCCGACGTGCGCGGAATGGCGAACAACACCGGGAACATTTCTACCGGCAGGCTCATCGCCTGGTAGATGATACCGGAGTAGAAGTCGACGTTCGGATACAGCTTTCTGCTCACGAAGTATTCATCTTCGAGCGCAATGCGTTCCAGCTCGAGCGCTATGTCGAGGATCGGGTTCTTGCCGGTAACCTCGAACACCTCCTCCGCGACCTGTTTGATTATTCGCGCGCGCGGGTCGTAGTTCTTGTAGACCCTGTGCCCAAAACCCATCAGCCTGCCCTCGCCGTCCTTCACGCGCTTGATGTATGCCGGCACGTGGTCCTTCGAGCCAATCTCGTTCAACATTCGAAGCACGGCCTCGTTCGCGCCGCCGTGCAGTGGCCCGTACAGCGCGGCCGCCGCGCCAGCCACAGCCGAGTACGGATCGACGTGCGAGCTGCCGATGCTGCGCATCGCGTTCGTACCGCAATTCTGCTCGTGGTCGGCGTGCAGGATGAACAGCACGTCGAGCGCGTGCTCCAGAACGCGATTCGGTTTGTACTTCACCTCGGTCATCTTGAACATCATGTTCAGGAAGTTGCCGGGATAGCTCAGATCATTGTCTGGATAGTCGTAGGGCATTCCCACGCTGTGTCGATAGGCAAACGCGGCCAGCGTCGGCATCTTGGCTATCAGCCGGTGTATCTGATGGCGGCGCGATTCAGGGTTGAAGATGTCCTTGGCATCCTTGTAGAACGTCGACAGCGCTCCAACCGTGCCGATCAGCATCCCCATCGGATGCGCGTCGTAGTGGAACGCATCCATGGCTTTCTTGATCTGCTCGTGAATGAACGTGTGGTGAGTGATGTTCCAGGACCATTCCTTCAACTGACCCGGCGTCGGCAGCTCTCCATGCAGAAGCAGATAGGCAACTTCAAGGTAGGTGCTGCCCTCTGCGAGTTGCTCGATCGGATATCCCCGATAGCGCAGGATGCCTTTGTCGCCGTCGATGAACGTGATGTTGCTCTTACACGAAGCGGTATTCATAAACGCCGGATCGTAGCTCATCAGCCCGAAGTCATCGTCTGAGACCTTTATCTTACGCAGGTCCATCGACCGGATCACCCCATTCTCGATGGGAATCTCGTACTGCTTTCCAGTTCGATTGTCTGTAACTGTAAGCGTATCCGCACTCATACTTCCTCCTTGATAAAATGGACAAGAAATCCGTGCAACTCCCTCAAATCCGTTTCATCCATGGTCCATTATTGAAGTTGGGCTTACTTCAAACAACATCTCCAGGCTCACAATCCCGCGCGCACGTAACGCGCGTAACACGGTAACCACACCTTCGCGTCGATTTGCCGCTCAAGTTCCTCAATGGAAGCTGCGTTGGCGAGTCCTGAGCGCAACGCCTCGCCGGCAACAGCCGACGCGACGCGACGTGACATCGTGCGAACGCCCTCAAGCGCCGGGTAAAGCGATGCCGCGGGATCGTGCAACGCCGGCGAAAACTCAGCAAGGGCTCGCGCGGCCGCGACGAACATCTCGTTAGTCACCCGCCGAGCGCCTGAGGCAATCACCCCCAACCCGACACCCGGAAACACAAAC
Organism: Blastocatellia bacterium; assembly: GCA_035576605.1. Lineage (GTDB taxonomy): Bacteria > Acidobacteriota > Blastocatellia > UBA7656 > UBA7656 > Onstottus_A. Next base: position 4,510 of record DATLWF010000598.1, on the reverse strand, counting down.
GCATTGTTGCACTGGCCGATGTCGATCGTCCGATTCTGAAACACCACCGATGGGAATGGACTGCCGGTTGCCACGAGCGCTCGGCCATCCGTCCAGTTGATCAGATCCTCCGGCACGGCTTCACTCTTCGACGTCGGGTTTGACAGCGGGAAGATCACCGGCCGCTCGACGTGCTTTGCCATCTCGCGAATCAACTCCTCAGTGAATGCGCCCGGCTGAGCCGACGTGCCGATCAGAATCGACGGCTTCACATTCCTGATCACATCCAGGAGAGTGATACGATCGACGTTTGCTGATTGCCAGTCGCTCACGCGCGCCGTGTCCTGAGCATACTTCTGCTTGAATGGCTCGAGACCTCGTCTACCGGTGTGAACGAGTCCGTGGCTGTCGACTAACCAGATCGCCGACCGTGCTTCTCGCTGGTTGAGTCCTTCGCTCATCATTGCGGACACGATCTGATCGCTTATTCCGGTGGCCGACGAGCCGGCCCCGAGCATCACGATTTGCTGCCTGCTGATCTTTGACCCGATCACATCCATAGCCGCAAGGAAACCGGCAAGCGTCACCGCCCCCGTTCCCTGGATGTCGTCGTTGAACGTGCAAAGCCGATCGCGATACCGCTCCAGCAGTCGCGTAGCGTTGTTCTTCGAAAAGTCTTCCCACTGCAATAACACATTGGGAAACTCTTCGATCACAGCCTGAACAAAAGCTTCGATGAAGTCATCGTACTCCTGACCTCGAACGCGTTCGTGCCGCCACCCGAGGTACAGGGGGTCGCCCAATAGCTCCTCGTTGTCAGTTCCAACGTCCAGAATGATCGGAAGAGTCCTCGCCGGTGGCACCCCTGCGCACAACGTGTACAGCGAGAGCTTGCCGATGGGAATGCCCATGCCGCCGACGCCCAGATCGCCAAGCCCCAATATGCGCTCTCCATCGGTGACTACTATCACGTCGACTTCTTTGGTTGGAGCGTTGGCGAGGACGGCGCCAATATCGTTCCGTTGAGTGTACGGAATGTAAAGCCCACGAGGCCGGCGCCATATCCGGCTGTACTGCTTGCAGCCCTCGCCCACTACCGGCGTGTAGATTACCGGCATCATCTCAGTGATGTGCTCGTGCAGCAATCTGTAGAACAGCGTCTCGTTACGGTCCTGCAGGCTCACCAGATAGATGTAGCGTTCAAGATCCGCGCTCTTTTGCTTGTAGCTTCCGTACGTACGCGCGAGCTGTTCTTCGATTGTGGCAACGTGTGGGGGCACAAGCCCAAGCAACCCGAACTCGCGGCGTTCCTCTTCCGAAAACGCGCTCCCTTTGTTGAGCAGCGGATTCTCAAGCAGAGACTTTCCGCTGAGTGAAATCTCGATTGTTTCTTCTTGAGCATCCGCAGCCTTCATTGAAGTCATCTACTCGCCTCCCTTCAGGCTGACAATAACACGGAGCGTCAAACAGCGAAACTCGGGGCTCGATCGTTTGGAGGGACTCCGAGCGATAAGCGGCCGCAAGCGCCAAGGCTCCATTCGCACCGCTCGAATTATTGCAGGGATCAAGACCTCTCGGTGCGCTCGCGGCCATTACCGATTCTCCCCTAACTGAGAAACGTTCTCTAGCGCGGCCATCACATCTCGATGTGACGGCGGTCACCTCACCGCGGTGAAGCCGGTAAACTTTTCAGACTTACGGCATCGCGCGCTTGTCTTTATGACCGAGCAAGGAGTTCGTAGTCCGTAGTCCGTGGCTGTATTCAAGCTACGGACTACGGACGAATTAAGGTACTGATGGCCGGTGTACGAACTTTCTTGATATTAAGATTTGAAAGGACGAAATCATATGTTCATCAAGAGGATCTCTTCGTTGGTTCTGATGAGTTGCTTGCTCGTTGTTTGCGGCAGCGTCGCCGCGGCACAGGGACACGGGGGACAATTGGCGAGGTTGAAGCGTGCTTTGGCGTTGACCGACACACAAGTCACCAGGGTTAGCGCGCTGGTCAAGAAGCATCGCCAGGCTGCCTTCCCGCTCAGGCAAGATATGCGCGCCCGGAATCAAGAGCTGCAAAAAGCGCTTGAGACGCCCGAGCCAAATCCGAACGCTGTTGGCCAACTTGTGATTGCCAGGCGCGGCCTCAACAAACAACTACGAGCGCTCAACGTGAACTTACGAAGCGATATCGCAGCGCTGCTCACGCCTGAACAACAGCAGAAGCTCGAACAACTGAAAGAGCGCCGAAACGCCCGTAGACTCCGAGCTTACGGCTCGAACTGACCGGGCTATGGCGGCGAGTGACAGCAGTCACTCCGAGGTGTGACAGCGGTCATAGATTTTCTTCCTCTGAAACCAGTAGCATGCGTGACGGCAGGATATGTACCTGCCAGTGCATTGATCGAGAGGGTCTGCCGGCCGAGACGGCATTCTCGAACCGGCTTGGTGATAACCCACACTCTCTCACTCACGAAGTCCTCGATGGCGTTGTTTTGGGGCCAACCTGTGTGCCCTCGAGGAGGAGCGTTGTCGCGGGCGGGACAGGGCTGTGACGGGGACTGACGAACAGTCCCGCCCGCGCTGCGGTCACATGATGCTAGCCGCCCGCTGCTCTCCAGCCTACCTTATGGGCGCGGGTGGGCGGCGAGTTCTTGTTCACGTCAGCGATTGAAAGTAAGGAGGAATGAACATGCAACCCGGAACAGCGATGGCTCCGTTGAGGAGCTTCCGTAATCTTACGACCGTGGATCCGTTCAGCCTGCTCCAGACCAGGTTGAATCGTCTTTTCGAGCCGTTTGCAGAGGAGACCTTCCCGCTCACGACGTGGGTCCCGGCCTGCGACATCTATGAGACCCCTAAGGAGATTGTTGTAAAAGCCGAGCTTCCGGGTCTCAAGAAGGAAGAGGTTTTCGTCAGCATCGAGAACAATGTGCTGACGATACGCGGCGAGCGAAAGTTTGAAGAGGAGGTCAAGCGAGAGAACTTCCATCGTGTGGAACGCACCTATGGGGAGTTCCTGAGGAGCTTCACCCTGCCGACCTTCATCGACGCGACCAAGATCCTTGCGGAGTTCAAGGACGGCCTGTTGAGGGTCACCTTGCCAAAGCGCGAGGAAGCCAAACCGAAGCAGATCGAAGTAACCGTCAAATAGTTCATAGGCGAGCCCTCCTGTCATTATGCTTAACGGTGATCGCCGTTTTCAGCCGCAGGTCAAATTCTCCTTCCGCCTGCGGCTGATTTTTTTCTGAAACCGTTTCACAGTTGACCGCGTTGCGAAGATCTAGTGACCGGTAACATTCAATTCGATAGCGGTCTTTCATTAACACCCAACTTCAGTTGGGTGTCGGCGAGTCACCGCTCGGTCCAACCGTTTTAACGGTTTTGCCGCCTTGTGGAGGGCGTGAAACTGTTGAAACAGTTCGGAGATCCGCGCTCCGCAAATCACCCTCCGAAGAGGGGTGTTAATGAGAGGAAGACCAATCAGATCAACCTCCACGAGACGTTGGCCTGGTCCCGTGACGCTATCGATTTCAATGTTACAGGCCACCAGTTTTGCGCAAACACTTCACGAGACTCAAAGACGTTTCGCGAGAGCCGCAAAATAAGAAATGATGAATGGAAAATAGAAAATGAAAAATAGTCAGGTCGTCGCTTGCAAAGGGTCGCCATTCAGCTTCAGAAGCGCAATCTCTTCGGTGTCCACCATCTCGACGTGTGACATTAAACCCAGCATCTCAAACAACTCGCGATTCGAAGCATTCAGATTCGAGAGCACCAATGTGCCTTGCGCACCGTTAACCGAATCGATCACTCCGAGGAGTATTGAGATGCCGATGCTGTTGATCAGCTCGGTCTCCTCGAAATTAATCACGATGCGCCGTACACCAGCGGCGAGAAACGCCTTACACTGGCTCTCTATGCTCTCTGCGCGAAACTGATTGAGGTAAAGCCCCGGGTAGATCACTGCGGCGTCTTCGATTAGCCTGGCTCTGATCTCAGAAGCACTCATAGCGTCTCCTCCAAAAGACAGCAGACGAATAGCCGGGCGCCGGCGCATATGCGGCCGGTTACTTGCTCGCTGCCATTCCGTGATGTTCCTGCTATTGACTGCCGGGGCGTTTGAGGTATTTGGTCATTACGAGGCGCGCGCCGTCGTCAGTGCGTTCGAACTCCACTTCATCCATCAGGGCGCGGATTATTTGCAATCCGCGGCCGCGCGCCCCTTTCACTGGCTGGGCGCCGAGCGCGGGGGTCGCCTGTCCATTCGCCCTGCCAAACGTTTTACCTTTGTTCGAGACGGTGATTATAAGCTTATCTTCGTCGATTGCGAAGCGCTGATGGATTTTTCTGTCAGGACTGTCGCCGTGCTCGGCCGCGTTGAGACACGCCTCGATCAGGGCGGTCTTGATCTGATTGATCGCTTCCTGATCGAAGTCGGCGGCGCGCGCTATCTGTTCGGCCGTGCGCGCGGCGATCAGCTCGGCGTCGTCTTCGATGGGAATGACGAGTTCGAACTCGCTGGCTGGCCGCGCTT
>DATLWF010000597.1:0-17453 GCA_035576605.1 Blastocatellia bacterium | reverse complement strand
GCGGGATTACCGTCGTTTTGGTCACCGCGACTCGGAACAGGTAAGGGTGAATCGGCCACAGACCAGGCGGAAGGGTGCGAAGCTGAATTCCTTTGACGCCGCCGCGTTTGATGAACGCGATCGGGTCCTGGAAATTATTGTGCGCATTTTGCGCGCGGTCGGCGGCAAAGATTCCCCCCGGCGGCATCGGCTCGCCGTCGATGGCTTCGATGATGCCCATCTCATCGGCGCCAATTTCAATCAGCGGAAACTTGCGAATGACCTTCTCGAAGGGCCATTTGATCATGTGGAGTCCGGGCTTGAGCACGTCAGCTTGAATGCCGACTTCGCCTTCGGTAGCGACCACGCGGCCTGGCGGCATCTTGGCGCCAAGGTAGCGCCGCTCTTTGATCGCGATCTCGCGCGCGCCGACGTTGACCAGTATTCGTCGCAGGATTACGAATAGCAGAATCAACACGACGAATGCGATTACCAGGTAAGGGATGAAGGACTGAATGTCTTTTGGGTTCATGATTGACCTCGATGGCTAGCAGAAAACCGTAGGGGCAAGGTTCAACGCGCAGGCGTCGTCGTCGTTGCTAGTTCACGACGAACGCCCAGGAGTCTGCGCTTCAGTGCAAAGCCCACGCCTCCGCGCCTCGCTTCCGGCGCGATTACCCAGTACTGGCTAACGAAAAGCTCGACGAGTTCTTCCGGGCTAAACCCGGGGAGCCTCCCTGATCGCCAACCCTCGAGCGCCGCCTCGACCGCCTGCTCATAAGTCAGAGCATCATCCGAAAGCGCGGCGATGTGTATCATCTCGGTTGTCGATCGTCGATCAGGCGCTGACTTCCACGTCTCGATTAAGCGCCGGGCCAGTTGCCTGTTTGCTCTCAGCTCATTGCTCTTTGAAACCAGCGAGACGAGAGCTGCGAGATTTTCCTGACGCTCGGAAGCCCATTCGACCAAACCATCAAGAACGTCAGCGTACAACGCTGAGTCGTGCGCGGAGTAGGCTTCTGTGAGTGCATTCAGATCGCCGCTTCTGGCAAGCTCACGCAACTCCTGCTTCCTGGATGCGATTGTCTGTTGCCGCTCTTCTGCAAGCAGTGTCGAGTCAGGTCGATCAAACAATCCTCCAAATTTAGGCGCTGGAAGAACGCGATTGTCGGTTGCGTCCGATGGCGTTCGCTGCCAAAGGTAGATGGTGAAAGCTGCTCCTGTCAGCGCGAGAAACGAAATAACGATGATGGCGATCATTGCCTCTTACTTCCTGAACGACAACTGGTTTGCCAGTTCCGCCCACAGCATGATTGCGATAGACGCATTGGTCAAGCTCAATCTGACGCAACCAGCCGTCGCGCAAACTCGCGGAGGCTATCGTCTTTCGTGTTGACTTTTTTCCTTGAAGTGTTCTACAAGAAATGCACCGTCAGAATAATTTCCGCACGCTTGGATCGGAGAGACAACGATGAAAAGATTGATCAGATTGGTTGCATTAGGTTTTCCCCTCGTGATTGCACTGGCATCTTTGGCGTTCGCGCAAACCCAAATAACCACGGGCGTGATTCAGGGAACCGTCTTAGATGAACAAGGCGGTGTCGTGCCTGGCGCCAACGTGGAAGTCAAGAACTCGGACACCAACTTCTCAAGAACGTTGACCACCGACGGAGACGGACGATTCGTATTCCTTCAGTTGTCCTCGGGCCGCTACACGTTGACGGTTTCAAAGCAGGGCTTTGCGACGATCATACAAGAGAACCTGGATTTGACGGTCGGCCAGGCTATTTCGTTATCTCTGAACATGAAGGTTTCGCGGCTGGAAGAGAAGATAACGATCACCGCCGCGCCAACCATCGACACGGCTAAGACAGAGTCAAGCTCAACTCTGAACGAGTTATCCGTAAGCAACCTGCCGATCCTTGGACGGAAGTTCGAAGACCTGCTTACCCTGACGCCAGGTGTCAGCATAACGCAGGGCCCTGACGGCGACGAGATCAACTTCGCCGGGCAACGCGGGGTCTTCAACAACATCAGTCTTGACGGCGGCGACTACAACAACGGGTTCTTTGGCGAGCAGGCCGGCGGGCAGCGAGCGGCGATCGACATCACACTGGACGCGGTCAAGGAGTTCCAGGTCATCGCGACCGGAGCGAGCGCCGAGTTTGGTCGCACCGCCGGCGGCATCGTCAACGTAATCACAAAGTCCGGCACTAACAACATCCACGGAAGCCTGTTCCATTTCCAGCGGCTCGAGGCGTTGAGCGCCGACACTTCCGACGGTAAGCCGCTTAAGGATTTTCACCGTGAGCAGTTTGGCGGGACGATCGGCGGACCAGTAATCAAGGACAAGGTGTTCTTCTTCGGCGCAGTTGAGCAGATCATTTCCAATCTGACCAGAGCAAACCTGAGCGAGCCGATCGGCACGCCGTGCTCGATATCGGCGCCGACGATTGGCGCCAACGAAGCATTGATCAACGGCAGCGCTGATTGCCAACGCCTTGCGTTGATCAACTTCTTCAAAGCAAAGTTGAGCGCGGATGAAGGGCTGCCGGTAAAACATCCGATCCGGAACACCGCGGTGTTGACCAAGCTGGATTGGAACGTTTCGGCCAATAACAAACTCAGCGCGTCTTACAACTTCGACTACTCGAAGAACGAGAATCAGACGTTTGACGTTGCCACGTATGGAACGTCAGCTAATGGTACTGAGGGCCCCTCGAAGATCAACCTGTTCAACCTGAACTTATTCAGCTCGCTATCGGCGACAAAACTGAACGAGGCGCACTTCACCTACTCCCGTGAATCGCGGCCGCGTTCGGCCACCAAGTCTAACATCCCGGCTGACACTGCGATGGGCTTCGCCACGAGTTTCCGGTTTGGAAATCCCTTCTTTCTTCAACCCAACGTTGATGAGTTGATCTGGCGCACTCAGCTAAAGGACAACTTTTCGATCGTCTCCGGCAAGCACACCTACAAGTTCGGCGGCGAGTGGCTGCATACTCTAAACGATCAGGTGTTCCGCGGCTTCTTCACCGGACGCTACATCTTTGACAGCGTGACAGGTTTTTTGCGATATGCCTCACCCGCGGCGCCTGGTGGTTTTGGTCCTAATACGGTTGGTTGCGCAAACGGTACGTACGTAACGCTTCCTGCGAGCTGTCCGGGCGGCGCTACCAGCGGCGGACCACTTCTGTTCTACTTGCAAGATGGGATTGCCAGCGGGCTGCCGAACGTCCCGCCCCCCGGAGCTTCCACTATATCGAATGACGACCTTGCTTTGTTCATCCAGGACAAGTGGCAGATCCGGCCGAACTTCACGTTCAACTACGGGTTGAGATGGGAAGCGCAGATCTTTCCTAACCCGATTGTGGATCCGAGTAAGACGGCTTACGGGCAGTTTCTCAACGATCCGAGATTTCCTTCGGATGGAACCCTGCCGGATCAGAAAAAGGAGTTCCAGCCGCGCGTAGGCTTCGCGTGGGACATTTCCAAGAAAGGCAAATCGGTGTTGCGCGCAAGCTGGGGGATTTACAATGCGAGGCAAAACATGCTGAGCCAGGTTGGCTCGATCACCACCAACGGGGCGCAGCAACGCACAAACTTCCTCAGCACTGACCTGATCAGGCTGTTTGGAGGCGCGCCGACATGGCCGGGGCTGGCGCCGGTAGGCCCGCCGCCGCCCGCCGGTCAGTTCCCATTGTTCACCGGTGTGCGGGTCTTCAATAAGGACTACGCGAATCCGCGCATCTACACGACGAATGTTGCTTTCGAGCAGGAGCTGGCTGCGAACTGGGCGTTCTATCTTGATTTCACCCACGCGAAGGGCGTCCACCTGACCCGCTTCCTCAATGTCAACCGGAACAACTTCTTCAGTCCGCAACTCGGGGAAGTGCAGGTGACTAGCAGTCCAGGCAAGTCGCTCTATCGCGGCTTCACGGTCGGAGTGCGGAAACGCTTCAGCGAGCACTTTCAGCTCGAAGGCAATTACGTGCTTTCGAAGGATCAGGATGACGACTCCAATGAGCGCGATCCGTTCACAGACCGCGCGTTCGACATCAACAACCTATCGCTTGATTACGCGCTTTCGGATCGCGACATTCGTCACAAGTTCAACTTCTACAGCTATGCCGAGATCGGGGGCTTCCAATTAGGCAGCCGCATTCAGGCGCGGTCAGCCCAGCCGATCACACCTGGTGCGCGAACCGCAAACAACCGCAACACCGATCGCAAGGATAACGAGTACTTCTCATTCGACTGGCGTTTGGCGAGGCGATTCAGGCTGGGCGAGCGAATGGCTCTTGAGCCGACGATCGAGATGTTCAACACGTTCAACAACAAAAACAACATCAATCCGCTGTCGACGCCCGGTCTGTTCGATTTTTCCGGCTTCCTGCGAGTGGGAGTCGGGGATCCGAGGCAGTTGCAGCTCGCCCTGAAGTTCATTTTCTAACCTTTAAGCTCTGAAAAGAGTGAATGGAAGAAAGAACGCGGCTCACAACGTCTGTATTGTGAGCCGCGTCTGTTTTGTTTGGGCGGAGGTTTGAAACGGGATTCATCGTGCAGCAACGATCAGTCTCCGTTCTCGTCCGCTTATCTCGGAGCAAGCATTCGCTCCACCGTCTCGTAACTGGCTTCCAGAGCCTGATCCAGCTTCTCGGGTTCGTTGCCTCCGCCCGTAGCCATATCGGCCCGGCCGCCTCCTTTGCCTCCGATTAGCCCGGCGATCTCGCGCACAATCTGTCCGGCGTTCAGCCGTTTCGTCAGATCGTCAGTGACACGAGCCACAAGCGAAGCCTTGCCATCGCTTGCCTGACCGAGCACGACTACACCTGACTTGAGCTTCTGTGAAAGCGAGTCAGCGAGTTGACGCAAACCGTTGGCATCAAGATTAGTTACGCGGCGCGCGACGACACGGACACCACCGATCTCTCGCGCGCTGTCGGCGGCCGACGCTGATTCTGCCTGAGCCATCTTCAACTTCAACTGCTCAATCTCCCGCTCGTAGCGACGAACCTGATCTTGAAGCTTATCGACTTGAGCTGGGATGTCGCGCAACGGTACTTTGAATCGCTCAGCGAGTTCTTCGATCACGTGTTCGTCAACCTGGAAGCGCGCGATGGCCGCGTCGGCAGTCAAAGCTTCGATTCGGCGCACACCTGCGGCAATCGACGAGTCGCTGACGATCTTGAGCGGGCCGATGTCGCCGGTCGCCAGAACGTGCGTGCCGCCGCAAAGCTCGGTCGAAAATCCCGGTACGCTGACGACACGAACATCGGAAGCGTACTTCTCTCCGAACAATGCCATTGCTCCTGAGTTTAGCGCTTCCTCCAGCGGTTTGACTTGCGTCTCGACTGCGCGATTGTGAAGAACTTCGTTGTTAACCAGCCGCTCGATCTCCGCGACTTCGTCTTCGCTGAGCGGAGCGTAGTGGGTGAAGTCAAACCTCAAGCGATCGGGCGCGACGAGGGAGCCCGCCTGCTTCACGTGCGGCCCGAGCACTTCACGAAGAGCAGCGTGCAGCAGGTGAGTGCCGGTGTGATTGGCCTTGATGCGTCGGCGCCGCTCGGCGTCGACGCGTACGTTTATCCGGTCGCCTACACCAACCTTACCTTGCTCGACTCTTATCCTGTGAAGGTGATAGCCGGTGACCACCGAGTATGTGTCTTCGACTTGAGCGAGCACGTTCTCGCCTTCAAAGACGCCGGTGTCGCCGATCTGACCGCCAGCCTCTGAGTAGAACGGCGTTCGATCCAAAATCACCTCGCCGCTTTCGTTCGTCGAGAGCGAGTCGCGTTGTTCGTCTCCTGCGATGATTGCAAGCACGCGCGCGCCGCTGGTCTCAGTCTCGCGATAGCCGGTGAACTCAGTACGCGGCAGTCCTTCGGCAACCTTCGCGTAGATCTCGCGCGCCCGGCGGCCGGTCTCGGGAATCGAAGGCGCGGTCTGCTGTTGAAGCTCACGAAGCGCAGCGTCAAACTGTTCGTTAAACTCCTCTTCGCTCATCTCAACGCCGTGCTGGCCAAGCACAACACGAATCAAGTCGCGGGGCACGCCATAGGTATCGTATGTGCGAGCAAGCTCAGCCATCGGCGGGGCTGCGGGAGCGTGGCGCTCAAACAACTCAGCAAGCCTCGGCTCGCCAACGGTTAGTATCCTGCTAAACCGTTGTTCCTCGCCGCGAACCGTCTGTTCGATTAGATGTCGCGACGCGATCAGCTCTGGAAATGGCTCGCCCATCAAATCGACTACGAAGTCGGTGACCTTATGAAAGAAAGGTGGCTTCAATCCAAGCCCCTTCACGCCATGATAGATCGCGCGGCGCATTATTTTTCGTAGCACGTAGTTGCGCCCGACGTTGCCAGGCGCGATGCCATCAGCAAGCGAGAACGCAGTCGCGCGACCGTGGTCGGCAATCACTCGCATCGACATGCCAGCAGGTGAATCGTAGTCGTATGCCGTATCGGCAAGCCCCGCGATGAAGTCGATGATCGGTTGAACGAGATCGGTGTCGTAGTTTGACTTCACGCCCTGGAGCACGGCCGCGAGCCGCTCGAGTCCGGCGCCGGTGTCCACAGAAGGCGCGGGAAGCGCGTCAAGCTTGTACGCGCCATCCGGAAGCTGTGATCGGTTGAACTGCATGAAGACAAGATTCCAGATTTCCATCGTCGTGTCGCCCGGTCCATTCACGTATTCGACGCGATTGTGCTCAGGATCATCAGGGCGCTCGCCCATGTAGTAGTGAATCTCGGAACACGGCCCGCATGGACCGGTCTCGCCCATCTGCCAGAAGTTGTCCTTGCGGCCAAATCGCAGGATTCGTTCGGGCCGCGCGCCTACCTGCTCCCAATATCGCTCGGCTTCCTCGTCGGGAGGAACCTCGTCGTCTCCTCCAAAGACTGAGAACCACAAACGCTCGGGCTCGAGGCCGAGTTCGTTCACCAGCAGGTCCCACGCAAAGTAGATAGCTTCTTTCTTGAAATAATCGCCGAACGAAAAATTGCCGAGCATCTCAAAAAAGGTGTGATGCCTGGCTGTGCGGCCAACTTCATCGAGGTCGTTGTGTTTGCCTCCCGCGCGCACGACCTTCTGCGACGAAGCCGCACGCTTGTAATCTCGAGGCTCGAGGCCGAGGAATACATCCTTAAACTGGTTCATCCCCGCGTTGGTAAACAACAAAGAAGGATCGTTCGCGGGCAGAAGCGGCGAGCTTCTGACGACGCGATGGCCGCGTGCCGCAAAGTAGTCCAGGAACTTCTGTCTGATTTCGTGTCCGGTCATAACGGTTGTCTGTTGCCTTCGATTTTGAAGCTTGAATTATAGCAAACGCCCGGCAGGAAGAGTAAAAGGCTGCGGCACCGAAGGCAGGAATTTACTGTGCTTTGCAGGTCGTGGCGTCTTTGCGCGTAACCCTACATAGAGCTTTCTTAGAAGTCGGAGTCAGCTTTCGCGCAAAGACGCCAAGAACCGCTAAGACGCAAAGACGGCCGACATAACAAATCGGGTAAAACGGCCTAACGAGTCCACCTTCCGCTCGGTATCCTGACAGGGCCGGGGTGAAAGAATTTCTCAGCCGTCATCGCGCCGTCCTTTTTGAACACCATTCCGTTCTTCATCACGAACTGCACGTTGCGCAACGCATCGATGTCCGTGAGCGGATCGCCCGCGACTGCGATCATATCGGCGTACATTCCCTGCTTGAGCGGCCCGCGCTCCTTGATAATATCCGCCGCCTTGTACCCGGTGATCGTCATCGCCCGAAGGATGTCAGCCGGAGGAATGCCGGCTGCCTTCCACGTCTCGATAAAGGCGATCGTCAGATCGCCCCGGCTCAGCCACTCGCCGGTCTTCTCGTCTTTCATCCGATCGTTCCAGTAGTCGAAGTCCGTCGAAAAGGTCAACGGGACCTTCTTCTCCCACGCGTCGCGCAGTTTTGCGACCACTTGTTTGAAGGCCGCGTCGGTGCCGCGGTACCTGGTGAACGGCGTGTCGGTGCCGGTCAGGAATATGCCCTTCTCGCCCATCTGCCGGTGATGTTCGGGCGTTAGCGCGTTGCCGTGAGCGATGATGTAAATCCCGGCATCGATCGCCCGCTGCGCTCCCTCGGGTGTCTGTACGTGCCCTTCAACTTTGCAACCGCCCTTCGCTGCTTCGTTGATCGCGAGCTTGATATCCTCGACCGAGTAGCCCCACGGCTTGCAGTCGATGCACAGCTTGATTGTCCTCGCGCCAAACAGCATGTTCTCACGGATGGCGCGTACTATTTCGTCGGGACTGTTCGCGTCAAGATACTCCGGGTACACGATGTTGTGCTGCTTGTACATTTCGGGCGTCGGCCACAATTGTCCGCCGGTGCTGCCGATGATAATTCCCGATGGGATTACGGTTGGCCCGGGCAACCAGCCTTGCTCGATCGCCTGGCGCAGCGCTGTATCCGCGTAGAGCCCGTTGTTTCCCACGTCCCGAATGACAGTGAAGCCGGCGTTGAGAAGTTGAATGCCGTTGGACGCTGCTTGGATCGCGCGCAACGCGGTCGAATCCATCACTACAGTCAGATAGTAGTAGTTGTTCTCTGGCTGCTCCTTGTAAGTTAACGCCATGTGCGTGTGCGCATCGACCAGACCCGGCAGCACAGTGAGTCTCGATAGATCGATGACCGTCGCGCCGGTGGGAATGGCGAGGTTCGGACCGACCGCGGTGATCTTCTCGCCCTGGACCAGGATCACCTGGCTGGTAGAGACAGTCCCACTGTCTGGGTCAATCAAACGGCCGGCCTTGATCGCGGTAATCGGTCCGGCCTGCGCTTGCGATTGCGCCGGTACTGCCTCAGCAAACGACATCACCAATACCAAACAACACACCGCTATCAGTTTTCTCATGGTTTAGCTCCTCGAAAGATCGGGGATACCTGCAAGTTCGGGCGCGGCCTTCCGGCATCAACGCGAACTGACTTGGTTACCGCAGGCCGCTGAGAGCTTACCGCAAAGCTTCCGGATAATCATCCACTAAAGGGCGAAGCCGGACACTGTAGCACCAGGCAGTCGACTCAGTGACCCTTAAGCAGAAGCCTTCAACGTAGTGCGCATGATCTCAAGCGGAGCGTTGATCCTAATGGTTTATGATACAGGCTGCGCGTGTTACGTTAAGCGGTGCGCAACTAAACCGTGATGCGTCGGTCATGCGCTGGCACTCGCCATCTTGTTAGCATCAACACCTCGGTGAGGGTTTTCAGGAGAAAGACTATGCTGCACATTCACAACGGAGACTCCGCCGCAGGGACGTTGAGAGAATTCGGGTTCCCTGGCGAACATAAAGCCTTTCAGGAGGTATTGATGGAGGGTCCCGCGCCCGGTGGCCTTTCACCCGATGAATGGCTGGAAGTCCGCGCTCGGTTTTTGGCCGAAGCATATGAGCTGAAAGTTGAGAAATCCGAAAAGGATCTGCGGGAGCAGGAAGCATGGCTACGCAGATTCTCAGAGCACGATGAAGCGATTCTATGGTTCGAGCATGACCTGTTCTGCCAGATCAATTTGTTCTACTTGCTTGACTGGTTCTCGAAGCATTCGATGGGCAATTCCAGACTGAGTCTGATCTGCGTTGGCGAATTCCCCGGCGTGGAAGACTTCAGAGGACTCGGTCAACTGTCCGGGGAGCAGTTGGCCTCGCTGTTCGACAGGCGCCACGAAGTGGCCGATGCGGAGCTTAGCCTCGCAGCGCGGGCTTGGGCGGCTTACTGCTCGGCTGACCCGCAAGAGATCTCGCGGCTGATTGACCAAGACACATCGGCGATGCCGTTTCTCGGACACGCGCTGCGCTCGCACCTGATGCGGTTTCCTTCGGTGAAGAACGGTCTGGGACGGGTCGAGAACACGGCGTTGGAGATGATTTCAAACGGAGCCATCGGATTCAAATCGCTGTTCCCGAGATTCGGAAAAGCCGAGTCCGTCTACGGATTGGGGGATTCGCAGTTCTGGAGCGCTCTGAAGCGCCTCGGTCAAGCTGAAGACCCGCTGATCACGATCAGCGCACCTGCTGATGACCAGCCCGCATTGAAGTTGAATTGGTATCACAATGCATCGTTTGAGCTGACCGAGACTGGGCGAGCGGTGCTTGCGGGCGAGCGCGACTTCATCGAGATCAACGGTATGAATCTCTGGCTGGGCGGCGTCCACCTCGTTGACGATGCTGCGTGGAGATGGGATGAGCACAGCGGACAGTTGACGCAGCGTAGCACCTACGGAAGCGGAGAGCAGAGATGATGAAAAAGGATGAACAGCGTTGCCCTTTCGAGCATCCTTGTTCATCCTGTTTAGCTTTATTCGAATCTGTCTAGTTACCGTCGTGGGCCCCGGGGCGGACGACGGTCGCGGTCACCGCCGGGTCGTGGCGGGCGAGGTCCCCGATCATCTCTGGGCGGACGATCACCCCCGCCGTCGCGATCAGAATCAGGCGGGCGCTCCTCTTCCCCTGTCTCGCCGCGTTCCTCTCGAAGGACTGCCTTGCGTGACAACCGGATCTTGCCCGATGGATCGACGTTGATCAC
This sequence comes from Blastocatellia bacterium, assembly GCA_035576605.1. Lineage (GTDB taxonomy): Bacteria > Acidobacteriota > Blastocatellia > UBA7656 > UBA7656 > Onstottus_A. The sequence goes on along the minus strand of DATLWF010000597.1, from coordinate 6,931 downwards.
CTTTACCAGCAACTGCTGGCCTTCGGTGAGCTCGTCGCGAACGTCCCGCACTCTGTAGTCGGCAATTTCGGATACGTGCAGCAAACCGTCGGTGCCCGGCATGATCTCGACGAACGCACCAAAGTCGGCGATGCGCTGGACTGTGCCCAGATAAGTCTTGTTCACCTCGGGGACCGCAGTGATCTCTTCGATCGCGCGCTTGCAAGCCTCGGCTTTCTCGAGATTGGACGAGGCAATGTTGATGCGCCCGGTGTCTTCGACGTCGATCTTGCAGCCGGTCTTCTCAACCAACCCGCGAATCACCTTGCCACCCGGCCCGATAACTTCGCGAATTTTGTCGACTGGAATCTGGATCGTCAGAATGCGTGGAGCGTACTGGTTGATCTCTGCGCGCGGCGTCGAGATGACGGCGTCCATCTTCTCCAGGATGTACAGCCGGCCATCCTTAGCCTGCTGCAACGCGTCGGCGAGAATCTGAGCATTTATGCCCGTGACTTTGATGTCCATCTGAAGCGCCGTAATTCCTGTGCGCGTCCCGGTGACTTTGAAGTCCATGTCGCCGTAGTGATCTTCGGCGCCGGCGATGTCGGTCAGAATCGCGTACTTATTCCCTTCCATTACCAGCCCCATGGCAACCCCGGCGACCGGAGCTTTCAGTGGGACCCCGGCGTCCATCAAAGCGAGCGAGCCTCCGCACACCGAGGCCATCGAACTGGAACCGTTCGATTCGGTAATGTCGGACACAACGCGCATTATGTACGGCCAGTCTGTTTCCGCGGGAAGCAAAGGTTCGAGCGCCCTTCGAGCGAGCGCACCGTGGCCATACTCGCGGCGGCTTGTCGAGCCGGTGCGCCCAGTCTCGCCAACCGAGAAGTGCGGAAAGTTATACGCGAGCAGGAAGCGGCGCTTGACCTCGCCTTTCTCCAAATCGTCCATATACTGGACGTCTTCGCTTGTGCCCAGAGTCGCGGTGACAATTGCCTGAGTCTCGCCTCGGGTGAACAAAGCCGAGCCGTGTGCACGTGGGAGCCAACCCACCTCGATCGAGATCGGCCGGATCTGGTTGAACCGGCGTCCGTCCGGCCGATGACGGCGATTCAAAATGTCCTCGCGGAAAATCTTCTCCTTCAAATGGTTGAAGATTTTTCCGGCCATCGTTCGTTTGTCCGGCTCTGCTTCGGGATAAGCCAAAACGGTTTCTTCTTTCAACTTGTCAACCAGCGCATAGCTCTCCAGCTTGCCGTGTTTTGTCGTGTCGAGTGCATCGCGCAGGAAGTCGGTCATTCTGGCTTCGATCTCCGCGAGCATTGGTTGATCGAGTTCGGGTTTGACAACTTCACGCTTGGCGATGCCCAGCTTCTGATACATTTCCTTTTGAAGCCGGCACAGCTTCTTGATTTCGTTGTGGCCGAACATGAGCGCTTCGACCATCACATCCTCGGCGACTTCGGTCGCGCCCGCTTCCACCATCACAATCGCTTCTTCGGAGCCCGCGACGATCAGGTTCAACGCTGAAGCGCGTGTTTGATCGTAGGTGGGATTGACTATAAAACGATCCTCGATTAGCCCAACCCGAACGCCGGCAATCGGCGTCTCGAGCGGGATATCCGAAAGATAAAGCGCAGCCGACGCCCCGGTTAACGCGAGAACGTCGGAGTCATAATTCTCATCTGCTGAAAGCACAAAAGCTATGACCTGTGTTTCGCTGTTGTAGCCCTTAGTGAACAATGGCCGGATTGGCCGGTCGATCAACCTCGAGGTTAGCGTCTCTTTCTCGGATGGGCGGCCTTCGCGCCGAAAGTAGTTGCCGGGGATGCGCCCGGCCGCGTACCCGTACTCGCGGTATTCAACCGTGAGCGGGAAAAAATCTATGCCCTCGCGCGGCTTCGAGCCCACCGCGGCGACGAGAACCATCGTGTCTCCATAACGAACTATCACGGCGCCATCGGCCTGCTTGGCGATCTTGCCGGTCTCGATCGAAAACTCTATTCCCCCTAACTGAACTGATTGCCTCAACTCCATTTCTATCTCCTTCTCTCCGCTGCGCGCCTCTCCGCTTTTGTTTGAGAGCCACAGCCTGCGTGCGTACCGCCTGCGGCTCAGTATGTTGGCGCGCTATTGCAGTAACTGAAATCTCGGGCTTGCAGTCTACGTTCTGCAAGCAGTGTGTTGCATCGGGTGCCATAAGCAAGAAGGCCACGGTGAGCGGCAAAGCCTGCCGGCTCGCTCCCGTGGCCATCGATGAACTGAATTTGTCTGAACTGTACGTGGCGTGCCCAGCGTCTTCCATCGTCCTGGTTTCCGTCTCCAGGACTCCAAACCCTACTCGGATGACTTGCTGATTGCGCGCCAGAGAACCGACAACTGACCGGACCGCTCGAAGCGGCTGCCCCTGGTTCCGGCCTGTCGCTGAGGTAATCTCTATTTTCTTATACCCAGACGGTTGATGACTTCTCGGTAACGGTCGGCGTTCTTACGCCTCAAATAATCCAACAAGCGTCGCCGCTGACTCACCATCTTCAACAGACCTCGCCTCGAATGATTATCTTTGACGTGACTTTTGAAGTGCTCCATGAGGCCGTTGATACGCTGCGTGAGCAGGGCGACCTGAACTTCAGGCGAGCCGGTGTCTTTCGCGTGCGTCCTGTATTGACCGATAGTTTCGATCTTAGCTTCCTTAGCCAAAGCCACAGTTACTCTTTCTCCTCTACTAGCTAAACTCTTCGTTCTCTTTGAACTGCAAAAAGTTACCACACGCCGAGCAAGGGTGTAAAGTCCCACACGGAGGGCGAAGGTACCCCGGCAGAATGAGACTTACCGCTGGCTAACCCCGGCAGCGGTCTCCGCATAGAAGAGCCGAATCTCAGCTTCGGTCCTCAGCAGCCGATTTGATCCGGCGGTCATAACGATGTCAGCGCCGGGTCGCTGCGATTTTAGGCGCAGCTCCCGTTCGAGCGCGATAGCGTGGGCACCCGACCGTAAGCCGTGGTCAAGATAGTCGAGTCCGAGCTCAAGCTTGGCATACGCTTCGGCGATCTCATGAAAGACTATCTGGCCAGATTGCACCCAACAGTTGGTGCTCAGGTTGAACCAGCGTGCTATCGGATTCAAACCTATTAACGAGTCAAACCCTTGGGGTGGCCGCTCGGAATCCAGCTTCCTGCCGTTCTTTCGATAAGGATTGATGCGGCTGTCGATATTGTTGTCCAGGTTTATGCTACCCAGGGTTTCGGCGCTCCTGCCCGACGTCGGCGCTTGCCGGCCCATGTGAAGGAGGTACCGATAGCGGCCCTGCGTGACCTCAACTAGAAGAAGCAGTCCCTCATTTGACGAGATGTAGTCAACCGCCCGCAACGGGTCTTCCACCCGACCGTCTCGGAGCCCGGCCGCTTTCGCGAGGAGCCTTTTATCGAGTTTCACCCGGCCATCTGCATCGAGCTTGATCAATTCAACGTTCTCGTCGCCGACGATCCATCGCAGTCGTTCCAGTCCTTCGGCGGTGTCGCCGCTGATCCATAAACCGCCTCGTTGCGCGGGCGCGCTCGAAACCGTCTGCAATTCACCGACCACCAGCCTGAAGGCAAGACTGACCGGATCCGGGCGAGGGATGAGACTCGGGTCAACCCTCGGCGCTAGCCGAAACGCTGCCGCCTCGATAATCGGGAGAGGTGTGCTGACACGATCACGAAGACCTTTTTGAGAGAGGCCGCGGACGCTGTTGCCGGGCATCGTTTCAGCCCGCGCGACTGAGGCAGAACGGCCGGTCGCAATCGAACCGGAACCTGTTGACTGGTCCGGTAGCGCCAACCTTGATTTGGCGCCGAGCCCTGAGCTGACGGGGTAGTTCGGAACTTGTGAGGCGCTGCTGCCAACTCTTCTCGGGCGTGTAAACGCCAGAGTTGGCTCCGCTTTTTTAACCAGAAACTCGCCTATGATCCCGCGCGCGACAAGCATTCCCCCGTAGCGTCGCGCGGTATCGGTGGTGTCGAAGAACCCTAGGCAGACTCTGGTCCAAAACCCGCGTCCCTCAATTTCTACCGTATCTAACAGCGGTTTCTCTCCAGCACGAACAAGTCCCACAGCGAATCGGTTAGCTTGACCCGTGTCAGGGAATGATGCCACTTGTAGTGTGAAGTGCGGAACGGAAGGATCTGACTTTGACAGCGCAGCGGATGCGCACGTCGATATCAGCAGTGCCGTTAGGAAGAAGGAAAGCCTCGAGTGCATTGCACCCTCCGTGAAAAGGGGGTTCTTGCTAGGCGTCCATTCTGCGGGTGGCAAGAGAAAGCTGCGGGGCCCGAAGGAAGAGGCCTGAACAGCTCGCCGACAGACTCAAGATGCGGCAACTAACTCCGATAGGGAGCGGGTTCAACTGACATTATCCATCCTAAGGTGCGTACCACCTGGCGTCAACAATTAAAATAGCGTCCTACTTAAAGCTGACCGCCACGCTATACTACAGATCAACGCATCGAGGATTCTGTTCAATACTGTACAAGTTTGAAGATAATTGACGGCGACCAACACACGAACCTATCCAGAATGCGAAAACAGGTGATTGAGGGCGGCGCGCTACGAAGAGTTCTGAGTTTGGCCATCGCAACGGCTCACTTGCCTTCGCGCGCGTGAGTAACTAGCATGCTCATTTCGCGAGCCCTGCAAAATGCAAACTGAAGAGACCCTAATGCCCGTTCACGAAAAGACAATCGAAACGCTCATCGAAGCCGTCCGCAAAGTCAGCAGCTCACTTGATCTGGACGAGGTGCTCGACAACATCTTCGATTCAATCAAAGAACTCATCACCTATTCGGCCGCCGTGATTTACGTGATGGACTCGAGAAGCGGCGAGGTCCACGAATTCAAGACTCGCGGCTATCTTCCGCAGTCGATTTCAGAAGACTTTCTGGCGACCGGCAGCGGAATAATCGGCTGGGTCATTCGAAACCGAGCCGGCGAAATCGTCGGCGACGTGAAGCGCGACGCCCGCTATGTCAAGGTGAGATCCGAGACCCGCTCTGAGGTGGCCGCCCCGATCATCCGCGCCGACGGCCGGGTGATTGGCGTCATCAATCTTGAAGCCGATGTGCCCAACGGCTACGATGCGCGCGACCTCGAGTTGTTGACGATGTTCGCTTCGCTTGCAGCTTCGGCCATCGACCATACTCTGCTCTATCGCCAGGTGATGCGTCAGCGCCGCGTCGAAAGCGAACTCGAGCTGGCGCGCAAAGTGGTGGAAGGCCTGATGCCGCGCTCGTTCCCGCTGATCAAGGACTTCGACATCTACGGCACCACGATCCCGTTCCGCGAGGTGGGAGGCGACTACCTCGATTTTATCGACTCGATCTCAGAGCGGCTGGTCGTGCTGGTCGCCGACGTATCGGGCAAGGGGCTGGCCGCGGCGCTGATCATGGTCGCGTTCCGCGCTTACTTTCACGCGACTGTCATCAACGAGTTGGCGATGCGAGTGGTGATGGGCCGAGTGAACCGGCTGGTTCACGACACGACCGACGGGGAAAGATTCATCACCTGCTTTTACGGCTTGATCGATCCGGAGAACAAGCGACTGCTGTACATAAGCGCCGGGCACAATCCGCCTTTGCTGCTACGCGCCGACGGAACCAGCAAACTGCTGACGCAAGGCGGTCTGCCGCTCGGGGTGTTTGAAACGTCGCGGTATTCAGAATCGGTGGTGGAGTTTCGCCCGGGCGACATTCTGGTCCTGTACACCGACGGAGTGGTCGAGGCTCGCGACCAGCGCGACGAAGAGTTCGGCTTGAAGCGGCTTGAAGAGGTTGTGCTTGCTTCAAGCGGCCGCCGCGCATACGAAATCGTTCAGGCAATCACCAAAGCCGTCGACGAGTACTCTGCAGAGGTCGGTGGCCCGGAAGATGACCTCACCGTGTCGGTAATCAAAGTGAAGTAGCTCCGTTGACGCGGGCGCGGGAACAATTACACGTTTGAAGAGCGCTTCGCGTGAGAGCTCCGAGGCTGGACGCTTTAGTACGCAAGAAGCCGTCGAATGATCGATCCTCACAATAGCGCTGAGTAATCTCATCTCGCGATACGAGATCCAAGTCAGGCGCAGGCCATCCCGATATTGCCGAGGCAGCCGCTAGGATGCTCACAGCCGTGAAGTGAAAGGAAGGAAGCCATGACTAGTTCATTGTCTATCGCTCCACCGCGCAACAGGCGCGTAACCAGAAGGTCGCTCGCCGTCTCGATGTTGGTTATCGCCTTGCTTTTGCCTTCCACAGCGCCAACCCCGGTGAAAGCTGACGACGGCGATCTCGATAAGAGCTTTGGCGCGGGCGGAAAGGTCATCACAGATTTCTCCGGGGGTGAAGACGAAGCGACGGCAGTCGCCATCCAGAACGACGGCAAGATTGTCGCGGTTGGGTCTACCATCAAGCCTTTCGTGGCCACAAATCGAGATTTCGCGCTCGCGCGTTACAACGCCGATGGGAGTTTAGATAAAAGCTTCGGTACAGGGGGCAAAGTCGCAACCGATTTTGGGAACTCAGACATTGCGCTTGCCGTCGCCATCCAGCAAGACGGTAAGATTATTAGTGCGGGCAAAGCCTTCAAGAACGGCCACAACGCAACTGACACGGGGAATTACTTCGCGGTCGCGCGCCATAACAGCGACGGCAGCATTGATACAAGCTTCGGTTCTGGAGGCAAAGTGATCGGGGACCTGGGCGCGGCGGATGCCCTCGCAATCCAGGATGACGGCCGAATTGTCGCCGCGGGGGTAGGCCTCGACGACAGCCCGTTTCCAACCCCTGCCTTTGTCGTTCTACGCTACAACGTCGACGGCAGTCTCGATACAAGTTTTGGCGGGAGCGGCAGGGTCACGACCGCCTTCTTTCCCGGTGGCGCTGTTGGTGGCGGCGGGAACACAGTGCGTGACGTCGTCATTCAGGCGGATGGC
>DATLWF010000596.1:0-12618 GCA_035576605.1 Blastocatellia bacterium | reverse complement strand
CGTGGTTCGGGCTCTCCTGGGCCGCGTAGCGGTTACCTATTGACCTTGTAAATCGATTCTGCAGAAACACAGGTAACCGCTACGCGGCCCACGTGCATCGCCAATCCCGCAAGCTATCGATAGGACACCGCTACGCGGTTAACCTCTGTTGCGTTGTTGAAGGTTGCCAAGTGGAATGTCCAAACTCCAGTCCACCAACTGCGTTGATGGGATTCATCTTCATTCCCCTGGATGAGGACGTGTTGGGTTTTTCCGGACCTTGTTGGGTCGGCTAATCGCCATAGCTGACAGCTGACTTTGGGAACAAGGCGCCCGATGCTATCATTGCTCGCCTTTGAAGCTCATCCTCTCCGGGAGAACGATAATGAGTCAACAATACATCCTCGCGCTCGATCAAGGAACGACCAGCTCGCGCGCGATTCTGTTCGACCGCAAAGGCCGCGCGACCGCCGTGGCTCAGCAGGAATTTGAGCAGCTTTACCCGCAACCCGGATGGGTCGAACACCGGCCTGAAGACATCTGGTCTTCTCAGCTCAACGCAGCACACGTCGTCTTGAGAGAAGCGGATGTGAAGGCGGATCAGATCGCAGCCATCGGCATCACGAATCAGCGTGAGACGACAATCGTCTGGGATCGCGAAACCGGAGAGCCGATTCATAACGCAATAGTCTGGCAGTGCCGGCGGACCGCCGCAGACTGCGATCGCATGCGCAGCGAAGGGCTGGCGGCGATCTTTCAACAGCGCACCGGCCTGGTCTTGGATGCATATTTTTCAGGGACAAAGGTGCGGTGGCTGCTCGACAACGTTCCGGGCGCTCGAGACCTTGCCGCGCAAGGCAAGCTCGCTTTTGGGACGGTCGATTCGTGGTTGATTTGGAAGCTCACCGGCGGCCGAATTCACGCGACCGATCCTTCGAACGCCAGCCGAACCCTGCTCTTTAACATCGAACGCGGCGAATGGGATGATGAATTGCTCGCGGCGCTCGACGTGCCCCGCGAGCTGCTCCCCCACGTAGCTCCTTCAAGCGCGATGATAGGCGAGACAGACGCCTCGTTCTTCGGCCGTGCAATCCCAATCGCGGGCAATGCCGGCGATCAGCAGGCGGCGCTGTTCGGCCAGGTCTGCACTATGCCCGGCATGTCCAAGAACACTTACGGCACGGGCTGTTTTATGCTGCTCAACACCGGCAAAGAGCTTGTCAGATCGAAGAGCAATTTGCTGACGACCGTCGCCTGGCAGATTGACAAGAAGCCGATCGAGTACGCGCTCGAAGGCAGCGTGTTTATCGCCGGCGCGGCGATTCAGTGGTTGCGAGACGGACTCAAGATCATAGATTCAGCCGGTGAGACTGAAGCAATGGCCACAAGAGTTGGGGATAACGGCGGCGTCTACTTCGTTCCGGCGTTTGTCGGACTCGGAGCGCCGCACTGGGACCAATACGCTCGCGGAACGATGGTCGGTCTGACGCGAGGCTCGACGCGAGAGCACATCGCGCGCGCGGCTCTGGAATCGATCGCATATCAGACGAGCGACGTGTTGCGGTGCATGCGAGACGACTCGGGAATCGATCTGACGGAGCTGCGGGTCGATGGCGGCGCGGTGCGCAACGACTTCCTGATGCAGTTTCAGGCGGACATACTAGGCATCCCGGTAGTGCGGCCCGCAAACACGGAGACGACTGCGGCAGGCGCGGCTTTTCTTGCGGGACTCGCAGTCGACTTCTGGTCGGGCACCGAGGAGTTGAGCGAGTTGTGGCAACGCGAGAAAACCTTCGAGCCACGTATGTCGGAATCAGAGCGCGACCTCTTGCTTTCCGAGTGGACTCGCGCCGTCGGGCGCGCGACGAATTGGGTTAAGGGCGCGTGAGCAAGAGCGCAAAGCGAAGCTCGGAGGAGATTGGCGCCGCTTGCGAAAAACGGTCCACCATGGACTCACTTCAAAATGGTGTGTGCAGATCGAGCCATAAGAGAAAGCGACGACCATCTGTTCCGGGTCTCCTCGTCCCGCTCTTCACCTTCGTCTTGCTGGCGCCCGCTTCGATAGTCTCGGACTACGCCGCTCAGACTCAAGAAGGTGTTATTTCCACTCGGGAGGAAATAGCTCGCGACCTCGCTCTCGCTCCGTGCAAAGACGGAGAACGATTGAATGCCGCTAAGGCTCTGTTCTTGAAGATGGGCGGGCGCGAGGACGAACTAAATGTCGAAAAACTGAATGGCGTCGAGAATCTCATCTTACGTAAGAAGGGCACATCCACCGGCACTATAGTCGTAGGAGCACACTACGATAAGGTCGCGGACGGATGCGGCGCAATCGACAACTGGACCGGGATTGTCGCGTTGGCTCACATATTCAGAGGCCTCAAAGATTATCCGATCGAAAAAAGCCTGGTCTTTGTGGCGTTCGGAAAAGAGGAGAATGGGCTACTAGGTTCCCGGGCAATGGTGAAAGCCATCAAGAAGGATGAAGTGGACGGCTATTGCGCCATGGTCAACATTGACAGTCTCGGCATGGGAGGCCTTGGGGTTATCGAGAACGTGTCAAGCGAATTGCTGATCAACCGAGCGGTCGATTTAGCAAAGCGAATGAAGCTTCCGTTGGGCCGAGCCACTCTTAACAACGCCGACGCGGATTCCAGTTCATTTGTCTCGAAGAAGATACCCGCGGTTACGATAACCGGCATCTCTAATGGTTGGGAAAGAGTCCTGCACAGTGCCGCCGACCAGGTGAAACGAGTGGACGTGCCGAGCGCTTACGCAGGGTATCGGTTCGCGTTGGCGCTGGTCGCTGAACTGCAGGAGCTTCCGTGCAACGCCGGTAGGAAGTAAGTCATCCGCACCCTACGATCGCTTCTTCTTAGCTTCCCATTTGGCTACAAACCCCTCAGTACGAAACTCGCCGGCTAGCTTACCATCCTTCAGACTGCCGGTGACGGCGATCGATTCGTGTTTCGCAAAGTCAAATGTCAAGCTCAGCTTGTTTTCCGCCCACAAGCCGTTGCTAATCGTTCCCGGACCGGTGTGAGCTGAGTTTACTTTGCCGGTAACTTTGTGCCCTTCGAGCTTCAGTTCGAGAGTGAACGGCGCGGCCTGACCCATCGCGTAGAATGTTGCATCCCATTCACCGGAAATGGGATCGCCAGTGGCGGCGGCGTTATGCCGCACGGGCATGGCCGATGTCATTGAGCACGATATTGCGAATGCCCCCGCCAGGACTAAACTCACAAGTCTTCCTAATCGCATATTGTCTTCCTCCAATGTTGATTTCCATTTGAAACTCAGCCGGGCTTACGCGGCGGGAGTGACGAGAGTTCGGGCGATAGGCTCGCGTTTGATCGTTCTTAGACAAAGAGGGTCGATTTGTTCCGGAACAGATGCTGCAGTCAATCACTGGATCTATTATGATGAGCGGGAGCTGCGGCTTGCCTGCACTTGTTGCGAACCCTTAAGGTTTGAAGGTGCAGAGATCTCAAATCTGCGGTTAACCGAACAGAGTGCGGCGACATGTCGAATAGCAAACAGGTAATGAAGGTTCATCTTGATCACTTGCAACAAAAGATGGACGCACGGGTGCGGCGAACGCGAGACGCGCTGGGGGATGCCCTCGTAGCGCTGATTCAGGAGAAGCCGTTCGACACGATTACCGTGCAGGACGTGCTCGATCGCGCCGGCGTCGGACGCTCAACATTTTACCTGCACTATAGCAACAAGGAAGATCTGTTGATGAGCGATGCAGATGAGTTCTTTGAGAGATTTTCCATGGCGCTTTCAGTGCATAAGGACGTCTCCGACAGGGTGGCGCCGGTGCGAGAGTTTTTTGCGCACGTAGCTGAAATGCGCAAGTTCTTCGACGCCCTGACTAAGTCAGGCAAGGCGCAAGAGAATCTGGAACTGGCGCGAGGACATTTCGCTCGCGGTATCGAGCGTCGGCTCGCCGAGTTGCCGCGGGGTCGTGGGATCTCTGCGAGAGAGCGACCCGCGATCGCCTTCGCGCACGCAGGAGCTATGCTGTCATTGCTGACGTGGTGGCTTGATCGAGGTATGCACGAGTCACCCGAGCATATCGACGACCTCTTTCACCGCATGGTTTGGACCGGCATGAGTTCCAAGAGTTCAACGCTATAGTCATCGCCCATCCACCTTGATAGAATCTTTCTGTTTATGGGCGGCTCGTCACTATTGACTGTTCTCCTCAAGCTGGCCGTTGTTTTCGTCCTGGTGCTGGCCAATGGTTTCTTCGTCGCTTCAGAGTTTGCGCTTGTCACCGTAAGACGTTCGCGCATGGCCGCGCTCGTTGCAGATGGCAACAGACCCGCGCGAACCGTGATGCGCATCATCGAAAATCTCACCGCTTACATTTCCGCGTTTCAACTTGGAATCACGCTGGCCAGTCTCGCGCTCGGATGGATAGGAGAGGACACCCTCGCGCACGTGTTGCAACCTCTGCTCGAGCGCACGTTACCGGGGGCCTCTTCAACTGTCGCCGCGCATACGATTGCCATCATCATAGCGTTCGCATCTATCACTTATCTGCACATCGTGGTTGGCGAGCTTGTGCCAAAAACTCTCGCGCTGGAAAGGGCAGAGCGACTTGCGCTCGCGGTGGCGCTGCCGATTCACATTTTCTACCGCGTCTTCAAAGCGCCGATAATGCTGCTCGACCGCTCGGGTAGCATGGTCGTTCGCTGGCTGGGCCTGCATTCCACTGCCCAGCACACTGCTGCCTACACCGAAGATGAACTGCGACACCTGGTCGGGCTCAGCCACAAGAGCGGGCATCTGATTGAAGACGAGCGTCAGTTGATCTACAACGTTTTCGATTTCACCGAGGCAACAGTCGAGAGCGTGATGGTGCCCCGAACTGAGATCGAAGCTCTCGATGCCGAACTGAGCCCCGCTGAGATGCTCGACGTGTTCGAGCAGACCCGCTACTCGCGCATGCCGATTTATCGCGACTCGCTCGACAACATCATTGGCATCGTGCTTCAAAAAGACCTGAGTCGTGTGGTTCGACGTGGCAGTGCTGTCGGTCTCGAAGAGTTTGTCCGGTCGCCGGTCTTTATTCCGACAAACGTGAAGCTCAACGACGCGCTTCGAATGCTGCGTCGGTCGAGCGAGCACATGGCGCTGGTGGTAGATGAACACGGGGGCATTGAAGGACTGGTCACGCTTGAAGATCTGCTCGAAGAAATCGTCGGGGACATTCGCGACGAGCATGATGAAGCCGTCGCGCGCCAAATCGTCGAGCAGCCCGACGGCGCTTACATCGTCCGCGGGAGTCTTTCAATCAGAGACGCTAACAAGCTGCTCAACTTGAACCTGCCCGAGTCGGACGCCTATCACACGATAGCCGGATTCATGATGGAGCGAGCCGGGCGCCTGCTGAAGCGCGGCGAGAGCGTCGACTATAGCGGTCTGAAGCTGACCGTCCGATCGACCGCTCGCAACCGGATAGTCGAGACGAGGATCGAGAGGGTGAAGGAAGAAACCGCGTCAGCGCCATCGGCTGCGACCTAGAATCCGGGGCATCCTGCCTACTCGTGGCGTTAGCGGAAGGAAGAGGCCGGCAGGGATGTCGGCGCTCCCAGGTACAGGCTCTCACGCTTCAGCGGGCGACAATCGCACTGATTGAAACAGACTCTCTTCATCATCAATCCGGCTTCTGCTCGCGGCGCCACTTTGCGAGCCTGGGCTGATGCACGCAAGGAAATAATCGCGGGTGGCGTCGACTTCGAGGAGCACGTGACCACTCGCGCGGGTGAGGCTACCGAAGTCGCGCGCCAGGCACTGCACAATGGGGCAGGTCGCATCGTCGCGGTTGGGGGCGACGGCACCCTGAGCGAAGTCGTAAACGGCTACTTCGATGAGTGCGGACGCGCTATTAATAACGACGCGTCGATAGGGCTACTGCCAAGTGGGACCGGCTCGGATTTTCGCCGATCGCTGGGACTGACGAGTCGTAGCGACTCCATTCGAGCGCTGATCAGTTCAAAAACCAGATTGCTCGACGTGGTCCGGGCAGACTTCCAGGACCGGGATGGCGAGAGCGCTTCCCGAACTTTCATCAACGTTGCTTCATTTGGACTAGGCGGTGATGTATCGGCTCTGGTGAACAAGTGGCGCGAGAGCTTACCGCGATGGATCGGCGGGAGCGCGCGATTCGCAGCGGCGGCGATCGCTGCGTTGGGGCGCTACAAGAACGTTTCGGTTTCGCTGCGACTCGATGAACGCCCGATGACTATCAATAGCAATCTGGTCGTCGTCGCCAACGGCAGGTTCGCTGGCGGCGGGATGATGCTGGCGCCGCACGCAGAAGTGGATGACGGATTGCTCGACGTGATCGTCACGGACGGGACTACGCGGTTGGATGTGATAAAGGAGTTGCCGCGGATCCAACGCGGTACTCATCTGAAAAATCCGAAAGTGACCGAGATGCGCGCTCGCGAAGTCTCAATAGAGACCGAGGAGCCGATGGCCGTCGATCTGGATGGGGAGATGGTCGGTTTCACACCGGCGCACTTGAGAGTGCTGCCCTCGGCGATACGATTTCTGGGATAGAGAACTAGAAGGCGGAAGGCGGAAAGCGGAAGCCGGAAGGCAGAAGGCAGAAAGCAGAAGCATTTTCCATTTTCCATTTTCCATTTGTCATTTGTCATTTTTCAATACTCGCAGACTCGCCTAACCACTTTCCCAAAAATGACAAATGACAAATGGAAAATGGAAAATGGAAAATGCTTCTGCCTTCTGCCTTCTGCTTTCTGCCTTCTGCCTTCTGCTTTCTGCCTTCTGCTTTCTGCCTTCTGCTTTCTGCCTTCTGCTTTCTGCCTTCTGCCTTCTGCCTTCCGCCTTCTGCCTTCTGCCTTCTGCTTTCTGCCTTCTGCCTTCTGCCTTCCGCCTTCTGCCTTCCGCCTTCTGCCTTCTGCTTTCTGCCTTCTGCTTTCTACTTCTCCGCCATAGCATCCGTAACCTTGATTCGCCCTGCGATGATGTCTTGCTTTGCGCGCTCGACTTCATCGAGGACTGACTGCGGGATTAGATTGCGATTGTAGTCGTCAAGCGCGTAGCCAATGCCATCGTTCTCCAACCCCAGCTCGTGAATCCCTCCCTTGAAGCGACCCTCCACCATGTCCTTCACCGAGTTGAAGACCGAAACGTCAACGCGTTTGATCATGCTGGTCAGTATGAACCCGGGCTTCACCCAGTTTTGATTGGAATCGACTCCGATCGCAAGCTTTTTCACCTCTTCAGCAGCGTCAAACACGCCCAGGCCCGAGTTGCCGGCGGCTTGAAAAATGACATCCGCGCCGCGCTCGATCTGGGCCTTCGCAAGCTCCTTACCCTTGCCCGGATTGTTCCAGGCCGCATCCGTCACACCCACATAGTTCTCGAATACCTCGATCTTCGGATTCGCGTAGCGCGCGCCTTCCGCGTAGCCCGTTTCGAATTTGTGGATGAGCGGTATGTCCATGCCACCAACGAATCCGAGCTTGCCGGTCCTGGTCGTTCGCGCTGCGATCATCCCTACCAGGAAAGATCCTTCGTGCTCTTTGAAGATCAACGAGGCGACGTTGGGCAAATCAATCACGCCGTCGATGATTGCGAACTTCAAGTTTGGATAATCGTGGGCGACATCGTCCATGATCGGCGCCTGAGCAAAGCCCACGCCGATGATCAGGTCGTATCCGCGTTCGGCGAAGGCTCGCATAGAAGGCTCGATCGAAGTTGGATCGCCGGGCTCGACGTCGCGGAGAAAGATGCCGAGTTCATCCTTGGCGCGTTTGACGCCTTCCCAGGCGGCCGCATTGAAAGACTTGTCGTCCTTGCCGCCGATGTCGAAGACTATGCCGACGCGAAGCTTGCCGCCGGATTCATCGCGCTTGCCGATAACGCTGGTGCAGGCGGGCAGCGCGAGAGCTGGAATTAGCAAGAGAACTAACGCAATTCGTCTCGACATACGTTTATCTGGTCCTCACTTCAACTTCGCAAACATCTGTTCCATCTGGTCGTTTCTTTTCCAGATTCGTCACGTGCAACCGACTAATAAATCATAGACGGCTTGCCATCGATCAGTCCACGCGGCAGGGATTCGTCAGCTTTTCGCGAATACCCGCCTCGTCAGAGACTGTGCCAAAACTCCTACAACACCTTTAACTTCAGAGACTGTGCGAAGACTCACGGAATCCCACCCACGGGAGAGATTGTGTGAAAAGTCCGGCTAACCGCGTAGCGGTCACCTATTCCTCATAAGTGTGCTGCAATCAAACAGGTGACCGCTACGCGGCCCGCGGTTGTTAATGCGCGCCGTGCTATCGAGAAGTCACCGCTACGCGGTTAGCCGGACTTTTCACACAATCTCGGGAGTGGGTGGATCGTTCAAGACCAGCCTAATGGCAGCGTCCCACAGAACCGGCGTCGAGGCTGTTATCGCGATTATGGTTCGTTACTTTTCCTTCGCTTCAGCCAATCGGTTGTACTTCGTCATCACCTGTTTCAATCGGTCATGCGGAAGCGCGATCACCTTGTGACCATCGACCCCGGTCATCGTCTCCGCGGCGATCAGTGCGTTGACGATTGCTTCTTCGGTCGCTTGAACCGTCGCTTCGAACAGCGGATTCATTCGATCATTCGGGAGCATCGTCAATTGAATCGTCCCTGTAGGCTTGGCCGCTTCGGGATTCGCTGTCGAAAAGGCGACGAAGATGTCTCCGGATCCATTGCCCGAACTGCTCCCTGTGCGGGCCACTCCGAGGGCTGCGCGGCGAGCCAACCGTTTCAGTTGATTTGAAAGCAGCGGCGCGTCGGTGGCGACCACGATGATGATCGAACCTACATCATCACGCGGCCCGCCGTCGTTGGACGAGAGAGTCCCTTCGGTGATCTCAGTCCCAACAGGAACACCTGCGATTCGAAGCTGATTGCGGCGCCCAAAGTTTGCCTGCACCAGCACTCCTACAGTGTAGCCGCCTCCGTCCTGAGCCAGCTTCCTCGACGCCGTTCCGATCCCACCCTTGAAGCCGTAACAAACCATTCCAGTCCCACCGCCAACATTGCCTTCTGTGACCGGTCCCGGCTTTGCACCGTCGAGAGCATCAAACGCGTGACCGGGCTTAACGTGAAATCCGTTCACGTCGTTCAAATAGCCATCGTAGGTTTCGGCTACGACGGGCAGCGACCACCAGTAACCAGAAGCGTCAGGAGGGCCGCGCTTCACTCGCCAGGCTATCACAGCATCTCGTACGACCCCGACGCTGTGAGTGTTGGTGATCATGATCGGGCCTTCGAGAAAGCCCGATTCCTCGACCCAGGTCGTGCCGGTCATCTCGCCGTTGCCGTTGAGTGAGAACCAACCTGCGAACACCGGATCATTAGATGACTGCTTGCCGCGCGGGAGAATCGCTGTGACGCCGGTTCGAACCGGACCGGCGCCGACCTGAAGTTTGCCTTCGCCTGAGATGAGAGTTGTGTGACCGATCTCAATGCCCTTTACATCGGTGATGGCGTTCAGAGGTCCGGTCGTCCCATCAAATGGAACTCCCAGATCGCGCGCGCGTGGCTTCGATTGAGCGGGTGCGAGTTGCAGTAGGGCGAGCGTCGTGACGAGGGTGCTCGCTGCGATACTCAAGCGACGTTTTGTCATAGAGACTCTCCGCGATTGGTCGGATGCAGCATAGACTTTCGTCAGTGATGAAGTTCGTAGTTCGGCCTTCAGGCGGAAGTTCGTAGCACGAGTGTGAGGCTACGCGATCACAAACTTCCGCCTGAAGGCCGAACTACGAACTACACAGACTGAAGTCTATGTTACTTCTACTTGTCCGGCGCTTCGTACAGGTACGCAATATCGTGCAGCTTATTCTCCTTGCCGTCGTGCACTGCGTACTGGTTGCGCTTGCGGTCGCCGCGAGCGTTCACAGAGTAGCCCCAAAGACCCGCAGCGCCGTGCTCACCGTTCTTATTTAGCGCGTAAAATTCTATGCTGAACTTCTTGAGCTTCGCTTTGTCGTTGTTGTAGTTCGCAGCTACGCGCTTGCAGCCTTCGAGCGCGGCGTCAGTCGTTGACATTCCTCTGCGCATCATTTCGACCACCGTGTGCGCGCCATTGATCTTTATGCACTCTTCGCCTCGGCCGGTCGAGCCTGCGGCTCCGATTTCGTTGTCGACGAACAGCCCGCAGCCGATCAATGGCGAATCACCGACGCGACCGGCCAGCTTGTGAAACAGTCCGCTCGTCGTCGTCGTGCCCGATATGTCTCCGCGCTCGTTGATCGCCATGCAGTTGATCGTGCCGGTCGGCGGGTGGGCGATGTATTCATCGGCGAGCGCAAGAAGTTCAGCTCGAATAGGCGTGCCGTCGTAGAGCCTGCTCTGTTTCGGATCCGGCGGCGCCGCGAGCCCCGGACCCCATGAGTCGTCGTCGCTCATGTGCTCTTTCCATCGCAGCCACACGATTCGCGCTTCGTCAGTCAACAACTCCTGATCTTTGAACCCGTGCGCGAGGGCGAACCGCAGCGCTCCCGGTCCAACCAGCAGCACGTGATCGGTTCGTTCCATTACCAGTTTCGCAACCTGCGCCGGGTTCTTGATCCTTTGAATCGAAGCGACCGCGCCGGCGCGTTTGGTTGGGCCGTGCATCACACTCGCGTCGAGCTCGACAACGCCGTCTTCATTAGGCAAGCCGCCGTAGCCGACGCTCATATCCTTTGGGTCGTCTTCCACGATGGCGACTCCGGCGACCACTGCGTCCAGCGTGTCTTTGCCCTCGCGAATCATCTGCATTGCCTTCGCCGTCGCGCGCAACCCGTTTGCGCTCGAGATCACAAGCGGCCGCGAACCTTTTGACTGAGCAAAGGTGACCGGCGACAAACCGCCGAACAGCCGCGCACCCAGACCGGCTATCGCGCCGGTGCGAAAGAAGTCTCGACGAGTTAGGTTGAGTTTCATTGTGTGCCCCCTTGGCGAGTTCGTAGTTCGGCCTTCAGGCGGAAGTTTGTCGTTCAGAGTACCGACTTTAGTCGGCGGTTGTTCTGGTGACGATTTTCAACGAGCCGACTAAAGTCGGTACTCTGAACGACGAACTCTGAACGACAAACTTCCGCCTGAAGGCCGAACTACGAACTGTGAACTCGGTTTGTTGGTCGAAGCGGGCACGATTCTAACGATTCGCGATATGTTTGTAAATCAGCGCCCTACGTCATCAGCGCACTACATCAGCGCACCACTGCCTTTATGAGCTTGGGTGGCTCGACCCGCTCCGGCCCTATCGTATAAGCGTTGCGTATGTCGCTTGCGGCCTCTTCAGCGCGAGCGGCATCGTTGAAGTGAATGGTCGCAAGAGGAGAGTCTCGCTGGAGCTTATCGCCGATTCTCGCGTGCACGGTGAGGCCTACACCGAGATCGATCGCAGTTTCGAGCCGCGAGCGCCCCGCGCCCAACAGCATCGAGGCGTGGCCGATTGCTTCGGTGTCGATCGCTTGAACGTAGCCGGCTTCCGGCGTGAGCAACTCTTTTTGATGCGCCGCCCGTGGGAGCGATCCATAGTCGTCGACCACTCGCGGTTCCCCTCCCTGTGCTCGAATTATGGCACGCATCTTCTTGACGGCGGCGCCCGATGCGATCATCTCGTCATAAAGCTCACGGCCTCGATCAGTGTCGGGCGCGGCATTGCCCATCACCAGCATCTCCGCGGAAAGCTCGCGGCAGAGCGTGTTGAAGTCGTCGGGACCTCGACCTTGCAAGGTCTCAAACGCCTCGATCAGCTCGATTGAATTGCCGACCGCCCGGCCGAGCGGCTGGTTCATATCGGTGATCATTACAATGCACTCTTTGTTCAGCCCGCGAGCGATAGAGATCATTATCCGAGCTAGCTCGCGCGCGTCTACTTCTTTCTTCAAGAAGGCGCCGCTTCCGGTCTTCACGTCCAGCACCAGGCCGCTCGCGCCCTCGGCCAGCTTCTTGCTCATGATCGAAGCTGCCATCAGCGGGCGGCAAGCAACCGTCGCAGTCACGTCGCGCAGGGCGTATAGCTTCTTGTCGGCGGGCGCGATCTCGGCGGTCTGGCCGATGAGCGCCGCGCCAACTTCTTTGAGAGTCGCTCGAAACTCGGCGAGCGAGAGATCGGTCCTGAAACCCGGAATCGATTCGAGCTTGTCGAGTGTGCCGCCCGAATGCGCAAGCGCGCGGCCGGAGATCATAGGCACGAGCACGCCCGCCGCCGCTACCACCGGAGCGATCACCAGCGAGGTCTTGTCGCCCACTCCACCGGTCGAGTGCTTATCGACACGTGGGCGGCCAAGGTCAGAGAAGTCTACGACCTCGCCCGAGTGGAGCATCGCTTCGGTGAGCGCGAGCGTTTCTTCGGTGGTCATCCCTCGCAGGTAGATGGCCATCAGCAGCGCGGACATTTGATAATCGGCTACTTCGCCGTTGGTGTAGCCGCGGATGATGAAGTTTATTTCATCACGAGCGAGATCGTGGCCGTCGCGCTTTTTGGCTATGATATCGACTGCTCGCATTCACAGACTCTTT
The DNA here is from genome assembly GCA_035576605.1 of Blastocatellia bacterium. Classification (GTDB taxonomy): domain Bacteria; phylum Acidobacteriota; class Blastocatellia; order UBA7656; family UBA7656; genus Onstottus_A. Next base: position 99 of record DATLWF010000596.1, on the reverse strand, counting down.
ATTCTGGCTCGCAGTTCCGGATCTTTCACTTCCTTGAGAACGGGTTTTTTGAGCCAATCGGTCAGATCAATCTTCCACGCACGCGCGACAAGCCTGGCG
>DATLWF010000595.1:0-5536 GCA_035576605.1 Blastocatellia bacterium | reverse complement strand
CGACTGTCGCGGGCATACCGCTGCCTGATCTGTTACCAAAAGAGAAGATCGATCAGATAGTAGCGCGTACGGCGAATGGAGGCGCCGAGATCGTGAGTCTGCTCAAGACGGGCTCGGCCTATTACGCCCCCTCGGCCGCGGCGGTCGAGATGGTCGAAGCGATTCTGAAGGACAAGAAGAAGATCCTGCCGTGTGCGGCTTATCTTGAAGGCGAGTACGGCATCAACGGCCTGTTTGTAGGAGTCCCGGTGAAGCTTGGCGAACGCGGCATCGAGGAGATCATTCAGATCAATCTGACGACTGACGAGCGTTCGGCGCTTCATCGTTCCGCCGCCGCTGTACAGGAGCTTGTCAACGTGATAGGCCGCTGAAAGTCCGACAAACTTTAGTTTGTCGCAGTATTACCCGGCCTGCCAGCCGCGACAAACTGAAGTTTGTCGGACTCTCACACACGTTTTTTCTTGACTCTCATTAGTCGTTGCGCTAGGATGCGGCCCGCTTCGCGCAGATGCTTTGAAGATTACCCAGAGCGACTAGTCATCTTGGGCAGCACGCAGTGAAAGCTTATAAGAAGCCGCAAAGGGATGCTCGCAAGTCGGCGAGCGTCGCTTTGCGGCTTTTTGTTTACGAGCTGCGCGCGGACCGACAGCATCGAGTGACGCCACCAGCCGCACGCGCTGCGACGCAATCTTCAGGTTGATGTTCGGCGTCAAGGCAGACGATTCAACGCACGGACGCGCGAAACTCTGAGACACCGGAGGAGGGTGTATGTCGATGTCACAAGGCAAGGTCAAGTGGTTCAGTAATGCAAAGGGCTACGGGTTCATCGAGCAACCGGATGGAGCCGATGTATTCGTCCACTATTCGGCTATCCAGGAGGAAGGCTACAAATCGCTCAAGCAGGGCGAGACGGTCCAGTTCGAAGTAGTTGAAGGACCGAAGGGACCCCAGGCGGAAGCCGTGAAAAGGGTTTAGAGAGTCAATCGATCAAGGCACAAAGTGTGGCCCTGCTCTTCGGAGCAGGGCTTTTGATTTGTATGCAACATCGGGCTCATCATCGACGAACCCCGAGCGGTAACCCTGGTTTTGGTGACGCTTTCAATACCTTTCAGAGAGCCTTGCTCCGATAAGGGTCGTGGAAGGCTTGCCGGAGGATGCTCCCGACTTGAAGATCTTCGCAAACTTGTTTGATATAAAACGTTCTTACGATCAGCAACCCGAAAACCTGTCGAAGGCAAGAGGATTTGGAAGCACCCGCGTCAAACGGGTGTGGGAACCCGGACAGATGTCCCGGTCTCTTGCGATCAGCGACAGCGCCCGTGACCGGTACTCCGAGACAAGAACGCGTGAGGAAACTGACATGACTTCTAAGCTCGCAAGAATCTTCCTGGTTTTTCTCCTGGTTTTCCCGATCGTCCGCGGTCAATCCGTGTCTCCCGAAGCTTCAGCCGCTGAAAAGAAGAAAGCCCGCGAGGAGCGCGAGAAGAAAACTCTTGCGCTGTTGGATGAGATCATCACCGGGTCCCAATCACTCAAGCTCCCGGAGAACCGCATTCGCGTCAACATAGGTCTGGTGGGAGCTCTCTGGCCGCGGGATGAAAAGCGGGCTCGCTCGTTGTTCAAAGAGGCGGTGGCAAGTCTCAACGAGATCACCACGGCGATCGACAACGGAGACCCGGAGTACATCAATCTGGCACACGTGCCGCAGCAACTTCGGCAGGAGATGGCGCAGATCGCCGCCAATCATGATGCCAGGCTTGCCGTCGACTTTCTGCGGGCTACCCGCATTGACTCGCCTTCGCGGCCGCCGAATTCCGGGATGACTAATGTCGAGGCTAATCTTGAAATGCAAGTCGCGATGCAGATTGCGGACAAAGATCCTCAGGAAGCGCTGAGCGTCGCCGAGGATTCCTTGAAGATCACGGTCGATTACGGTGCGCTGAATCTCCTTTACAGTCTTCAGTCGCGGCAGAAAGCCCTGGCTGAGAGGTTTCTAGAGGATGTCTTGAACGGGATCCGAACGTACGGGATCGGCAACAGCGCGGCCACGACTATCGCAATTAACCTCTTGAGTACGTGGATCGAAAACAACCGGGCGGCAAAGGACCCGGCCGCGCCACGAACCACCGCCAATCTCTCGCTATCCAATCTGAATGAGGAGACCGCGCGAGAGATTAGCAACATGATAATCAACGCCTTGTTGAGCAATGGGCCGGCTAAGACCGTGGTCGCCAATGGCCGGGCGTTCATTGATGGCCCCTCTACGCTGTATCCCGGACAGGTGCAGGGAATGGTCCAGCAGCTAAAGCCAATGCTGCCTGACATCGAAAGGCTCGCTCCCGACCGGATGGCCGATCTACGCGCGCGCATGGTTGAGTTCGAGAAGTCCTACGAGGCGCGGCCGGAGGGAGCGTGGGCAAAATATCAGGAACTCGCGCAGACCGGTACGTCTGAAGCATTGATGGACGCCGCCAAGACTGCGCCTTCCGAATTTGTTGATAATCTCGTACACCAGGCGGCGTGGAAGTCGATAAATCAAGGCGACGACGAGAAGGCGCGCCAGATTATTGACAAGATCACCGATCCAAGACAGCGCGCCGACATGAAGTCACAATTGGTTCGCCAGGCGTTCTATCGGGCGAATGAACAGAGGAAGATCTCTGAGGCCCGAGCGCTCGCTTTGCGCCTTACGTCCGTCGAAGAGCAGGTGGTTCTGCTCGTGCAATTGGCCGTGTCTTCCGCTGCCAATGGCGACAAGCCGCTTGCGTTTCAGCTTCTGGGCGAAGCGCAAGCTCTGCTCCCCGATCGCGCGGCTAGCTACGGACAGCTCCAGGCCCAGATGCAGATCGCGGTGGCTTACGAGGATCTCGATGCGAGCAAGAGCACGCCTATTGTCGAGAAGGTCATCGATCAGGTGAATGAGCTGGTCGGCGCGGCCCTTGTGCTGAACGGGTTTGATGTCCAAGGTTACTTCCGAAGCGGCGAGTTCGTAATCACCGGCGGTAACCCGCTGAACAATATGGCTCAGGAGTGCGGGCGGGCGCTGGCTTCTGGCGCTCGCAACGATCTTGATCGCGCCCGGTCGATAGCCGAGCGATTCCAGCGCCCGGAGATGCGGTTGATTGCACTGTTGCAGATCGCTCAAGCGGCGCTGACAAGCGAGGAAAGTGCTCGATAGCAGAGTCCGAACGCGCCAGGCATCCTCGAGCCCCGCATACACTTCGTGAGAAGTGGGGTCTTGATTTTCTAGCCTGCAAGCCGCGTCACGCGACGCCCAATTCTTGATACCCACCTCGTGACGAGGTGGGTATGCGTGAAGACGTGCGCCCCAACCAGACCGACCCTGCACAGAGTGGGGTCTACGATACATTTTCATCGTCTCAGGGTGTCGTCCGGGATGACGTGACGATCGCCTGAAAGATGTTCGTAGTCGCTTCAGTGGCGAAACGTGACCATACACTCTGAACTTCCGCTCGGGAGTCTTTTTTGTTGGGCTGCGTGGCTGCGAAGATTGGCGCGTTAATCGAGGGCATCGGATTTCAGTATCGTGGCCGCTCTTGCTTGACGGTCCTGGACGGCTGTGAAAAAGTGCTCTCGCGTACAGCAATCCAAACTAAGGGTGACGACCATGAAAACCAGTGCACTTGCTTTGATCGCAGCGCTGCTCTTGCTTGCATCCGTCAGCGCGACGCCTGAGTCCGCCCCAGAAGCAGCCGATATCGTTTTCAAGAACGGCAACATCTACACCGTCGGCGAACGCCAGCCTCACGCTGAAGCGCTCGCCGTCAAAGCGGGCAAAATTGTCTTCGTCGGCTCGAATTCGGACGTGAAGGCTTATGAAGGCAAGGGCACTCGGGTCATTGATCTTAAAGGCAAAACCGTAGTGCCGGGCCTGACTGACTCGCATTATCACCTTGCCGGAGTCGGCGCGCGCGAGATGAACCTGAACCTCGAAGGAACCACCACCATCGAAGCGTTTCTGACGAAGGTCAAGGAGCGGGTCGATCGAGCGAAGCCTGGCGAGTGGGTGACCGGGCGCGGATGGATCGAAACTTTCTGGAAACCGCCAGTGTTTCCGACGCGCGGGGATCTGGACAAGGTTTCACCGAACAACCCGGTTGTTCTGACTCGTGCAGACGGTCATGCTGTAGTAGCTAACAGCGCGGCGATCAAGATAGCCGGCGTCACGCGGGACACCCCCAATCCGTTCGGCGGCGAGATAATGAAGGACAAACAGACCGGCGAGCCCAACGGGATGTTCCTCGATCGCGCACAGAGCCTTATCGCCAGCCGCATCCCGGCAGGCGGCGCGGGTGACGCCGAGCAGGAGATACTCCTGGGCGTCAAGCGAAGCATCGAACTCGGTTGGTGTGAGATTCAAAACGCCGGCAGCTCATTTACGGAAGTCGCTCTCCTGAAGAAACTCTACGGGGAAGGCAAGATCAAGCTGCGGATCTACGAAGCGATAGCCGGTCCCGGCCCGGGTGCGGAACGGTTGCTACGTGAGGGCGAGATGATCGGCGCCTTTGAAAATCACCTGACTGTGCGTCACATCAAGGTCGTGATTGACGGCGCGCTCGGCTCGAAGGGCGCTGCGCTGCTTGAGCCGTACTCCGACTACGACACCGCCGGTTTTTTGACACAGAAGGAAGAAGTGGTCATGCCGATGCTCATCGAAGCATTGCGAAAAGGGATCCAGGTCGAGACTCACGCAATAGGCGATCGCGCCAACCGCACAATCCTCGATTGGTATGAGAAGGCACTTAATGCGGTGCCGCCGGATCAGCGCAAGGTTCGCGAGCCGCGCTGGCGGGTCGAGCATGCACAAATCGTGAGCGCCGTTGACATCCCGCGCTTCGCGAAGCTCGGTGTGATTCCTTCGATGCAGCCTTCCCACGCGATCGGGGATCTGCACTTCGCGCCCAGCCGCCTGGGGATGAAGCGCCTCGAGGGCGCCTATGCGTGGCAGAGCTTCATCAAATCAGGCTCAATTATCGCAGGCGGCTCAGATGCGCCGGTGGAACGCGGGGAGCCGATGATTGAGTTTTATGCGGCGGTGGCGCGCAAGGACCAGAAGGGCTATTCCGGCGAAGGCTGGCATCCGGAGCAAGCGGTGTCGCGCGAGCAGGCTTTGAAGATGTTCACGATCTGGGCGGCTTACGCCGCATTCGAAGAGAAGTTGAAGGGCTCGTTAGAGGTTGGTAAACTCGCCGACCTGACCGTTCTATCGGCAGACATAATGAAGATCGCAGCGCCGGAGATTTTGAAAACCCGCTGCGTGATGACGGTGATCGGGGGTGACGTGGCTTATGAAAGCGGGAGCAACTGAGCAACCCCGAGGGCCGAGCAATCGGATCGCCGCGCTCAGCCCTCGGTGATGAAAGCTCGATTCCTACTTCCTCTTCGCTTCCCACTTGCCGGTCATCTGACCCGCAAAATCAAAGTCGCCCGTGATCTTTCCGTCCTTAAGCATCGCCGTAAACGTTATCGCGCCGCCGGGGGTGTCCAACGTGAAGCTGAGTTTGTTGGCGGAATA
>DATLWF010000594.1:0-2833 GCA_035576605.1 Blastocatellia bacterium | reverse complement strand
GTGGGCGCCGCACTGCCGTCGGGCTGAACTGCTATGGCTCTAACCGAATCGTCATAAGGGGATAGTTTTGTGACGTCAACGCCGCCGTTGCCGAACCTCGGGTCAAAATCGCCCGGAGCGGCGTAGAAATCAGCCGACACTGAAAAGACGAGCAAGAGTGTCGCAAAGAGCAAACATGTTTTTTTGGAAGCGTTTTTGGATAACATCATAATCTCCTAATTGGTTTTTACTTTTTTCTCCGCCAAAGACGGACCGGTTCTGCTCCGTTTACAGAAGCTGTTCTCCACTCAGTAACGCGAGAGCGGTAGCCGAAACCTCTAGCGGTGGTGTGAGTTTCTTCTCACCGAGGCCAAAAATGGAGCAGAGAAGGAACCAAAAGGGTATAATCGCAGTCGCTGCCCTTATCTCGGGCTCGTACGGGTGTCGGATGACACAATCGCCACAGGAAGTGACCCAACTGCTCGTTGCCTGGCGCAATGGTGATCTGCAGGCGCGCGATGAATTGATGCCGCTCGTCTATCAGGAACTGCACCGGCTGGCCCATCAGTACATGAGCCGCGAACGGCCCGGCCACACGTTGCAAACATCGGCGCTGGTCAATGAGGCTTTTGTCAGGCTCGCCGATCAGAGGGATGTACAATGGCAAAACCGCGCACACTTCGTCGGGCTTGCCGGTCAGATGATGCGCCGGATTCTCGTTGACTACGCACGCAATCGCAGTTATGCGAAACGAGGAGGGGGCGCGCTTCAAGTGTCTCTGGACGAAGATTTAGTTGTTTCAGAAGAACGCAGCGCGGAGGTGGTCGCACTTGACGACGCTTTGCAAAGCCTGGCCCGCCTAGACGAACGAAAGAGCCGGCTGGTCGAGCTAAGATTCTTTGGCGGACTGTCCATTGAGGAGACCGCGGAGGTCCTGGGAGTCTCGCCCGGCACGGTAATGCGCGACTGGACTCTTGCCAAAGCCTGGTTGCGAAGAGAGATGTCCGGAAAAAAGTAGAGAGTCGATTAGAGGTCTTGGAGACAATTCTCGCGTTTAGATTGAAGAACCGTGTTTTATGACTCCTGAACGCTGGACACAAGTTGACGAGCTATTCCACTCCGCGTTAGCGTGCGAACCCGCCCTGCGCGCGGCGTTCCTTGCCCAAGCTTGCTCCGGCGATGAGCCATTGCTCAGAGAAGTCGCATCTCTGATCTCATTTCACGACGATCCGGCTAGCTTTATCGAGCTGCCAGCCGCCGACCTCGCAGCGGAGTTGCTAGGCAAAAGGCCGAGCGAATTGGAAGTGGGCCAACAGGTCGCCTATTACAAAGTTCTGTCCTCACTCGGTGCAGGCGGCATGGGTGAGGTATACCTCGCCGAAGACACGAGGCTTGGCCGACGCATCGCGCTCAAGCTGCTCCCCGCGCAGTTCACTACGGATGCGGAACGTGTCCGCCGCTTCGAGCAAGAGGCGCGCGCGGCGTCGGCGCTCAATCATCCGAACATTGTCACGATCCATGACATCGGCCGAGCAGGCTCAACCCACTTCATCGCAACAGAGTTCATTGACGGCGAGACCTTACGCGAATACAACGCCGGCCGGGCGATGAACCTCGACGAAGCGCTCGACATCGCCACACAAATCGCTTCGGCCCTCGAAGCGGCGCATGCGGCTGGCATCGTGCACAGGGACATCAAGCCTGAGAACGTCATGCTCCGGCGCGACCGGCTCGTTAAAGTGCTGGACTTCGGATTAGCCAAGCTCGCATTGCCACCAGTGTCGACCGTTGATCCGGAAGCGCAGACCCGATCAGTGGTTGTTACCAATCCAGGCGTACTTATGGGAACGGTACAGTACATGTCGCCGGAGCAGGCACGAGGACAGGAGGTGGACGCACGTACAGACATCTGGAGCCTGGGAGTCATGCTTTACGAAATGGTTACGGGTCGCGCGCCGTTCGAAGGGGAGACTCCCAGCCATGTGATCGTCTCGATCATGGAAAGTAAACCGCCTCCGCTGACGAGTTACTCAGTGGCGCCGGTGGAGCTTGAGCGAATTGTCACGAAAGCGCTGCGCAAGGACAGGGAGGAGCGATACCAGGCGGCCAGCGACCTGGCGCTTGATCTGAAGAGCCTGAAGCACGAGTTGGAGGTCGAGGCGCGACTGAATAGCTCTCTTCAGCCGGACACAGTCAGTGTAAGAACGACTACAAAGAGCGACAGTGCGGCGGCGGTCGAGATTGTCTATGAGTCTGTCGCGACGACTGGTGATGTAGCGACTGCGCGTAGGACATCGAGCGGCGAGTATCTGGTCACCGAGATCAAGCGACACAAGCGCGTCGCGGTACTTGCGGCGGCAGCCGTTTTCGTCGCGATGGCAGCCATCGCATATTCCTTCTATCCCGGAAGCGGCGGCCAGGCGATAGACGAGACGATCGATTCAATAGCCGTCTTGCCTTTTGCGAACGTAACCGCCGACCCCAACACCGAATACCTCTCGGACGGTATCAGCGAAAGCGTCATCACCAGCCTCTCGCGATTGCCCAAGCTCGGGGTCATTTCCTTCGGCAAGGCCTTGCGTTACAAAGGCAAGCCGATGGACCCACAAGCAATCGGCCGCGAGTTGAATGTCAAGGCCGTGCTGATGGGCAGACTAACGCAGCAAGGCGACAGCCTCTCAATCAGCACCGAACTGGTTGATGTGAGAAACAACCGCCGTCTGTGGGGCGAGCAATATGACCGTAAGTTGTCGGAAATTCTTATCGTTCACGATGAAATCGCACGGCAGATTTCAACGGGTCTGCAGCTGCGACTCTCCGGCGAAGAGAAAAGGCAACTGGCTAAACATGACAC
>DATLWF010000593.1:0-3327 GCA_035576605.1 Blastocatellia bacterium | reverse complement strand
GCGCTGGCGAAGGCCGCCTGGTGGGGGTGCATGCCGGCCGGCGAGCGGCCACAGCATCTCGAAGCGCTCGCCGCGCATTACCGGCAGCTCGAGATCTGGGCGAAAAACTGTCCGGAGAGTTTCGCGGACCGCGCCGCGCTGGTCGGTGCCGAGATCGCCCGGATCGAAGGTCGCGTAGCGGATGCCATGGAGTTGTACGAGCAGGCCATCCGCTCGGCGCAGGACAGCGGCTTTGTCCACGGCGAGGCACTCGCCAACGAACTCGCGTCGCGCTTTTACGCGGCGCAAGGTTTTGAAAAGATTGCACGTCTGTATTTGCGAGATGCCCGCTACAGCTATCTGCGTTGGGGCGCGAACGGGAAGGTGCGGCACCTCGAGGACCAATATTCATATCTGAGGGCGGAAGACTCCGCGCCCGGGCCCACGATCACGATATCAACTCCAGTCGAACACCTCGACCTTGCGACGGTGATCAAGGTGTCGCAGGCTGCCTCGGGCGAGATTGTCCTGGACAAGCTGATCGAAATGGTGATGCGCACAGCGATTGAACAGGCGGGTGCCGAACGGGGCGTGTTGATTCTCTCCGACGGCGGCGAAGAGCGGATAGCGGCGGAAGCAACAACCACCGGCGACGCGCCGCGGTTGGAGTTGCGCAATGTACCCGCCAGCAGCGAGATCCTTCCAGAATCGATCCTCTATCATGTTCTGCGCACCGGGGAGAACGTCTTTGTGGACGATGCAGCGGTGGGGTCTTCGTTCCCCGCAGATCCTTATATCCGGCAGCAACGTGCCCGTTCAATTCTATGCATCCCGTTGATGAATCAGGCGAAGGTTACCGGAGCGATCTACCTCGAAAATAGTTTGACCGCTCGCGTGTTCAGCCCATCCCGGATCGCAGTGCTGAAGGTCGTGGCGTCACAGGCCGCGATTTCACTGGAGAACGCCCGTTTGTACCGCAATCTGGCCGAACGCGAAGCGAAGATCCGGCGCCTTGTCGACGCTAACATCATCGGGATCATCGTCTGGAATGTCAGTGGCGAGATTCTGGAGGCCAATGACGCTTTTCTGCGGATAGTAGGATACGAGCGTGAAGATTTGGTCTCTGGGCAGGTGCGCTGGAGGGATCTGACGCCACCAGAATGGCTCGAGCGCGACGAACGGGCCTTGGCGGAGCTTGGGGCGACGGGCCGCGCGCAGCCGTTCGAGAAGGAGTATTTCCGGAGGGACGGGAGCCGAGTCCCGGTATTGATCGGCGTGGCGAGCTTTGAAGCGGGTGCGAACGGAGGCGTCGCATTCGTGCTCGATCTGAGTGAGCGCAAGTATGCGGAAGAAAAGGCCAAGGAGAGCGAGCGGCGCTATCGCGAGGTGCAGACGGAACTGGCTCACGCGAACCGTGTCGCGACCATGGGGCAACTCACAGCTTCGATAGCCCACGAAGTCAACCAGCCGATCGCCGCAACGGTGACCAATGCCCAGGCTGCTCTGCGTTGGCTGAACGCCCAGCCTCCGAACATTGACGAGGTAGGGCAGACGCTCAGTCAGATTGTCAAGGATGCAGGTCGAGCGGGGGACGTGCTAGGTCGGATCCGTAATCTGGTCAGGAAGGCGCCAACGCGCAAGGAGCCGGTGGACATCAACGACGCGGTTCACGAGATGATTGAACTCACGCGCGGCGAAGCCGCGAAGAGCGGTGCCTCCGTACAGACGCGACTGTCCGAGGGCTTGCCATTAATCGAAGCAGACCGTGTCGAGCTACAACAGGTGCTACTCAATCTGATCATGAACGCGCTAGAGGCGATGAGGGGCGTGAGCGATGGAGAGCGACAACTGGTTGTCAGTACAGAAGTCGAATCGAACTGTGTGGTCGTGACTGTGCGCGATTCTGGGCCTGGTTTTGGTCCTGGCGGCCCTGATGAGGCTTTTGCACCCTTCTACACCACGAAGTCCACCGGGTTGGGGATGGGGCTGTCGATCTGCCGTTCGATCATCGAAGGACATCGAGGACGGTTATGGGCAAGCTCAAACATGCCACGTGGCGCAATCGTTCAATTCACAGTGCCCATCCATCCAGACCCTTTATCGTGAGTGCTGCCCATGTCAGCTGAGGATGCCTGATCATACATAGTCTGCTGTCGTTCAAACTAAGCGAACCCCTTAGAAGCCGGCTCAACATTCCATTGGTGTACACACTCACTACCTGCCCGCCTTAAGAAGAGTCAATTTGTTCGGCGAGCCAGCGACATCTGCTCGGTCCGCTATTTGTGTTCACTGCGTCGCTTCGTGATCACCGAGTTGACGAGTTGATACCGTGTAGTCGCTGCTGTCGCTCATTTAGTGCAAATTTCCGTCGCTCGAACTCGCTAAGCTCATGTATGAGATCCTGAACCCAATAACGTTGGTAATCGTTGAGATGCTGCGATTCGAAGAGAATGTAAAGTCGATCACGCCAGTAAGCCAACGTGGTCGAATCAGGTGTGCATCGAAAAACAAACGCACGCAAAACCTGATCCACGTGGATGATATCTTTCTCGAACATGGTATTTGTTCCCACCGCAGAACTGGCTCCGTGTTGATGCCTTGACTTTGACCTCACAAGCGGAGGGAACAGTACACGGCCCGCCGCGCCAATCGTATGTGCGTCTTCCTTCAGAAACCGGAACTGCACGACGTTCCTAAGCCCGGTGCACGCTCAAAGCAGCGCAAATCGGATTTAAAAAGTCATAAAGCGCCGACGTTCCCTCTGCGCCTATTAAACACGCTTTGATCTCGGAGTCTGGAGGCTGCAGCAACACTTCCTTGAAACCGTAGCGCATGAACGGCATCGACTAGACAGAACTCCAGACGCGGCAGAAGCCAGTCGGTCTCGAAGAACATTGGCGGCTCGTCGATCCTAATGGATGTCTTGCCAAGTTTTAAAGACATAGAGTCGACGTTTGCAAGCTTTGGATAACCCGAAGTCCGTGGTCGATGCGCGCGGGATGTCGGTCATTTTTTTCCTGGATCATTCGGGTGGCGACGTGACCCGTTACGCACGGGCGGAGGCGGTTCGGATTGTAGACGGCACGGTCACTACAAACCAATTTTTCTCTCCTTTGAACGCGATTTCGATACGCTACCGCATAACGGTCCGAGCAGTGAAGTACTCGCCCATTTTCTTAATGTGTAGATCGGACGCCGTGATCACGCGATCGTCCTAAATATTGATGAAGTTTTTAATCAGTTCCCTTTTCGTTACTCCGTAACGGCGCTAGGTCAACAAAGACTTCATGACGTACGAAAAAAGTTGGTGTAGATTCCGCGAATTCGATTTGCTGGAAAACGTTTGCG
>DATLWF010000592.1:0-10206 GCA_035576605.1 Blastocatellia bacterium | reverse complement strand
GACGATCCAAAGACGTTCAATATCATTCGCGCAACTGACGCACCCACCGCTGACGTGGTGTGGTTCAACGTTTTCCGCTGCCCGGTTGATTATCGCAATGGTGATGAGCGGCCCGACTTTGATCCCGGCCTGTGCACAAAGTGGGACGTGTCCAAGGATGCGACGGACTGGACCTTTCACTTGCGGCGCGGCGTGAGGTGGTCCGACGGCGAGCCATTCAGCGCCGACGATGTTGTTTTCACGTACAACGTGATTCTAGACAAGAACGTCGACACCGCCGCCCGCGACGTCTTCGTCGAAGGGTCGGACGAGAGCGGCGCGGCGATGTATCCGGAGATTGAGAAACTGGACGACTACACCGTTCGCTTCAAGCTTCATCGCCCGAACGGAAGCTTCCTCGATTCCATCTATAATCTCTGGCTAATACCGAAGCACAAATGGGAGCAGCAGTGGCGGGCGGGAAGGTTCGCCGACACGATGAAATTGAGTGACGACCCGAGCAGCATAGTTGCACTGGGCCCGTTCCGGGTGAAGGAGTATGTAAGCGGTCAACGAGTGGTGCTGGAGCGCAACCCATATTTTTGGAAAGTCGATAGCCGCGGACAACGGCTGCCTTATCTGGACCGCATCGTCTTCGTGATTGTCAAAGACTTCAACACCGGTCAGTCCAAGTTCCAGGCAGGTGAGATCGACGTGATGCCCCGTGTCCGACCGCAGGACTACGCGCTGGTCAAGAGAATGGAAAGCGCGGACATCAAGGTCGACGATATAGGCATATCCTACGACACCAATTGGGTCGCGTTTAATCAGAACACCGGAAGCAATCCCAAGACTCACAAGCCATTCGTCGAGGCGTGGAAGCTTCGCCTTTTTCGCGACCAGAAATTCCGACAGGCTGTTTCGTACGCGATCAATCGCGAAGCCCTCGCCAACACCGTGTTCTCGGCGCGCGGCGTGCCGATCTATTCATTTGTCACACCCGGGGACAAGACCTGGTTCAGCGATGACATAATGAAGTACCCTTACGATCCAGATCGCGCCCGGCGCATGCTTGCCGAAATAGGGCTCAAGGACACAAACGGCGACGGCTTTCTTGAAGACTCCGAAGGCCACACGGTTGAGATCAGCCTCGTCACGAATGCAAGCAACAACCAGCGCGTCGAGACCTCGAGTTTCGTAGCCAAGAGCCTGCAAGATGTTGGCATCAAGGCCAACTCGGCGCCAATCGCGATGACCGTTCTGGTCGATAAGATGCAATCAAATTTCGACTTCGATGCGATGGTGCTCGGATGGCAAACCAACCCGCCGCCTGGCCCGTCCGGCCAAAAGAACATCATCCTATCTTCCGGCCTTAACCACGTGTGTTTCCCGAGCCAGCAGAAACCGTCTACCGATTGGGAAGCCCGGGCGGACCAGCTCATGCAGCAGATTGAGTCATCGCCGGATCAGGCTGAGCGCTACCGGCTCTTCGCCCAGGTTCAGCGAATCTGGTCTGAGTATTTGCCTGAAATCAACCTGGCTGCCGCACGCGAAGCTGTTGCCTACAAAACCAGATTCGGCAACCTCCATCCCGCGGCTCTGCCGCCACGCGCCACGTGGAACGCTGAAGAGATTTATGTGAAGAAGTGAAGAAGAGTCCGTGGTCCGTAGTCCGTAGTCCGTAGCCCGTGGCCCTTAGCCTGTAGTCAGTTGTTAGTCTTCAGTATTGCTTGCGACTCGAGCACATTTCATCACCTAAAAACCAGTGCGGACCACGACCTAAGGACCACGACCTAACCAGCACGAACTAAGAACCACTAAACTTACGGAACCCCGTTCAACGGACCACGGACTACGGACCACGGACTACGGACACGGACTACGGACTGATGAAGACCTTCCTCATAAGGCGATTGCTGGCGGCCATCCCGTTAATAATCGCGGTCACCTTCATCACCAAGGCGCTGCTGGTCGCCTCGCCGGGCAACTTCCTCTCTGAGCTGAGGCTCAATCCGTCCATTAGCCGTGAGCACGTCGCTCAAATGGAGCGGATGTATCACCTCGACAGCAACAACGTGTTCGAACGCTACTGGTATTGGGTTTGGCCCGCGCTGCAAGGGGATCTCGGGTATTCGTTTACAAAGAGCGCGCCGGTCTCGTCGCTCATTGGCGAGAGGATGCCGAATACACTCCTGCTGACTGGCTCGGCGCTGGTATTCTCGTGGGTATTTGCCATCCCGCTTGGCGTGCTTGCAGCGGTATACCGCAATCGTTGGGGCGACAAACTTATAGGCCTCATATCGTTTTTCGGACTCTCGATTCCGAGCGTCTTCTTTTCGCTACTGATGGTTTTATTCGCAGCTAAGACCGGGCTGTTCCCGGCAGGTGGAATTCACGATCAGGTGATGTGGGGGGTGATGAGTCCGTGGCAGAAAGTCGTCGACACGCTCTGGCATTTGGTGTTGCCGATGATCGTGCTCGGCACCATCGGGTTGGCACAATATGTTCGGCAAATGCGAAGCGAGATGATAGAGACATTGTCGCAGGACTACATACGGACAGCGCGCGCGAAGGGTCTCAGCCGCTGGCGAGTGTTAACTCGACACGCTCTCGGGAACGCGATCAATCCGCTGGTGACGATATTCGGTTTCTCGCTTGCGACCCTGCTGGCCGGCGCGCTGCTGACCGAGTTCGTGTTCGGGTGGCCGGGATTGGGCACACTGACATTCGATGCGCTCTCAAGTAAGGACGAGCCTCTGGTAATGGCTTCGGTGGTGATGCTGGTGTTGATGCTCGTCATTGGCAACCTGATCGCAGACGTGATGCTTGCGATCATCGATCCGCGTATACGGCTCGAGTGATCATGTGTAGCGCGCCGCCCTCTGCCATGAAATCTGTTGAACAAGTCACCAGGTGCGCTTTGGCTTTCCCCGATTTACTGTGGTCGCCTCGTAACCGAAGTGATAAACGAACACGATAGCGAGACTGCGATAAGCTTATCGGAAGCCGACGCGGCGCCCGCCGAGCCAGCCGGAAGTGCAATGGCTGGCGGTTCTGCCTCGGCCGTTCGTGGCCGCTCGCCCTCACAAATCCTCTGGCTCAAGCTGCGCCGCAACCGCACCGCAATGGCAGGGCTCTACACTCTGGCGGCGATGTACGCGGCTGCGATATTGGCGGGGTTCATTGCGCCTTACAAGTATGACAACGCCAGAGACGATCTGCCGTTTTATCCGCCGATGCTCGCGCGCGTACACATATTCAATGAAGCCGGCAACCTGAGCCGCCCCTTTGTCTACCACCTTGTTCCTGTGGACCCTCAGCTGGCGAGCTATCGCGACGACACTTCCGGGAAGTATCCCATCAGACTCTTTGTGCGCGGGGAAAGCTACCGAATACTTTGGCTCGTCAGCGCGAACATACATCTGTTTGGGGTCGATGAACCCGGACACATCTATTTGTTTGGTTCGGACAATCTCGGCCGGGACATCTTCTCCCGCATTCTTTACGGGGCTCAAGTCTCGCTGTCGATTGGGATCATCGGCATTCTGATTTCGACGATCATCGGGATGATAGTGGGAGGCGTAGCGGGGTACTTCGGCGGCGTGACCGACTTTGCGCTGATGCGCACGGTCGAGGTGCTGCTCGCGCTCCCGAGCCTGTATTTCATCTTGATCTTGCGCCAACTGTTCGGCACGCACACGAGCTCGACACAGATCTATTTCATCATTGTAATAATCCTGGCGTTCATCGGATGGGCTACCGAAGCGCGAGTGATTCGAGGGATGGTTATGTCGCTCAAGGAGCAGGAGTACGTCATCGCAGCGCGAGCGATGGGGTTCAGCAACTCGCGGGTCATCATTCGTCACATATTGCCAAACACTCTGTCGTTTGTGATCGTGACCGCGACGCTTTCGGTGCCCTTCTTCATTCTGAGTGAGGTGGCGCTCTCGTTTCTCGGCGTTGGGATCCAAGAGCCGGAAGCGAGTTGGGGCAACATGCTGATCGCCGCCCAGAGCAATCGAATCCTTAACGACTTTCCCTGGGTGTTGATCCCCGGCGCGTTTATTTTCCTGGCGGTGATATCCTGGAACTTTTTGGGGGACGGGTTGCGAGATGCGGCCGATCCGAGAACACTGGGCTAAGCGGGATTGGACGGTGGGTTTATCGACGGCCCGACCAAACATTAAATCAAGAGACCGCAGGGGATTGGCTTACATCGCGGGTTCGGCTAGACTGGACGAATCTTCCTGGGTGAATTTCTAAGCAGAAGGATTGGAAAATGGCAGACGAAGAAATCCAGAGAGCTATAGAGTTCATCGTTCAGCAGCAGGCAAAGTATGCCGCCAGACTAGAGAAAGACGCCCCGCGGCTTGCCATGCTTGAAGAGTCCTTTAAGATGCTTGTCGAATTGGCCCGAGGCGCGGATGAGCGGTTGGATCAAAATGCCGCCAAGTTGGATCAAAATGCCGCCAGGTTGGATCAAGATGCCGCCAGGTTCGAGAGAGACGAGTCGCGCCTCGCCATGCTTGAAGAGTCCTTTAGAATGCTAGTCGAATTGGCCCGAGCCACGGATGAGCGGTTGAATCAAAATGCCGCCAGGTTGGATCAAGATTCCGCCAGGTTAGAGAGAGACGAGTCGCGCCTCGCCAGGCTTGAAGAGTCCTTTACTATGCTGGTTGAATTGGCCCATAGGCATTAATGAGTCACTCCAAAGAAACCTCCCATGCGAGTAATCTTGGTCGCTGAATTTCGGTGGCGACTAAAAAGACAACAGTTGAGTGGAGGGAAAAGCGCCTTGCCGAACTACGCTCCAAGAATTCGCGTTGAAGTGTACTTGCCCGCCCCATACGAACGGTGCTGCAATAGTCTGCTCGTTAATTAGGCATGCAAGAACGAACAGTGACAATCTCCAATCGGCTTGGCCTTCACGCTCGCGCAGCGGCGCGGCTGGTTCGCCGCGCCTCGCAATTCAACTGCGGTGTCAAGCTTCTCCGTGAAGATACCGGAGAGACCGCCGACGGCAAGTCGATCCTCAGCGTGCTGTTACTTGCCGCTTCGCGTGGTACAAGCCTTATAATCAAGACCGAAGGTGACGATGAAGAGCGCGCGGTGAATGCCCTCGTGGAATTGGTGGAACAGAAGTTCGGAGAGGAATTATCGGATGGCGTCTTCTAGCGTGACTCGCTCGCGCGACGTGAAGTTGAAAGGTGTCCCCGCTTCCCCCGGCATTGCTGTCGGACGCGTTCTAAGGCTCGATGAGCGCGGCCGCCATCAGTTCTACTACATCGGCGTGTCGGCGGCGCAGTCGAGAATGGAAGTCCGGCGCTTGCGCGAGGCTCTGCAAGAGGCGCGCGCGCAGTTGCAGGTAATCAAAGTCCGGCTCGCCACACAGCTGGGCTACGAGCACTCGTTCATACTCGACGCGCATCTGCTCATGCTCGAAGACGCCCGGCTGATTGAAGAACTCGAGCACGACATACGCACGCGGCGGGTAAACGCCGAATGGGCGGTCCGCTCGGTGGCCGATCGCGCCATCGATGCTTACAAACAAGTAAACGATTCCTACCTTCGCGAGCGCACATCCGACCTTGAGGACGTGGCCACGCGGCTGCTCACGATACTCTCAGGCCACGACAAATTCGATCTATCGAAGCTCGATCAGGACGTGATTATCGTCGCAAAGAACATCTGGCCTTCGACCGTAGCCGAGCTGGACTTCAAGCGCGTTTTGGGATTCGCGACCAACTCAGGCGGGTTGACCTCGCACTCGGCGATCATCGCGCGGTCGCTCGGAATACCGGCGGTCGTCGGTCTTCACGAAGTCACTCGGCTGGCCAAGACCGGCAACAGCATCGTCATCGACGGCTCGGAAGGCTGTGTCATCCTTCGACCGACAAAACCCGTCTTGACAGCTTATCTGGCGAAGCGCAAGCGGGAGGCCAGCCATCGTGCTCGGCCTGCAGCGAATACCGCGCAACCGGCGGAGACAACCGATGGCGCGCGGATAACTCTGCGCGCCAATGTCGAGCTTCACACCGAAATCGAGTCACTTGCGCTGTTTGGGGCCGAGGGCGTCGGGCTCTATCGTTCTGAGTTTCTTTTTCTGACCCGGCTGCCCGAACTGCCAGGCGAAGACGAACAATACGACCTCTATCGCAAGCTTGCAGAGGCGACCGGAGATGCGGGAGCGAACATTCGAGTATTTGATCTCGGCGGAGACAAGCTGACGCTTGAAGGCTTTGAAGCTGAACAGAATCCGGCGCTCGGCCTTCGCGCAATAAGGCTTTCGCTAAGAGTGGAACATATCTTCCGTACTCAGCTTCGAGCCATCTTGCGAGCGAATCTCCACGGCCGGCTGCGAGTGGTGCTGCCGTTGATCAGCACCATAACCGAGTTGCGCGAGGCCAAACGCATCATCGCCAGTGTGAAGCAGGAAATGGCCGAGGCCCGAGTCGAGCACAACGCCGAGCTTCCAATAGGCGTAATGATAGAAGTTCCGGCTGCCGCATTGATGGCCGATGTGTTCGCTCGCGAAGCGGATTTCCTGAGCGTGGGCACTAACGACTTAATCCAATACGTTCTCGCCGTGGACCGGGCCAATGAAAACGTGGCGCATCTTTATCAACCGCTGCACCCGGCAATACTGCGCACAATCGCGCATCTGGTTCGAGTAGCCGAATCGCAGCAAGTGCCGCTCGAACTGTGCGGCGAAATGGCCGCCGATCCGCTGCAGGCGATCGCGCTGATCGGTTTGGGCATCCGTACGTTGAGCCTTGTGCCGGGGTCTATTCCGCTGGTCAAGAACGCGATTCGCTCAGTCGAGCTTCAACGTGTGCGCTCGCTGATGAAAGATGCGATGAAGCTGGCCTCTTCCAGGGAAGTCGAAGAGTTGCTTGCGCGCGAATTGCCGCGTCAGGCGCCCCGCTTTTTCGCGGCGTGGTCATCGCGGGCGTGAATATCTCGCCGATCAGAAACTGAAGCGCAAATTGAACTCCAGGTGACGAGCCGCGCCCGCGCTGTTGGAGCGGTCGAAGAAGGGCGACGTTAGCACGCCACTGAACCGGTCGGGGTTCACGTGGTTGAGAAGATTAGTGATCTGCGCGGAGATTTGGATGTTGTAGCGCGCGCCTTCCTGAACGCTGTTACCGCGCCCGCCGCCACGCCCGCCGCCGCCACCTCCGCCACGGCCGCCGCCACCACGACCGCCGCCGAAACCACCGGCCCCGCCCCCGAAGCCGCCGCCACCGCGTCCGCCGCCCGGACCCTGGCCACCGCGCCCACCGGCTTGATTATTCTGATTATCACCGCCGGGTTGATCTTGACCATCAGGCTGAGCACTGTCCGGCGGCCCGCCTGGATTGTTCTGCGCGAGCCTGTTGTTTGAGTGACCCAGGGCGAAGGTTTTTGCCACACTCATATTGAAATTAAACGACCCCGGGTTGACCGCGCGCACGCCGTTCGGATAGTTGGTTTCCAGAAAGTCTCGCAACAAAACCGGAACCTGCCCGGGCGCACAGCCAGCGATGCAGCGGTTGGGGATTAGCGGGTAGAGACTGGCCGGTAGATCCGAGTTGCGATGGATACCAGCGGGTCGATCGTTGATCACCGTGTCGAAGTTGTCGTCCTGTCCTGTCGTGATATTGAAGGGTGTCCCGGAGGAGATCACGACAAACGGCGTCAATCGGAAACCGTGCGGTAGCGACAGCATACTGGTGATGTTCAGGAAATGGCGGCGATCAGTGTAAGCCGGCCCCCACTCGGAATGCAGGTCGTAGCTATTTGCCGGCAAGGACTGCGTTCCGTCGGCGTCGCTGTTGGTCCAAGAGAGCGTGTAGTTGACGAAGAGCGCAAAATCGCGGCCGAAGCGCCGGTCGCCGCGGAACATGAAGCCGTTGTATTTCGAGTTTGCGATGGACTCGAGCTCGTAGATGTTGCCTTCCGTGGGGTCGGGTCGCACAAGCGTGTCCGGAAACGGAGCATTTATGTTGCGCGTGCGGAAGAAGTGTACGCCGCGCGCGTAGGTGTACGTTAACGACCCGGTCATACCCCACGGAAACTGGTGCTCAAGACTGCTCGTGTAGTAGATCGTATAGGGGGCTTTCAGGTTGGCATCGAGCGTGCGCCGAATCGACCGAAGCGGATCTATCGGCGCGACCGGGTTGGAAGCCAAAGGATTGAGCAGGTCGAAGATCGGATTGCGAATGACAATATTCTGCTGAGTAACCCCGTCGAACCGGAGAGTGTTTTCGTAGACTCCCCCGGCGAGGCGATTGAAGAAGAGGCCGCCGCCCGTTCGCACCGTCGTCTTGCGATCCTTAGAGGGAGACCAGGCGATGCCAAGGCGCGGCGCTAAATTGAACTTGTCCTGCAAGTGCGACTGGAATTCATATCGCAGACCGGCGGAAAGCGTAAAGTTCGGACGCAAGCGAAAGTCGTCCTGGGCAAACAACGAAGCTTCGTATTGGCTGTAACTCAGCAATGGATTACCGCGATTGATGTTGAGCTGAGTGGGGCGGACAAGCGAGCTGTTCGGATCATTTGGGTTTACGTGCGCACCCGCGAGCACCTGGCGATACTGGCCCAGGCTCGAGAACGTGTAGGTCCCGTTGAAATTGCTGGCGCTCAGATCGTTGTGGTTCTCGTAAAGAAGCTGCAACCCGCCTCGCAGCGTGTGTTTCTTAAGGGTGTACGTCAAATAGTCCTGGAAATCGAGTTGATCCTGCGCCGAGCTGTTCGGACAGCAGGTAGCCCCGCCGCTCTGGAAGGCATCGAGCACGTTGATCGCCACACCGGGAGTCTTGGCCGTCGAGTCAGTCACTTCGTGTTGCCAGCGCATTCGGGTTTCGTGGATCAGCCGCGAGTTGACGACAAAGGTCTCGGAAAGCGTGAAGGTGTGGTTTGTGTTGTCGGTCGTCGAGCCTCGGTCGGGCAGCGTAAAGCCGCCGCCGTTTGTCACCCGCTCGGATTGGTGATAGTTATAACCAAAATTGAGTACGTTATTCTTGCTGAGGGTAGAGCCGACGCGGAGGCCGATGAAGCGGTTCTCGTTCGTTGAGGGGGCATTGGTGACCAACGGACCGTCGAGAGTAATCGCGTTGACGATAACGCTGCTGTCGACGGTGCGCTGATCGGCGTTTAGGAAAAAGGAAATCCTCTTCTTTATGATCGGTCCGCTGAGAGTGAACGAATAATGCCGCTGGTCAAGATCCGGTCGGGTCAACGCGTATGCGTTTCGTGCGTCGAGCGCGGAGTTGCGGATGTTGAAGCCGACGCTGCTATGCCACTGCTCGGTGCCGGGCTTGGTGATTATCTCGATTCTGCCCTGGCCGGGATGTGAATACTCGGCAGATAACGGATTCTGGTTGATCCGGATTTGCAGAATCGATTCGCGCGGCGGCAAACGCCCGCCCGGAAACCCGTCTATATAGATCTGCGGCCCATCTTGCCCACCACTGACGCCGCCCGCTGCAGGGCCGGCAAGCGACTGAAGGAACTCCAGCATTTCATCCTCATTGTCAGGCAGCAAGTCCATGATCATCTTTTCATCGAGGATGATCGCATTCATGTTCTGATCGGGTTCGACCGAAACACCGGAGCTGTCAGCATTGACCTGGGTCTCGGCTTTTAGTGGTGCGACCGTCAGAGTAATCTTCAACGGCGCGGGTGCCGGAAGTTCCACGCTCTCATCGACGTGATTCTGAAAACCCTTGAACTCGACGGTAAGAGTGTAGCTGCCGGGCAAGAGGTTGGGGATAGTGAACTCACCGTTACCGTTGGCGACGGCGCTACGTTTCTTGCCGTCAGCCGAAACAATGGTAGCGCGCGCTCCGGCAATCAGCGCTCCGTTCTCGTCCACGACTTGACCGCGCAATGAAGAGGCAGTTTGCGCGAAGAGAACGCAGGCGGGAATCAAAACTCCCAACAGAACGCCCAGTAGCCGGGCACACCTATTCTTCATCGTCACTCCCACGCTAAGAGTTCAAAGGAACGCGCGAGACCGCCACTAAGGTTTCGCATCCTTTTTGTCGCTGACTACTGGCGGGTGAACACAAGCGTGGACTCCTGCGAGCCTTGAGATCCGTCCACTGTGCGCTTAACCTTGAGCGCTTTGCCGCCGTCGGCAAGTTCCCAACGCTCTTTCGTCGTACGCGTCGTTTCGTTCCCCTGGAAGTTGAAGCTGCGGGTCGTCATCAGCTCCAACGCGTTCCCGCCGTCCTTCCACTGGGC
>DATLWF010000591.1:0-9650 GCA_035576605.1 Blastocatellia bacterium | reverse complement strand
CATTCAGCTTTGAGTCCCACGCGGTGAGCTCTTTGGAGAATGGCGGGCTATTAGGCTTCTTAGTATCAATTACATAGATGAAAGAGTTATCGAGTTGTGTCAGATCGAGTTCTCCATTTTCGGCCACTCCCTTGGAAGGCCAAAACGGAGATACCAAGACGTATCGACCGAACGCAAGAACTGTATTGTTAGCTACGCCCGTGACTCCACCCAGGCCAACTGAATAGATAGGCAAGGAGGTCGAGGCGCGTGGTGAGTAACTCACGGCGCCGTAGGCGAGGAGCAGACCTAACAATACAATGACAATTCGCATACTTCGCATTCTCTTGAAGAGTCCACCCGTATTCATCTTCTTCCTCACTTTGCCTGCAGAATCTGGCTCGGACCTTCTATCTTTGGCTACTGCCGCGCAGCATTATACGGTTCTTTGGGGGGGCAGGTGCCGTGCCTTCTTTCTCCCGCTTACAAGCCAGATGCTGGGTCTTAAGTCCTGCCCTGCGGCTCGTTAAACTCGCCTTCAGCAATCCCTAAGGTTACGCAAGGGCCAAGGGTGGCACCTTCGTCATCGTCGTGTTAAGTCGGTCAGACTGCGATGATATTTTCAAATGCCACGCCGTGTCAAGCGTTTTCTGTGCATTCTCAAGACTTTGCGTGCCAGTGGCGCGGTCACCAACATCAGCAAATCGGCTTACGCACGAGCCTCCCTTTGAATGCCCAGTTGCGCAAGCTTAAGCCTCAGCCCCCGCCTTGACAGTCCGAGGTCTATGGCGGTCCGTGAGAGATTGTTCTTGTTGCGGATCAAAGATTCTGCGATTAACTGCCGCTCGAGGACAGCGGTTGCCTGCTTGAGTTTGAGTCTGGCACCGCCGGCCGGCAAACCCCTGAACCCGCCACCATTACCTCCGGTCGCGCCCAGGGCATGTCGGTTGTTACCAACTGATGCTTGAGTCTGCTCGTCCCGCCATCGCGACCGGTCAGAACCGGCCTGCCTGCGCGGGTGTATTACCTCGGGCGACAGGTCCTCAGTCGAAATGCGCGCACCGTCCATTGCATAGGCCACGACCCTTTCTATCTCATTTCTTAGTTGCCGAACGTTGCCTGGCCAGTCATGCTCGGTCAGCGCGTCGATCGCCTCCTGGGCCATGGTCAAAGGCTGCTTGCCTGCTCGAGACGAAAAGTGCTCGAGGAAATGCGCAGCCAGGACCGGTATCTCCTCGCGGCGCTCACGAAGGGGGGGAACGTGTATACGAATAATATTAAGCCGGTGGAAAAGGTCCTCTCGGAAACGCCCGTCTTCAACGGCGCGTTCCAGATCGGTGTTCGTCGCCGCAAGGATCCTGACATCAACTCGAAGAGGCTTGGTTTCTCCGAGAGGCTGAATCTCGCCCTCTTCGAGGAATCGCATCAGCTTTGGCTGCACCTCCAATAGCAGATCGCCGATTTCATCGAGAAAAAGAGTCCCGCCGTCAGCAGCCTTAGTGATCCCGGGATAGTTGGTCGTCGCCCCTGTGAATGCGCCTCGTCGGTGTCCGAAGAGCTGGCTGTCTATGATCTCCTTAGGCGCCGCAGTACAGTTGAAAGGGAGAAAGATTGCACGCGGTCTGGCGGACTGATTGTGTATATGCCTTGCGACAAGTTCCTTTCCGGTCCCCGACTCTCCGGTTATCAAGACCGTTACGTCGCTGGTCCTGATCTTGTAGATTTTATCGATCACATCGAACATAGATGGGCTTGCAACGATGAATCCGGGCATTATTGTTTGTATGCGCTGTTCCAGGCTCCTCGTCGCGCCGCCGCGGGCAGCTACGCGAAGCGAGCAGGTCTCCAGGCCCAGCTCAGCCTGCCTCAACAGCGGCTGCAGTCTTCCTATGTCCAGCGGACCGCTCGTTCCAATGTAAACAACCACGGGCGGACTAACGTTGTCGCCGAGTTTTATGAGATAGCCGTCGGCCATCGGGCTGATGCTCTCGTCGTTAGAAGGGTTCAGGGTCGAGGATAGCACCTCAGCGTCCGTACGGCTCACACCCAGAGCCGCAAGCGGCTCGGCGCGCCCGGTATTCTCGACGCGGCAGATTATGACGGCGCCAACCGGAAGATTTTCGTAGATGACCGCCGCAAGCTCCTGCACTAGCAGCTCGCGCGACGCCGAAGCCTCGATCAGCCTTTGCATCAGCAGAACATCGTTGGGTGGCGAGACTCGCCACACCTGTGGAAGCTCCTCAACCTTTTCATCCGCGGCGAGGGCCCTCTTCGTCAGCTCTAAGTCGGGTTCTGCGCCCAGCCTTTCGAATATCGTTTTGGCCTGAAGGAGATTCGCTTGCGCGCCTTTAGGATCGTGCGCCTTCCCGAGCAACAAGCCCAACTCGTAATAGCTTCGCGCCAACTCAAAGGGAATCTCTGTCGTGGTGAAGATCGATACGCTTTGCGCGATGTGCTGCTTGGCTTCAGCAAGCCGTCCTGACGCCGCCTCAAGTTGACCCGTTAGTCTCTGGGTCAAACCCGACACAGGTAGATACATCTCTTCCTTTAACCTCCCCTGTGCCAGCTCCAAATACTCGCTGGCTTGTTCGTGCCCACCCTGCGAGATATGAAACTCGGCCAGTCCTACCATAGCCAGCGTAACCCCGTGCAGGTCCCCGATTGACGTCGAAAGCTGCATCGTGTCTCGTAGCGTCTTCAGGGCCAGGTCCACTCGTCCCGTACCGCGATGGACAGTCGCCAGAATTCTGAGTGCGTTGCTCTCAAGCCACTTGTCGCCAATGACGCCTATCAGATCAAGACTCTTCTTCAGGTGTTCTTCAGCTTCTGAATACTGACCCCGGGCCGAAAGAACTTCCGCAAGCGTAATCCGGCCGGTCGCTTCATGACTCGGTTTGGCGAACTGGCGCGACACCTCAATCGCCTTATGCAGATTCTCGATCGCTTCATCCCACGACCCAGAGTGGCGCAGGTTATCCCCTAGATTGTTGTACGCAAGGGCCAGGTAGTCCTTGTGCCCGCCCCTCTCGAGATAGTCTATTCCTCTCTCCAGGTACCTCGCCGACTCTTCGTTCTCACCGGGGAACCCGTGAATGAGAATTGTGCCGAGATCAAGAAGAACACCCCCAATTAAGTTCGTATTCGTCGAACCCTCGGCAAGGTCAAGCGCCTTCAGGTAATTCTCTTTGGAGCTTGTAAAGGCGCCCTCGCTGAAATCCACCATTCCGAGCCGCCGATATATCTGCGCCAGGAGCTCACGGTCCAGCGCGGTTTTTTGGAAGCTGGCCGCAGCGACCAGATGATCCCTGGCGATTCTGAATTCGTTTATCTCAATGTAAGTGCGTCCAAGCGCGTAGTGAGCTTCGCTCATTCCAAGGTCATCAGCCAGTTCCAGAAAGAGTCTCTTAGCCTCATTCAATCCTGCGATCGCTTTGGGGTTGTTTCTAAGAAAGCTGTTGACCCAGCCTAAGCGCAATTTTACGCGAGCCCGAGTTCGTGGCGAGAGCGCGGCGACGTTTCTAGGGTCGTCGTACTTTACTATGACGCTGTAGGCCTCGTCATATTTGCTCAATTCTTCGAGCGCTTTGCTCAGGAGCGAACGAGTCACTGCTTCGTCTTCCGGTGTCGCGCCAGTCCCGGCAAGCGCGGCTTGGAAATGTTCTGCGGCGATCTCATAACGCGACTGCGCCAGAGCGGCTTCGCCCAGCTGAAACTCGGTGGCGTCGCCAGCAACCCTTCCGAGTTCAACTCGCGCCGGCGCAACCGCAGCCGCCGACTTTGCCGCTCCATTCCCTGCTCCTCGCTTCAGCATCTGCCTCACCGTCACGTGGCTTATTCGATCTACGATGCCTCGCTCCATCGCCGCCGTGGCGAGCTTCTGCGGAGTCCATTCCTTAAACCCGTAACCCGCTTCAATGGGTTCAGTACCGGCAAGGCTGAGCATCCCTTCTATCTGAGAGGATGTGAACTTAGGTCTGGGCCCGCCCTGGGGACCGCGCTTCTTTGCAGATATTCCTTCAAGGCCGTCCGCGTTGAACTTTCGAATCCACTTCTTGATATTTGACGGATGAGACCCGATCGCTGAACTGATCTGCACAGCCGTTTTGCCTTCTGCGGAAGCCAGGATCACGCAGGCCCGAATGCCCTCTTCCTTGTTCGAAGACTTTGAGTATTGCTTGAGTCCTTCGCGCTCGTCTGGCGTCAAAGGTCGGACAAATAGAGGTTGGAACATTGTGCGCCTTGTATCGATTCAGCGTGCGACGGACGGGGGTGACCTGCAACGAACACTGCCGACGCTTCGATCCGGGCGATCCGGTTGCCTGAGCCACCGTCGCGGACCGCTGCTATTTCAACCCATTACCCATCTGGTGCTCGACGAGGTCCGAAAATAGCAAAAATCTGCAGCGCAGTCAACCACTATCTTTCCAGTCTAATTTCAGCTTCTTGTATACAGTGGTGACGGAATTGAAATTACGTCGTTGCGATAGGTGTGCTACAACCGTTCAAGCGGAGGGAGAGCTTCCTTCGCGGTTTCTCTTTTTATATGGATCGGGTGAAGCGAAGTTGGCGAGTTGGCGGGAAAGGAAATGAAACTCCGAAACGCTGCTGCCAGCCCGCCTTGGGCGGTACCAGGCTTAGCAGCGATCTCGACTGTCTATCCTCTATCTTCTTATCTTCTATCTTCTTTCGTAGTACCGCATCACCAGTCCGTCGCGTCCTATAGCGTAGCCGCGGTTCTTGTGGAAAGAAACCGAAAAGAGATCCGCGCCGGTATTGCTGCTTTGTTCAACCCAGTTACGGCCGCCATCATAGGTACGGATGATGCGTCCTTTGTAACCGACCACCCAACCCGTCTTATTGTCTATGAAACTCATGCCGAAGAGGGGTTCAGGAACGTTCAAAGAAACCCGCTCCCAAGTCGCGCCTGCGTTTTCGGTGCGGAGCAGGGTCCCATTGTCTCCTGTGATCAGGCCCATTCGATCGGTGATCATATACACTCTGTTCAAGTCCTCACTCACCCCCGACCGTTGCGGATACCAGTTACGACCACCGTTGTCAGTATGAAGAATCGTGCCACCGGTTCCAATCACCCAACCCTTCTCGCCACGAAAGCTCAGGTGAAACAATTGCGCAGCGGAGCCGCTATGCTGCTCGCGCCACGTTGCGCCTCCATCCGCTGAAACCAGGATCAACCCTCGATCGCCGACGATGTAAACGTGGTCGTCGTCTACAGACTGCACAGAATACAAATCGGAGTCCGCGCCGGTTGCTCCTGCCAGCCGAGTTGAGCGTAGAATCTTCACGAAGCTGCGGCCGCCATCAGTGCTTCTCAATATCGTTCCGGCATCGCCCACGATGCAGATTCTGTCCTTTCGAACGTAGACATCATTGAGGCCAGCATCGACTCCCTGGTTCGTGTCCTGAAACGTCTGTCCATCGTCGTGCGACCTTGCTATGAGTCCGTGCGCGCCCACCACCCAGATGTCATCGCCGTCGTAATAAACCGAGTTTATACCGGAATCCGCTCCCGCCGTCTTAATCGTCTGTAGTCGTGCCCATCCCTGCTGTCCAAGCGCCGTCCCGCACATCGTAGCCGCTAATAACCCAAGCCCAAATGCTCTCGCAATTCCATGCCTATTGATCATCCGATCCTCCGCGTCAAGATCGCCGGCTTTCCGCTCTTAACTTGTACCTTTGTACTTTTCCAGTCGAAGTTCGAGGCATCTCTTCGATGAACTCGATCTGGGAAGGTACCTTGTATTGCGGAAGCCGCGAGCCTGCAAATCTGCGTATCTCTTCTTTGAGCGACTCGCTGCGCTCACCCTGTCGGATGACCACATAAGCCCGTGCGGTTGCCAGCCCGCTGTCGTCGACAGCAGAAACCACAGCCGCCTCCGATACCGCCTCATATGAGATCAGCACCGATTCAACTTCGATCGGCGAGACCCAGAGCCCGTGTACCTTGAAGCAGTCATCAGACCGGCCGAGGTGAAAGAAGAACCCATCCTGGTCTCGGCGATACACATCCCCAGTACGCACCCAGCCATCCTCGATTGTCTGTTCGGTAAGGTCGGGGCGGTTCCAGTAACCCGGGGTCGCGCTCCCTCCAAGCACCCAAAGATTGCCGAGTTCATTTACGCCGACCTCGCCTCCGTCGTCACCGACCAACCTCGCCTCGTAACCGTCGACCACCGTGCCGCTTGATCCGGCGCGCGAGTTCCCTTCTCTGTTCGAAATGAAAATGTGAAGCATCTCAGTCGAGCCGATCCCATCCAGAATCGTGAGACCGAACTCGTGCTGCCAGTCTTCAAAAATCTTCGCCGGCAAAGCCTCCCCCGCCGACACGCACAAGCGCACGCTTGAGAGATCGACTGGGCCTCCGCTCAATCGATAATCCAGGAGCGACAGGTAGATCGCAGGCACTCCGAAGAAGACCGTCGGCTTGCGATCTTCAATGAATCTCGCGAGTCGTTCCGCGTCCATTCGCTCAGGTTCGAGCAGGACCGTTGCGCCCGCCGCCAACGGAAACGAGAGGCTGTTCCCAAGTCCGTAAGCAAAGAACATCCGCGATGATGAAAAGACTCGATCGTCGCTCGTGAGACCAAGAACGTTAGCCGCGTAGCTTTCGACGGTGAACTTTATCGAGCCGTGAAGATGAGGAACTCCTTTGGGAGTTCCCGTGCTGCCCGAAGTGTAAAGCAGAAAGGCGGGAGTGTCGCGAGTCGTTTCGGCCCTCGCGGGTCGCTCTCCGTTAGCGTTCTTATCCTCGACACAATTGCGAGCTCGCGAATCCGCCTTCAGAATCCTGAGGCCATTCCCAGACTCAGCACTCAAGTCCATTTTGTCCTCCAGCTCGCTTTCGATGATCAGCAAACAAGCGCCGGAGTCCGAGAGTATCAATGTGACATCCTGAGCATGTAGGAACGTGTTTATCGGAATGCAGATCGCTCCGACTGAGACGGCAGCAAGAAAGCAGGCGATGAACGCCGGCGAGTCATAAAGCAACAGCGCTACTCGGTCGCCCTGCGCGACTCCGTGGCTCAAGATTTGACGGAGCCAATAGTCGACTTCGTCACGAAGTTCATCGTAAGTGATCCGGCTATCGCAAAACTCGATGGCCGTTCGATTGCCGATCTCATCAAGCCGTTCATCGCCGAGGAAATAATCACATAGATTGAACTGGGTGGGGACGACTGACATAAGGCGGCGATTATATTCCACCGCCGGAACCCGAGCAATCGTAGCTGATCGTGACGCGACTAAGGCACATGATAGACCTCGTGTTCGCCTTTTCGCTCGAATGCAAGCTTATTCTCGGCAACCGCATAATCGAGGTGAGCAACAGTCTCTGACAGGGCCAGGAAACGATGATACCCGTGAGCATCCGGAAACATCAGCGTCGAAGTCTCCCACGCTGTAGCGCCGTTCTTCGGCAGTAAGGTCAGCAGCTTCGATTGGCGTGCGTTGGTGAAGCGATACATACGATGAAAGTGCTCATCGTAATCGGTCACGTCGTCACCGTGGCCGCCCTTCAACACCGTCGGCGCAAGCGCACGTATGCGAGCAAGCGACACGAGGTATTCTCCAAGCGATTGAAATCGTCGCTTCGCATTGATCGGGTCGGGACTGAGCACGGGATTAGGCGTAATCGTTTTCAGGACCGTGTCCGAAGCGAACACCAATCGGTTGCTCGTTCGAACCAGACAGATAGAACCAGGCGTGTGCCCAGGGGTATGGACTACGGTCAAGCTCTCGTGTTCGAAGAGAACTTCGTCGTTGTCCTTCAGCGTCTCGACGTGATCCAGTGGATAAGCAAAGCCCTGGAACTTCTCATAGCCCGCTTCCATTCGATCGATCGTTTCGCGCGGAACGCCGGATGCCGCCAGCAGTTCTCGATACGCACGATAGTCGGTATTCGCCGAGACCGCGGGCGCGTCCCACTCATGTATATAAGCGGTGGCGCCTGACTCTTCGACTATCACCCGCGCGAGCCCATAATGATCGGCGTGCGCGTGTGAGATGATGATCCGCTTGATGTCTGAAAGCTGGTATCCGAGCTGATTGAGTCCCGTCCTCAACGCTTCAAGCGAGGCGTCGTCACGCGGCCCGGCGTCAATCAGCGTAAGAGGGTCTTCTTCGATCAGATAGACATTGACCGGCCCAACGTAGAAAGGAGTCGGCACGCTGATTCGGTGAATCTTCATAAAGACAGCCCGTAGTCCGTAGTCAGTAGCGAAAACCAAAAGCTGAGGACAAATTCTATTACTGACAATTGACTACGGACTACTGACTACGGACCAAAGACTAAAGGTTATATTTCCCCGACTCGATGAGAGAGTCAGCGATTCGTCGCCTTGCTGCAACAGTGTTGATAGGCGTGTATTTCATGTATCGCCGAAGCACCGCCAACATGGTTCGCAGCTCGTCGCCCTCTGACATCGCAGCGAGCGCGGTCTTCGCGTGCTGCTCGACGCGCGAGATCGAGTCGTTCACAAACGTGCGAGTGGCGTCGATGTGGTTTGCGCAAGCCGCCTCGCCTCGACCCGAGATGAACTTCTCAGTCCGGAGAATCGCGCTCTCCATTCCGTAGATTTCCATGATGATGTCGCTTGCCGCCGCAAGCACCTCTTGCTGCTCCTGAACTTTGTCGCGGTACTTCTGCGCGGCTGATCCGAGCACTGCGACAGCAGCTTTCTTAGCATTGCTGAGCGCGACTCGCTCTTGCGAGAACACTCCGTCGACCGGCTCGTCCGGCAAAGATGGCGACAGCATTTCATCCATCAGTTTCTTCGCCGCAGGGAACAGAGCAAGCTCGCCCTTCACTGCGCGGCGAAGAATCTGACCTGAGATGATCAGCCGGTTGATTTCGTTTGTGCCTTCGTAGATGCGGCTGATCCGCGAATCGCGATAAGCCCGTTCGACGGGATAATCCTTCGAGTAGCCGTTGCCGCCAAACACCTGAACCGCTTCGTCCGAAACGTAATCGAGTGTCTCGCTCCCGACGACCTTGATGATCGAGCACTCGACTGCATAGTCCTCAATCGCCTTCAGCATCTGTGCGGGAACGTCTCGATCGATCGTAGTCAGCGCGTCTTCGATCATTCCAACCGTGCGATAAGTCATACAGTCGGCAACGTAAGTGCGAATCGCCATCTCGGCCAGCTTATGCTTGATCAATCCGAATGATGAGATGGGCACACCAAATTGATAACGCTGCTTTGCGTAGTCCGTCGCGATGGTCGTGAGCCGCTTTGAACCCGAGATCGTGCTCACGCCAAGCTTCAACCTGCCGAGGTTCAGAATATTAAATGCAATCTTGTGCCCCTTGCCGATCTCACCCAGCACATTCTCGACTGGTACCTGCGCATCTTCCAGATTCACCGCGCAGGTGGATGAACCCTGCAGTCCCATTTTGTGCTCTTCGGGCGCGATCGATACGCCGGGGAAGCTGCGCTCTACGATGAATGCCGTGAACTTTTCGCCATCGACCTTGGCGAAGACGTTGAACACGTCCGCAAAGCCGGCGTTGGTAATCCACATCTTCTGCCCGTTGAGCACGTAATGCTTTCCGTCTTCAGAGAGCACTGCTTTGGTCTTCGCGCCGAGAGCATCCGAGCCCGATCCCGATTCGGTCAGCGCGTAGGCGCCGATCATCTCGGCGGTCGCGAGCT
>DATLWF010000590.1:0-10194 GCA_035576605.1 Blastocatellia bacterium | reverse complement strand
CGAATCGTTCGAAACGATAGTGCGAAAAGTGACCGCGGCCTTTGGTGAACCGGTGGAAGTGGACCGCTCACGGGAACGCTTTCAGCAAGCCGGCTGGCGTGTGACTGGCGGGTCACTCCTGACGCTCGAATACTCAACGATGCAGGGCGCGGCTGCCAGCAACGTGAACGTTGAGTTCGTGATCAAAAAAAACCGTCGTCGGGGTCCACCCGATTCCAAGGCCGTGGCATAGCGCGAACTTTGAGCTCTTTCCCCGAGTCTCGGACCGCGATGGACGGCATTTTCGGTTTATCTCTCTCTAGAATTTAGGGTTTCCGGACGCCTGGAGAAGCCGGCGATTCCCACTTCGCGAATTCAGTCCGCTATCCCCTTGAACCACAATATATTGTACTTTTCGATTGACACGTGCCTATCTATAGAGTACACTCCGAAACCGCTACGAGGGAGAAATAGATCAAAGAGAATCGGGCTAAGCGTTGTAGTTAACCCGTTCCGGGCGTTATCATATTGCTTCGCGTAACGGCCGGGACAAGCGCAAGGCAACGGTCAAAAGTGGACCTTTAAGCGGACAGTTTTCGGCACTCTCGCCTCGGCGCAGCCCGGCCCGGCAGGAAGTCGGCAGGCTGAGCTGTAAAAGACAAACCAAGTAAGCAGGAAATCAAGAGTCCCCAGACCTGCCCGGCGAATCGCAGGGTATTGAATTGATCTCTCTCTTCGAGCAGGATCGCCCGCGTTGAAAATCGAGAATGGTAAGCTAAGGAGACATTAGAATGTCCACCCGATCTGTTGGCGACATACAGAAGTCGAACGGCCAGACCCCAGTTGACGACTCGATCTCGCCTCTTGTTCCTCACGCGGATGTGCGCAAATCCGGAGCAGTCGCTGATAACAATCAGCTCACGGAGCTTGGACAGAAGATTTTTCTCGACCGCTATGCGATGAAGGACATGAGTAAACGGACCCTGTCGACGGGCGATATGGTGATCGTCTGCACCGACGCTAAGAGCGGTCAGCGCGAGATCGGCGTCGTAACCGAAATGGATGAATCAGCCGCCGCCGGCGCGGAGCGGGTCACAGTCGAACTGCGCGATGGTACCAGGTTCGAATGCTTGTCCGAGCACGTATCGAAGCCGATCGAGACCGACCCCGAACAGATGATGGAACGAGTGGCGCGCGGGATTGCGGCGGTCGAAGGCGAGCGTGCCGACGAGTGGTATCACAACTTTCGATGGCTCCTGAACGGATGGAAGTTCGTGCCTGCGGGCCGAATCCTGACGGCCGCGGGCACCGATCAACAGCTTACTTTTTACAACTGTTACGTTGTACCCTCGCCGAAGGACTCGCGCAAAGGCATCGTCGAAACGCTTTCGCAGATGATGGAAATCATGTCACGGGGGGGCGGCGTTGGCATCAATGTCAGCAGCTTGCGGCCTCGCCATTCTTATGTGAAGGGCGTCAATGGGCGCTCGTCGGGTTCGGTCTCATGGGGCGCGCTCTATTCGTTCGTCACGGGGTTGATAGAGCAGGGCGGATCGCGGCGAGGCGCTTTGATGCTGATACTGAACTGCTGGCATCCCGACGTGATCGAGTTCATCACCTCCAAGCGCGAGATGGGAAAGATTACCAATGCGAATATCTCGGTCGGGATCAGCGACAAGTTCATGGACGCGGTCCACGCGAATGCCGACTGGGATCTGGTTTTCCCCGATAACACCGATCCCGATTATGGGCAGACCTGGGACGGCAACCTCGACAAATGGCAGGCAGCGGGCAAGCGAGTCATCGTGCACAAGACGGTGAAGGCGCGCGCCATCTGGGATTCGATCATCGAGTCGGCATGGGCTTCGGCTGAACCCGGCGTGTTTTTCATCGAGCGCGCAAACAAGATGTCGAACTCGTGGTACTACGATGCGGGCTATCTCGGTTGCACCAACCCCTGTGGCGAGCAACCGCTGCCCGGCTTTGGTGTATGCAACCTCGGCGCGATCAATCTGTCGAAGTTCGTCAGCGAAGGCGACGTCGCGTGGGATGACCTCGGCAAAGCGGTGCGTTACTCGGTTCGGTTCCTGGACAATGTGATTGACGCGACGCCGTACTTCTTCGACGAGAACTACGCTCAACAAAAGGCTGAGCGCCGCGTGGGTCTTAACACGATGGGGCTGGCTGAGATGCTTATCCGGCTGGGCATTCGCTATGGTTCGGAAGAATCCGTGCTGTTTATAGACCGGCTGTATCGCTTCATTGCGGGCGAGGCTTATCACGCATCGTCGGACATTGCCTCGGAGAAGGGACCCTTCCCGATGTTCGACGCGGATAAATTCCTGCAGTCGGGCTATATGCAAAAGATGCCCGACGACGTTCGAGAGGAAGTTCGCGAGAAGGGTGTGCGAAATGTCACGTTGCTGACCCAGGCGCCCAACGGCACCATAGGCACAATGGTCGGCACTTCGACAGGCATCGAGCCCTTCTACTTCTGGAACTACTTCCGCAAGTCGCGGTTGGGGAAACACGAGGAGCGAGTCAAGGTGCTGGACGAATGGCAGCAAGCTCACCCGGGTGAGCCGCTGCCGGGCTACTTCGTAACCGCGATGGACCTCGCGCCTGAAGAGCACGTCAAGGTGCAGGCCTCGATTCAGGCGTGGGTCGACTCATCGATTTCGAAGACTTGTAACCTGCCCGCTTCCTACACTCCCGAGCAGACGCGCGAGATATACGAATTGCTTTATCGGTCGGGCTGCAAGGGTGGGACGATATATCGCGATGGCTCGCGCGATGTGCAGGTGCTCAACCTGAAAGAAGACGACAAGAAAGCGAGCGAAGCGGCGTCCGAAGTCGCGGCGAAGGCTGCGATTGCGGCGGCAGCGACTGAGCAACGGGCTCAGGAGACTGCGGTCGTTACTGCGGTTGAAAACGAATCTGGAGCTTCGTCGAGCGAGCTTGTTCAAAGCGATGGAGGCTGGCAGCCTAAGGTGCGACCTCGCCCGTACAAGCGGCGTGGCTACACCGTGAGCAAGGCGACGCCTTCTGGCACAGCGCACATCACCATGAACGAGGACGAGGACGGTCATCCGTTCGAGGTGTTTCTTGAAATCGGCAAGGCGGGTTCGGACATCAAAGCGATGGCTGAGGCGATGGGGCGATTGATGTCGTTGATACTTCGCATGGCATCGCCGGTTTCGCCGCTCGAGCGAGTCCGCGAGATCGTAAAACAGATCTCGGGCATCGGCGGCGCCCGCTCCTATGGTTTTGGCAAGCGAAGAGTGCTTTCGCTGCCTGATGCAGTTGGGCAGGCGCTTGCCGAGAACTACATGAACATCAGCCAGGGCAACGAGGACGACGGCCAGGGCGCGGAAATGGGAGTTGATGCGATGGCGGCGGCGGCAAGCCACAAGGCATCAGCGGCGCTTGGCTCTGTGGATCTGTGTCCGAGTTGCGGCGACTCGGCGTTTGTTCGAGTCGAGGGCTGCCAGACTTGCTACGCCTGTGGCTACTCCGAGTGTTGATTTACTCTGAGGCGCTTCTCTCAGACTAAAAAAGGGCGAGCGGCAAGGCGCACCCCAGAAGTTGCTTTGCTGTTCGCCCGATTTTTTTGAACCGGTTCGCGCTCCGAGCGCGCAGGTCTCAGATTGTGAATGTCGGATATGTTTTTCGGATCTTGGCTTCGATCTTTTGCTGGTCGGCTTCTGCGCCGGCTGCTGCCAGCTTTAAGCGAAGCTTCTTGCGTTTCTGATAGCGATGTCGCCGGCGGTTTATCTCGCGGTCACGTTCTCTCATGATTGTGAGTAATTCTCCTTTTTTCGTCTTTCCTACGACATAAGTTCGGCTGGCATCTAATGAACTCAGCGAACTTAACCGGCCGATTTCAGGTCTCGGTATCACCTCGGTCAACGGGCGGCCCTCATCAAGGTTTACTCTAATTCGTTGAAAGCTACAAGGGAAGGGTGGACCCATTCGAAAAACAGACTTGAGGCGAATCCAGTCGATGTTATAATCCGTTCATCGCATTTCGAAGGCCCTCACTAAAGACTGAAATTCAATTAAAGGCTATCTGGAATGGATACAGGTTACACCGGCTCCGGCTTTCCGTTGAGCAAGCAAATCATACAGGACTACAACATCGTTCGGATGCTTGGCAAAGGCGGAATGGGCGAGGTCTATTTGGCAGAGCAACTGCGCGTCGGACGCCGGCGTGTAGCTCTGAAGGTGCTCAGTCGCGCCTGTTCGGATGATCCCGAGATTATTAAGCGGTTCGAGAATGAAGCGGCCTCGGCGGGGCGCATTCATCACCGCAATGTCGTGATGATCTTCGAGAGCCGCGTGACCGATGACGGCCAGATCTATGTGGTGATGGAGTACGTCGACGGCAACAGCCTGCGGCATGAGATTGCCGACCGTGGAGCGCTGCCCCTGGAAGAGATTGTTGATATTACGAAGCAGATCTGCGCGGGACTGAATGTCGCTCATAAGCGGGCCATTGTTCACCGCGACATAAAGCCCGACAACATCATGCTGGGCCGCGATGAAGAAGGTGCGTTGATCGTGAAGGTGCTGGACTTCGGGATAGCGAGACTCCTGGAACCGGGAGCAGGCGGTTCGCAAACGAAGAGCGGCGTCATCATGGGTACTCCTTTTTATATGTCCCCGGAGCAGGCGCTGGGGAACACTGGCGACAAGATTGACGCCCGTTCCGACATCTATTCCCTCGGCATGGTGGTCTATCAGATGCTGACAGGACGGGTGGCGTTCGAATCAGATTCGTGGATGCGGGTGATGTACAAGCACATCAACGAGCGGCCGCTGCCTCCCAGTCAGTTGAGGCCGCAACTCGGCTTCTTTAGGGAAGTCGAAGACGTAGTGTTGAAGGCGCTCGAGAAGGACCGCGACGATCGACAACAGTCGGTCACCGAGCTGGCGACTCAGTTGGAGGCGGCTTACAATCGCGCAAAGGCGGCCAATCCCGAGGGGGCGTTAACGGTGTCTTATGGCTCAACGGCGCTCAGCGATGGCTTGGCGTTCGCGCATACTGGGAGCCCCGTTTCCCGAAGTGCGACGATTCGCGATGCAGTTACGCCCTCAACCGAAGTCGAGCCGGTGGCAACGACTGCTGGAGCTGTTCCGAAAACCCTTTGGACACGGAGAAACACGATTGCCGCGCTGGTTGTTGTTGTAGTACTTGCCTTGACGGGGCTTGCGCGATTTGTCTTCATGCCGGGAACGGATCCGGACAAGTCAGAGACGACAACCTCCGTGCCTTCGATTCGGCCCAGCCCTATGCCGGCGATTGAGACATTCGATTACGACGTGCTGACTGTCACCCCAACCGGACAGCTTTCAGAAGTGCACAGGCGAGAGGCTCGATATTTCAATGAGGATCTCGGCAGTCCGTTGACGATCGAGATGGTTGAAATACCAAACGGCACTTACCTGATGGGTGCGCCACCCGAAACGCAAAAGGACCGCCACCCAAATGAGCGCCCACAGCATCAGGTGACCGTGTCGATGTTTTATATGAGCCGGTACGAAGTAACACAGGCGCAATGGCTAGCGGTGAGTAAACTTCCGAAGGTGAACCGGGAACTTGAATTGAACCCATCCGGATTCAAGGGCGATGCTAAGCTTCCGGTGCAGAATGTATCGTGGTGGGAAGCAGTCGAGTTCTGCGAGCGGTTGTCGAAGGCGACAGGGCGAACATACCGTTTGCCCACCGAGGCGGAATGGGAATACGCCTGCCGGGCCGGCACCACAACGCCTTTCTATTTTGGCGAGACGATAACCGCGGAGATCGTCAACTACGATGCCAACTATCCGTTTGGCGCCGGGCCCAAAGGAGTGACCCGGAAACAACCCATCCCAGTCGGCAACACCGGAGCGCCGAATGCATTCGGGTTGCACAACACCCACGGGAACATGGCCGAGTGGTGCCTGGACCCCTGGCATGACAATTATATCGGAGCACCCAGAGACGGCATGAGTTGGGAAGACGGAGGCAATCAGAGCCTTCGAGTGTTTCGAGGCGGCTCGTGGTATGACGGCGGCGATAACTGCCGCTCTGCTTTCCGCAACAGCTATGCTCCCGATGTGAAGCTGAGCTTCATCGGCTTACGCGTTGTAATGGTCCCGCAGAAGTAGGCCTAAAGTAAGGGTTGTAGTTTGTTCGACGGTTGGGCGCGACCGTCGATTTAAGGTTACCGCAAAGATCCGCCCGGGAAAGCCCTTGAGGCTGGGGTTGCGCAAGCCGGCTCATGCTAGAATAATCCAGACTTTGGCGCTTTTTGACTGCTCTAACCATTCGGGGAAGAGTACCCGCATGAGTGATGCAGATATGAGGAAGCTTCAAACACTCTCTTTCTTTCTTGCGATTGCCCTGGTGATTTTCTCAGCAGCCGTCTCTACCCCGGGTCAAATTCGCCGCCCTAACCGCCTGCCGATTGGTCAGAGGGGAGTCAACAGACCACCTTTTGGGGTTCCGCAGGCAGGCCGCAATCCCAATCAGCTAAGGAAGCAGCAGCTGCAACAGCGCGTTATGCAGGCGATCGGGCTTACGCCTGCGCAGCGAATGCGAATTCAGGAGATCCGTCGAAGCCACGACGACGATCTGATTTCCGCCGGCCGTCGCTTAAGGCAGGCGCGGCAAGCGCTCGATCGCGCAATAATGAGCGAGACGTATAGCGAACCGGAGGTTCGGCAGGCCACCGAAGCGCTCGCGGCGGCGCAGGCCGATAAGATCAGGCTGGACGCGAATGTTCGCTCGCAGGTCAGGGGAGTTCTCACGCCCGATCAGGTTCAACGCTTTCACCAACTCCAACGCGAGATGCGCCGCGACATGAAAGAACAACAACAAAAGGATCAGGACAAGGAGACGGGTCCGCAGGGCCTCGGTGCTCCGAAGCTGGAAGATATCGATCTCGCCGATCTGCTTCTATCTGTTCCTGAAGCAC
Source organism: Blastocatellia bacterium (assembly GCA_035576605.1). GTDB lineage: Bacteria > Acidobacteriota > Blastocatellia > UBA7656 > UBA7656 > Onstottus_A. The sequence goes on along the minus strand of DATLWF010000590.1, from coordinate 3,256 downwards.
ACGTCCGACCGCCCGTTCCATTCTAGAATCAGTCCGCATATTGCCAGCCCGTGAAGGCTGTTGTTCGTTCAAACCCATATCACCATCAAGCCGAAACACCCTCCTCGCTTTCAGCTCCCTTCAACATAAGGCCGCGACTGGACGATGTAGAGCTGACCGCGACGATAGACCCACTCGATGTCCTGATCGCGGCCGCCGAAGATGCGCTTTATCTGAAGTGATGCTCGAGCAAGGCCTCTTACCAGCGGATCGGTAAGCACACGCCGCTGCTGTTCGATTGTGACTTCCTTCACCCCGCCCTGCTTATCGAATACAAGCATGGTGTCTTCGTCTGAGCGGGTAAGCACATCAATAGCTCGCGAGCCTGGGTGATAGATAACTTGCTCGGCGACTCGACGGCCTTCCACGACCTTGATCCCGAGGCCGCGTTTTGCGTTAACGAACACGGCCCCTCGATCTGCGGGGTCGAATGGGTCTGTGGTGATCGCTACGCCTGCGCTGTCGGCATCGATGCCTTCCTGAATCAGCACCGCCGGATAGACGCCGAAATGATTCATGCCGAAGCTCTCTCGCGCTTCATATGCTTCGTAGTTCCAAACGGAGGCCCACACGGTCTTGATCGCTTCCATCAACTGCTCGTCAGTGCGAACGTTGGGCACGGTTGTGTAGAGACCCGCGCCGCTGAAGTTCGGCAGGTCTTCGGCGTTGGTCGAGCTTCGCGCGAAAAGCCCAAGGCCAGCGTAGTCGCGGTGAACCTTCTCAAGCACCGCTCGACGAAAACTTTCGTTGTGGTGGCCTTCCTCAATCCAATGCCGAATCTCCGCGAGTCGAACCTTGCGATAGCGTGGATCGTGGACGAAGCGATCCTCCTCGACTGCCGCAGCAATGCGCTCTTCAAGATGATTGCCCCTGACGAAATCTTGATAATAATGAAACGGAATTGTGAAGCCCGAGGGGACGGCGAGGCCGGGCAGTCTCGCGTGGATGATCTCACCGAGATTCGCGGACTTCGCGCCAAAGCGGACGGCATCACGCGCTCGCTGAAGCCTGAGATCCGTAAGCCGGTCATAATTGAGATCGGCGCGGGGCGTCACCAGATCGCCTCGCTTGACCCATTGCCGATTGCGTTCATCGACCTCACGCGAATCGGCTGGCACAAGCGAATAGTCGTTCTCGCGCACTTCGAGCCGAACGTACTTGCCTTCCAGCCCTTTGAAGAGTTTGTCGGCGTTCCTGATCGTCGCGTTGGGAATCGCCCACGACTTGGCGAGCATGTTGACGTGTGACAGTGGCGAGGCCGGATCAGTTATGATGATGCCCGAAAGCGGCGTCAGATGAATGGGGACTTCTTTAAAGACGACGATCTGGTTGCGATCGATGACCGTGTCTACTTCGATGCGATCGATTATTCGAAGCTGCCCGATGCCTGTTCCGAGGTTAAGGGGTTGATACTGTTGATTCGCGGCAAGCTCGCTCGCGATGAGCGTCGGTACGGGTGTGTCCGTCTTGTTCAGTTCGTTGACAACTGCTTCCTGGGCAACCGCGTTTGGTTTGAAGTAGAGCGGCGCGACGAAGCTTTGTTGGAGCGCCGTGATTGTTTCGATCAACAGTTCCCTGGTAATCTGGTCGCCTTCCCAATACTCAAAAGTAAACTTATCGGCGGCTGTTTGATACGCGATCGTGCCGAGTATGAACCGTCGGTCAGTCTTCAAGAGGTTGTTATCGTAGAACGCGCGGCCGCGTTCCAGGGAAAGGTAGGTTGCGTTTACGAAGTCCCTGTGGAACTGATACGCCCGAGAGTTGACGTAATAGACGCGGTCGCGCGAGCGCCGATCTATCACGAACATTACGTGCGGCAGCGCGTGAAAGGGGCCGCGATAATAGACCCTTGCCAACAGGTCGAAGTCAGCCCTCGAGTTGATTCGCTCAAGGGAGTTTGGATTTTGAGAATCTTCCTTTCCTGGGAGGCTCGCAGCTTTCTTCGTGGGAGTCGTGCGCCCTGATGACGCATGTGTTCTGGTACGGTTTGATTGTGACGGCCAGGCGGAAACCGTGCCCGATGCGATCAGCACAAGAAGCAGCGCCGCGCGGCGTGCCTGGAAGGTTTTCATTAGTTGACTCCGATCGATTGATCGCATCCTCGGACGAATTTTAGCACAGCCAGAGACACCAGCCGACGCGGCTCGGTGAGGATCGAATGTGGGTTCTCGGCGAACCCAACCGGCGGAATGAGGCCGCAGTTGTTGACTTTCAAGATGGGTCGCCCTACAATTCTCCCGTCTGCCACGTGCCCAGGATGCAAGCCGCTTGACCGTTAGAGAGCTTAAGCGAATCTATGTCGCTAAGCGCCGAGAAATCAGAGACAGACTGGCTGAGTTCGCGAGAGTGGGGCGGACAGGTTCCCCTGAGACGCTCTTTGAAGAACTGACTTTCTGCATCTTTACAGCCGGCGCCAGCGCGCGAATGGGTCTGCGCTCGGTTGACAGTGTTCGACCGGTTCTGATGAGTGGCACGGCGGTGGATATTCAACGCGCGTTGGTGGGGCGGCACAGATTCCCGAACAATCGCGGAGCTTATGTTTACGAGACGCGCGAGTATCTCCGGGGACACTGCGGTCTTCAGTTGCAGGAAGCGCTCAGGAGTCTCAGGCTTGCCGATGAGCGCCGTGACTTCCTGGCCGCCAATCGAAGCGTCCGCGGAATCGGTTATAAAGAGGCAAGTCATTTTTTGAGGAACATTGGCTATCGCGGATACGCGATACTCGACAAACACGTGCTGACGCGGCTCGCGGAGTTCGAAGTTATCGAAAGTCCTAAGCCGCCCTCGACGAAGAAGGGCTATCTGGCGATCGAAGAAAGGGTGAAGCTCTTCTCGGACTCGATAGGGATCGACTTCGATGAACTAGATCTGCTCTTGTGGTACACGAAGACCGGAGAGATATTAAAATGAAGGTCTACAGTGGAAAGAGCGCTTTGATGCGAGACCGAACGATGCGGCCCGCCTGTTATTTCCTGCTGATTGTCGCTCTCACCTTGTCGGCGGCTCCTGTCCCACAGGTGCGCGCAACGCCTCCTCAACAGAAACCAAAAGAAGTCAGCGACAAACTCGATCGCGACGCAAGAAAAGCCATCCGAGCGGGCAAGTATGACGACGCACTAAAGATCTATCTTGGGATGATCGAAGCTGACGCGCGCGATAACCGGGCGCGTCTCGGGGCAAGCTTCGCTTATCTGAAGATGCAGAACTACCCGCCCTG
>DATLWF010000589.1:0-5312 GCA_035576605.1 Blastocatellia bacterium | reverse complement strand
AGCATCAACTCTTCGAGTATCATCCTGAGTCCGCGCGCTCCAACCTTGCGCTCGCATGCCAGACGGGCAACCGCAGTCAGCGCATCTTCGGTGAAGCGGAGCTTCACGCCTTCGTACTCGAACAGCTTCTGATACTGCTTCACCAGCGCGTTCTTTGGCGCGGTCAGTATCTCTACCATCGCCGATTCATCAAGCTCGTGAAGCGTCCCGCAGACCGGAAGGCGCCCGACGAACTCCGGAATCAATCCGAACTTGATCAGATCCTCCGGCTCGACTTGCGCAAGAGTCTCGCTGAGCCTTTGCTTGCGCGCGCTTTGGACGTTGGCATTGAAACCCAGAGCTTTCTTGCCGGTGCGTTTCTCGATCACTTTTTCGAGCCCGACAAACGCGCCTCCACAAATAAACAGTATATTAGTTGTGTCGACGGGGAAAAACTCCTGATGCGGATGCTTGCGCCCGCCTTGCGGCGGAACGTTTGCCACAGTGCCTTCGAGGATCTTCAGCAGCGCTTGTTGAACGCCCTCGCCGGACACATCACGGGTGATCGACGGGTTCTCGTCTTTACGGCAGATCTTGTCGATCTCGTCGATGTAGATAATTCCGGTCTGAGCCCGCTCGATGTCGCCGTTGGACGCCTGAAGCAATTTCAAAATGATGTTCTCGACGTCTTCACCCACATAGCCGGCTTCGGTGAGTGTGGTCGCGTCCACAATCGTAAACGGCACGTTGAGCATGCGAGCCAGCGTCTGCGCAAGAAGCGTCTTGCCGGTACCGGTCGGGCCTATCAGCAGTATGTTGGACTTCTGAATCTCGACTTCGGTCGCGCGGCGCTTGAGCATGTCTACCCGCTTGTAGTGCTGATAGACGGCGACCGCGAGCCTCTTCTTGGTTTCTTCCTGCCCGATGACGTAGTCGTCGAGAAACTCCTTGATCTCAATCGGTTTGGGGAGAGGCGGGCGTCGAGCGGCCGTTTCCTGTTGCTGATCATCGGTGATGATCTCGTTGCATATGTCGATGCACTCGTTACAGATGTAAACGGTAGGCCCGGCAATCAGCTTCTTGACCTCGTTTTGCGACTTCCCACAAAACGAGCAGCGCAGTGTATCGTCGCTACGTCTCATCCGGTCTCCAATCTTACAGCATTCTATCGCATCTCTTGTGGAGGCTCGTCATGCTACTCACGGTGAGTTATCACCTGATCTATCAAACCGTATTCTTTCGCCTGTTCCGAGCTCATGATCCGGTCGCGTTCGACATCATGTTCGATCACTTCAAGAGTCTGCCCGCTATGCTTAGCCAGGATCTCGCTGGTCAGCTGTCGCATACGCATGATCTCTTCAGCGTGGATTCGGATGTCGGTCGCTTGGCCGGATATCCCGCCTATGGAAGGCTGGTGAATCAGAATACGCGAATTGGGAAGCGCGAAGCGCTTGCCATGGGCGCCTGCGGTTAGCAGCAACGCTCCCATCGAAGCACACTGGCCGACACAGATCGTGGTTACATCTGGACGAATAAACTGCATAGTATCGTAGATGGCCATGCCCGCCGTTATCGACCCGCCCGGACTGTTTATGTACAGCGAGATATCGCGGTCGGGATCCTCGGCTTCGAGAAAAAGGAGCTGAGCTACAACAAGGTTGGCGATAGTGTCGTCGATCGGAGTTCCGATGAAAATGATGTTGTCTTTAAGCAGCCGCGAGTAGATGTCGAACGCGCGTTCGCCACGCGCCGTCTGCTCGACGACCATCGGTACCAACGCCATGTGTGGATTCACCCTAAAACTCATTTCCGCCACGTGGTTATTATACGTTGCTTTGCCCTTTGCCGGAAGGTTCTTTTTTTGCGATGCCTGGGGACCCTGCCTGAAGTTGGTTCCATTTTGTCGAGGGATCCCGTTTGAAGGTGTTACTCAAGATGCACTACTCATCTGCTCGCCCACCCTCGCCGGTCGCCGGTTCATCCGCGCCTGGACCTTCAATATCTTCAGTTCGAATTTCAGCGGAAGCTATCACAAGGTCAAGGGCTTTGCGGTGACTAACCTGCTCCCTGATACTATCCAGCGAGTTTTCCTTTGTCAAGCGTGCCCTCAAAGCCTCTTCGGTTTGGCCGATGCTGTCAGCCCACTCCTTGATCTCGCGTGACAATTCCTCTTCGTCGACCTTTATGTTCTCCGTTTGGGCTATGTTGTCGAGGATAAACGATCCACGCACTTCGCGCTCCGCGCGCTCGCGCTGGCCGTCGCGAATGGTCTGCCAGTCGATCTTCAACAGGCGCGGATCCATCCCTTGCCCGGACATCTGGCGGAACATAGCCTTCATTCTGGAGTCAATCTGCTTCTGGACGACATACTCGGGAACGTCGAAGCGGTTTCGATCGACGAGCTTTTCTATCGTAGATGATCGAAACTCAGCCTCGGACCTTTGCTCCGCTTCCTTCTCGAGCTTCGCGCGAATGTCTGCGCGCAGTTCGTCTACGGACTTGAACTCCTCGCCGACACTGCGTGCAAACTCATCATCTGCTTCCGGAAGCTCTTTGATGCGAATCGCCGTAACCTCCCCAGTATAGGTGACACGGCGGCCGGCGTATTTCTCGGGCTTGTAGTCGGCCGGATACTCGACCGCAAACGTTCGAAGGTCGCCTGGCCGAGCGCCGGTGAGTCCTTCGGTGAACTCCTTCAAAACCCCTGCCGCGCCCAGCTCGATATCGAGGTCTTGTTGCTTTACGTCTTCAACCGGCGATTCCGCACCTTCGCTTTCGGTGGCCTCAACGTGCCCGGTGAGGTTCACCGTCACAATGTCACCCGCTTGAGCCGGCCGATCTTCCACCGGCACAAGCTCAGCCTGGCCCTGACGCAGGCGCTCTATGGTGCTTTCAACATCTTCATCGCGAACCTTATACACCCGCTTCGTCAGTGGAAGCTCTTTGTAGTTCGACAGCGTGAATTCAGGAGCGACCTCGACATTAAAAGTCACGTCGATCGATTCATCATCCTTAAACTTGAGATCTTCAACCGAAGGCTCTCCGATGACCTTCAGTTCCTTTTCGCGAATCGCATCGCCGAGCGAATGCGGCAGAAGTTGTGACAGCATCTCGTCGCGAAGCTCTTTGCGGAATCGGGTCTTCACGACGGATTTGGGCACGTGACCGGGCCGAAACCCGGGTACGCTGACCTTGCGCGCCAGATCTGCGGCAATCTTGTCGGTTTCCGCGCGAACGGTCTCGCTCGGTATCTCGAGCCGCAACTGTTTCTTACATTGTTCCTGATCGGTGACAGTTATATTCAAGATTCGTTCTTGCCTTTCGGAGACGGGCCGTTAAAGCTCGTCACTCGTTCGTAGTCTCGTCGCAATCTTGTCCATGATGCGAAAGGGGGGACTCGAACCCCCACACCTTTCGGTACCAGATCCTAAGTCTGGCGCGTCTGCCAATTCCGCCACTTTCGCATTTCAGATTATGAAAGATAGTGGATAGCCTCGAGCGTTTGCAACCACCCGCACCAATGTCTAATTGCTGGTCTGGGGATTTCCGTGTCCAAGACTGATGTGTGCAGTCTGGTATAATAACCGGTGCTTGATCCGAAGGCTATTTGGCGGGAGCCGGACCTATGCGATAGCCGCTAAACACAGAGACTAAATAAATGAAGATGGTTTTGACGATGTCCGTCTGGCTGACGCTGGCCGCAAGCTTCTTTTGGCCGAGCTTGCCGCCCTCACTGGCCGCTATTCAGGAGGGTAAATCGAAGATGCCCGAGTACGAAGGAAAGGTGAACGCTCCGGAGTTTCCCGAGGGGATGGAATGGCTCAACACCGAGCGGCCGTTGTCGATACGCCAGTTGAAAGGCAAGGTCGTGCTCCTGGACTTCTGGACGTACTGCTGCATCAACTGCATGCACATCATTCCCGATCTTAAGAAACTCGAGCGCAAATATCCGAACGAGCTTGTGGTCATTGGCGTGCATTCAGCCAAGTTCACTGCGGAGAAGGGCACCGAAAATATTCGTCAGGCTATCCTTCGATATGAGATCGAGCACCCGGTGGTCAACGATCACGAGATGCAGATCTGGCAGGAGTATACCGTTCGCAGTTGGCCTACGCTCTTTCTGATCGATCCCGCCGGCAAAGTTGTTGCCTATATGAGCGGGGAGGGTGTTTACGCTCAGTTCGACAAATACATCGCCAGGATCATCGAGACCTTCGACGCGAAAAAGATGATCGACCGGCGCCCGCTAAGTCTGAAGCTCGAACGCCAACGAACCCCTGCCTCAGTGCTCGCGTTTCCAGGAAAGGTGCTCGCGGACGAGAAGTCGAAGCAGTTATTCATCGCTGATTCGAACCACAATCGCGTAGTGGTCGTGTCGCTGGAGGACTCATCGGTCAAAGAAGTGATCGGCAGCGGCGAGATCGGTTTGAGCGACGGCGGTTTCGAGACGGCGGCCTTCAATCATCCTCAAGGCATGGCTCTGGACGGCAATATTCTTTACGTGGCCGACACGGAAAATCACGCCCTCCGCGCGATCGATCTCGGCAAGCGCACCGTGACAACGATCGCCGGAACCGGCGAGCAGTTGCAGCGTCGCATAACCTTTGGCGGTCAGGGCAAAGACACTCCTCTCAGTTCGCCCTGGGATCTTACGATTCAAAACGGCGTCCTGTACATCGCAATGGCCGGTCCTCACCAGTTGTGGCAAATGAATCCGAAGACGGGAGGCATCGCGCCTTACGCCGGGAGCGGACGCGAAGCTCGAATTGATGGACCTCTTGCGGAAGCCGCCCTGGCCCAACCTTCGGGCATCACCAGCGATGGCAAGAAGCTCTACTTTGCGGATAGCGAGGTCAGCTCGATACGCTCCGCGGACCTGGATCCGCACGGCCGGGTCGAGACGATCGTCGGCGAAGATTTGTTCGAGTTCGGCGACCGCGATGGCAAAGGCTCGGCTGTCCGATTGCAACACCCGCTAGGAGTCGCATACAACGACGGCTGGCTGTACGTAGCCGACACCTACAACAACAAGATCAAGCGAGTCTCGCCGAAAGATCGCACGTCGGAGACATTCGTTGGGACAGGCGAGAACGGAATGCGCGATGGCGATCGCGCAACGCTCGACGAACCGGGCGGTGTCAGCGTGGCCTTCGGCAAGATCTACGTCGCCGACACAAACAACCACCTGATCCGCGTTGCTGACATCAAAACCAGACGACTGGACACGCTTCAGATCAAGGGGCTGGAAAAGCTGCGACCTCGCAAGTCAAAACGGTTCGCGGGCGAGGTAGTTGAACTCCCTGTGCAGTCGGTCGAGCCCGGCGACGTGAGCC
>DATLWF010000588.1:0-3461 GCA_035576605.1 Blastocatellia bacterium | reverse complement strand
CGGCAGCCACGAGCCATCCGAGCCGCTGCACTGACACATCACCAAGCGGCGTTTAAGTTTGCGTCAACCGGACGCAAGCCTCCACAAGCCCGAGCCCGATTGCAAATTTCATCGACCAGAGACGGTGACGTCTTAAGATCGGAAATTCCAATTCGAGATTCCTCATCCCTCAGTTTCTTTTTGAGCGCGAACCTGATCCATCACGATCGCCAGATTCCGCGCGACGCCGGCAGTCACGACCGCCAGTCTCTGCGCGCTGCTGTTGATCAAGAACATCACCCTCGAGAGCAACTCTTCTTTCGATGGCAGATTCGCGAGTGACTCGATGTCCTTGACGTCGATGGCGCTACCTTCGACTACCGCGGCCTTGAAGGAAAATACCGGACTGGCTTTCGCCCATTTTGAAAGCAACTTTGCGAGCGCTACCGGATCACTCTTTGAAAGCGCTACCGCCGTGGCGCCTTCGAATTGCCCCTTCACCTGCTCCATCGGTGTACCCGCGGCAGCGCGAATGGCAAGCGTGTTCTTAACCACGCGATAGGAAACATTCGCCTGGCGCAGCTCGCGCCTGAGCCGTTCGTCGTCGCCCACCTTGAGGCCCTGAAAGCCGACAAGAAGCGCGTTCGGCGATTCTTCAAACTCACGATGAAGCACTTCGATTTCTTTTTCCTTCTGAAGTCTTGTCTTCACGATTCAACCCCTGTTCGATATGACCTATAGGTCCAATAGGTCATATAGGTCCAATAGGAAATCCTGAACTAAAACTCTGCTGTGTTCAGCTTGATGCCTGGCCCCATCGTCGACGAAATAGTAGCATTCTTGACGTACTTGCCTTTAGCCGCCGAGGGTTTCGCGCGCATCACCGCATCGATCAACGTTTTGGTGTTCTCGGCTAGCAGTTCCTTGTCGAAGCTCACCTTTCCAACCGGTGCGTGGATCACACCGGTCTTGTCGACGCGGAACTCGATCTTACCGGCCTTGGTCTCCCGCACGGCGCGCTCGACATCGGCTGTAACCGTTCCTGTCTTCGGATTCGGCATAAGCCCTCGAGGCCCGAGGATCTTGCCGAGCTGTCCTACAGATCGCATCATGTCGGGCGTCGCGATCAACGCGTCGAAATCAATCCAGCCGCCTTTGATGCGAGTCACGATGTCGTCCCCGCCGACCTCATCAGCTCCAGCGTCACGAGCCTCCTGAGCCTTCTCGGCCGAACAAATCACGACGACTCGCTTCGATTTGCCGAGCCCGTGCGGAAGCACCACCGTGCCGCGCACCAATTGATCTGCCTTGCGCGGGTCGACCCCCAGAGTCATCCCCACCTCGACTGTCTCGTCGAACTTCGCGAAAGCCACTTTCTTCGTAAGCTCAACCGCTTCATCGATCGAATAAACGCGACCTTCATCAACTTGCGCGGCAGCCTCCCGATATTTCTTTCCGGCCATGCTTTTTCTCCCAGGTAATAACGTGGCTGGCTTTGAAACCCGGCCACTCCCTTGTTTGCGCCTGTTGCGCTCTGTCGAAATTTTCGGTCCCTGAAACGGGCCACAGAAGCCCATCCTTACGTGCTGACTAGTCTACAACCTCGAGTCCCATGTTGCGGGCCGTACCCTCAATCGTTCGCATCGCCGACTCAACCGAAGTCGTGTTAAGGTCCGGCAGCTTCGTGCGAGCGATCTCTTCGATCTGCTTGCGAGTGACCCGCCCTATCTTGTCGCGATTCGGTCGAGCCGAGCCCTTTTCGATCCCGGCGGCTTTCTTGAGAAGATCGGCGGCGGGCGGCGTCTTGGTTATGAACGTAAATGAGCGGTCCGCGTAGACCGTTATTACCACCGGGATAGTCATATCCACGATGTTTGCGGTCTTGGCATTGAACGCCTTGCAAAACTCCATGATGTTTACGCCGTGCTGACCAAGCGCCGGGCCAATTGGAGGTGCGGGATTAGCCTTTCCGGACGGGACTTGAAGCTTAATGTAAGCTGTTATCTTTTTTGCCATACCTGGGTCCGTTGCAAGCCAGCGCCAAAGGGTGACTCTGAAACTCTCCCCTTCCTTAGGGTTTCGGGTTCAGGGTTCGTGGTTTCGGGTTCGCGAACTCGGAACGCGGAACTCTGAACTCGGAACCGGTCATTCCTCTTCCGAGAACGTCAATTTCTCGACGTCCAAAAAATTCAATTCGACCGGTGTCGAGCGGCCGAAGATCGTGACCATCACCTTGAGCACGCCTTTATCAGGGTTGATCTCTTCCACCTGTCCGGTGAATCCGCTAAAGGGTCCCGAGAGTATTCTAACGTGCTCGCTATGCTGGAACGTATGTTTCGGCTTCGGCTTCTCCGCGGCCTCGGTAACGTGGTGCACAATCTGGTCGACTTCTTCCGGGGTGAGCGGCGTTGGCTTCTGCCCACCCACGAAACCGGTCACTTTCGGCGTCGATTTGATTATGTGCCAGACCTTTTCGCCTACTTCCCCTTTTTCATCGGTCTCAATCTCAACCAGCACGTAGCCCGGGAAAAACATCCGCGAAGTCTCAACGCGTTTCGACCCTCGCATCTCGACAACTGTTTCGGTAGGCACGAGCACCTGCGAAATCTGATCGGCCATGTCGTAGGCTTGAATGCGCGACTGCAGCGACTCCTTTACTTTCTTCTCGTAGCCCGAGTACGTGTGAATGATGTACCAGTTTCTTGGCATAAGCATTTCGCCTACTTTATCGCCCTTTCAAGCGCCTGGAACCCGAGCGTCACAACCCGGTCAATCCCCCACAAGTAGAATCCGAAGAAGACAATCGCGATCAGCACAACAACAGTGGTGCTCCAGACTTCAGTGCGGGTCGGCCAGGTGGTCTTGGCCATCTCAAGCTTGACCGCATGGTAGAAATCTATGATCCGCGTGCCAAGCGAGAGCTTCGGCAGCTTGAAGGGACCTCCGCCGTCATCACCACCAGCGCGGCGAACTGGCTCTTCGCTCAAGTGCTCTTCTTCTTCCGTCACTTCTGTCACTCGACTCATAACTCTACCTCGCGCCTTCTACTCGGATGCCGAGGGCGGACGATGTGGCAGGGGTACCAGGATTCGAACCCGGCCTTACGGTTTTGGAGACCGCCGTGCTAGCCGCTAACACTATACCCCTACCTATTTCGTTTCCTTGTGAGGAGTATGACTCCTGCACTTTCTGCAAAACTTTTTGAACTCGAGGCGATCCGGCGTCTTCTTCTTGTTCTTGGTCGAGACGTAATTCCGGTTCTTGCACTCGGTGCACTGCAGGGTGATATTGTCTCTCGCCATAGTTCCCCAATTCCACTCTCCGACAAACTTCAGTTTGTAGTCGGTATCAGCTTGTCGCTCGCCTCATCGCAACGCGCGCGACAAACTTCAGTTTCTCGAACTTTCCTACTCGATTACTTCTGACACCGTCCCCGCCCCTACCGTTCGCCCGCCTTCCCGGATCGCGAACCGCAGTCCCTT
>DATLWF010000587.1:0-9182 GCA_035576605.1 Blastocatellia bacterium | reverse complement strand
GAGCCGGCGCGAGGGAGGCGTACTGACGCTTACGCTCAACCGCCCCGACAAGAGCAACTCGCTTCACCCGGATCTGGTCAAGCAACTATCGGCCGCATTGAAAGCCGCGGAAGCGGACAACGCCCTGAGCGTCATCGTGATCACCGGTGCAGGTCACAGCTTTTGCGCGGGCCTGGATCTCGAGTTGCTCGTGAGCTGGACTACTGAACAGAAGCTTGCGTACCTCGACGCGGCGACGAGAGTTTTTCGCCGTGTGTGGTCGTTGCCGCAGCCGGTCATCGCAGCGGTGAATGGTCCGGCCATCGCCGGCGGATTCGACCTCGCAGCGTTCTGCGACATCCGGCTTGCGGCAAGGGAAGCGATCTTCGGCCAGGCGGAAATCAATATAGGTCTCACTCAGATCATTCATCCGCTGTACAAATCGATCGGGCTGGCGAGGGCAAAAGAGCTGGCGATGACCGGACAAAACATTTCCGCCGACGAGGCTTTTCGCATCGGGCTGGCCAACCACGTGTATCCGCGCGAAGAGTTGATTCCGCGCGCGATGGAATTGGCTGCCGTGCTGGCATCGAAGCCGCAGGGCGCCTTGTTCGCAACCAAACGTCTCACTCGCGAGCTTATCGATCTGGACACAAACACCGCTCTGGATGAAATAAACAAGACGTTTCGGCAGTGCCTCGCATCCGACGAGCACCGCCGTCGAGTGGCTGAAGTGTATGAGAGTCTGAAGAAACGTCACAAAGCGGACGAACCGCAGGAGCTATGAGCAAGCCGCCGAGATGAGCTATGTCCATTGCGTGAAGGCCGGTGAGGGAATTGAATGAGTCGCAGAGCAAAGTCAACCGGATTCAGAGTGGAGGTGTCCGGCTCGTTGGATGGCCGGACACCTGTGCGGCGCACGCTGGCTGTCGCCTACGTATGCCTTTCGATTGAGTAATACTCTTGTTAGCGCCTGACGCTAAGCGCGTCGGGGCGAGCGGTTGCGCCAATTACTCTCCAGCCAAAGTCTCCTGGCACATTCCAGCCTTCAAGCACCGGGTATGCGTCATTGGATTTCATGAGCATCCTTGTTTTGCCTGGAAGCCTGCCCACACTATAGTAGATCCGAACCGTTTGCAGCATCGCAATCGGAGTGTGCATCATATCGGAGCCCCGGTATAACGCGAAAAGATTGCGATCATTCCGGTCAATCTGGAAAAGCGCATAGTCGCCAGCTGGAAGCACGACGTTTGTCCCTTTTAGCTCGAAGGGAGCATCGACTGTAAAGTTGATGCGCTCCTGGACGGGTCCCTGCGCGAGAACTGGAATCACTGCCGCGCCAATCAGAAAAGCCATCGCAAGTGAAAACCTTCGTAGTGTCATAACAACCTCCTTATGTAGAAATGCCTTTTTGCCAACCATCGCAAATCGTGACGGCCGACGCTTCCTGTTAATGCTAAGAGCGAGCCATCGAAATGCGCTCCCATCGATGCATAGAATTGGGACGCGCCGGAAGGCCGCAAACAAAAGGGCTTGCGCGAAACATTAATTCTTCCTCACAAATCCGAGGATCGAGGCATGACGCTGTCAGTGCTCTTTTAGCGCTCCCAGGCGTGGCCGGTCTGTGATTCCGTTCCATACAAGCTGGGCTACATGATTGCAACCGAACCATACAAACCGAAGGAGTTCAACCTGTCGGCGAGTCCGGGAATTTTTTTTCCTGGGCCCTCGAAAAAAGTGAGCTGTCTTGCTAACATTCTGCGTCAATAGACGTAGGAAGGTATAAAATCATTGGGACCTGGACCCTAAGAAAGGGCTCTGACTGCGATGATACTCACCCTGCCGTCGGGAATGAATTCTTACCCATCATCTACGCAATGCGGCGCGAGCGGAAGTTCACAGTGGTCCGATAGATTGTGGTTTGCAATACGATCAGAGGAAAGGAGAATGCTATGTACACGCTTATGACTAATGTCAGTCTGCGCAAAGGATTGATCAGCGAAGGGCCTTGCCTGCTGTTGTCCATGCTGATCGCGGAGGCGTTCTACAAGTTTCATAGTTTCAGCCTCGAATTCCTCGCGATGATGGCCACCTGGTTCGTGTTGAGCTATCTGGTCTCATCCGTGCGCGGACTGCGCACGGCTAAACAAAACACGCGGAACTGAAGCCTCTTGCAGCAAAGTGCAAGTTGGTCACTCTGTCGTGTGCCCGCTTAGGGTGGCAAGAGAATCCACATAGAGGCGAGTTCTTCGGAGGGTTGCAGACTCTGCGAGCGCCCGAGGAGAGTTCCACGCCTTCGGGTTTCCAAGAGCCTGAGACGAACGCATTGGTTTTCCGGTTTTCCGGGATGCAAAAAAGGAGGAAATATGCCAGCGAGCTCCAAAGCAGACGCCCTCGCTCAACAAGCGAGATTCGTTTTCAAAGGAACCGTGCAGAAGCTGAGAGCCAGCACGGTCCCGGATATAAAGGATAAGAGCGGGACGGCGATCGTCCGAGTGGACGAAATCATTCACGCCCCCGAAGAGTTAAGTTATTTCAGCGGGCAGAACATCACCGTCCAGCTAAGCGGCAGAAAGAAGATCAAGGTTGGAGAGCAAAACGTTTTCCATACCAACGGCTGGCTCTTCGGAGACAGCATCGCCGTCGTGTCGCTGCGGCAGGAAGCGGTAGGAAAAATTTCGGCGGCTCTCGACATGGCGATGACCACGGGCGATCCGGTAAAGAATCTGTTGACGCGGGACATGAAAGAGCGTTTCGAGAGCGCTGATCTCGTGGTCTCGGGAAGAGTCACGTCGGTGCGCTTGCCAACCGATACCCTCAGCGCCATGGACTCCGCGGCCGACCCTCTCACCCCGTCCAGCGAGCACGACCCGATGTGGCACGAAGCCGTCATCGATGTTGCGGCCGTGCACAAAGGAGATGGCGATCAAAAAACGGTCACCCTACGGTTCCCCAGCAGCGAAGACGTTATGTGGCATAGAGCACCAAAGTTTAAGCCGGGTCAGGACGGAATCTTCATGCTCCAGAAGAGTAAAATCAAGGAGCACGCCGCGTCGGCGGATTCCGCCGGAGCAATCGAAACGGTTGAGGCCTATACCGCCTTTAGCCCTGTCGACTTTCAACCACATTCACATCCCGAAGAGGCCGACACGCTGGTCAATCTCATCACCAGCCTCGGATAACAGTTGTCAGGGCGTCAACGCGAGATGAATGTGACCCTGCTCGCTTAACAACAGCTTAGCAAGCCCTCGCGGGCTGGAAGGAGATCAGAAGATGCCAGCTAAAAAGACTGCAAAAAAAGCAAAAGGCGTCACGTCCGGCGCAAAGGCTAAAAAGACGGTGAAGAAACCTGCCAAAAGCACCGCGAAGAAGAAATCGGAGACGGGAGGACTCGTCATGTCGCCCGGCGTCCTGGTGGTGAACATGATTCCGAGATCACGGAGCGGCGAGCACAATCAGGATAGCGAACCTAATCTGGCTGTTGATCCGGCAGCTCCGCTTAATATGGTTGGCTCGGCTTTTACGCCGGACCCGGGCGGCGGACCAAACGCCCCGATCTATTTTTCCACGGACGGCGGTAACAGCTGGAAGCTCAACTCTATTGTGCCGGGCAACGGCACATTTGGGACTGGCGATATTACGGTCCGTTTCAGTCCCAGCCACACGCTATATGCGGGCATTCTGCGGGGCGACGTTTCTCTTCGCATGAATATCCTGCGCACCGCGAATTTCACAAGTTCGACTCCTATGACCGTTCTGCTTTCGCGCGACAACGTCGACCAGCCTTACATTCAGGCTGCCCGAGTGACTATCGGCGCTGTGAAAAAGGATGTGGTCTTTAACGGCGACAACGACTTCAGCTCAGTTCCAAAGACGGCGACGATTAACCACACGACTGACGCTCAAGTTGCGGCTCCGGTTTTTAAGACCACCCGCATCGATTCGCGCGTCCCATCCGGTGTGGACGCACCTTCCATAAGGCCGGCAATACATTCCAATGGGACCGTCTACGGAGTCTTCTTGCATCGCCTGAGTGCCAGCGGCAGTGTGCGCCGCTATGACGTCGTGGTCGTCCGCGACGATCATTTCGGAACCGGTGCCGCCCCGTTCACCGCTCTGCATGATCCGACCGATGGGCTGTCAGGGAGAAGGGTTGCGCTAAATCGCTTGATACCCTGGCTGATGCCGGGTCTCGGGCAGGAACGTACTGGAAGCAGCCTCACGATCGCTGTCGATCCGACCAATAGCAAGATAGTTTATATCGCCTGGGCGGATCGAGTGGGCACCACAGATTACACGTTACACGTGCGGGTCTCGAAAGACAGCGGCGTCACCTGGTCGAGCGACTGCTTGACGGTTACCAACGCGACTAATCCAGCGCTGGCGGTCAACAGCGTCGGCAAGATCGGCTTTCTCTATCAGCAGCTCACGGGCACAACCGCCGCCACGCAGCGTTGGGTCACACACCTGCGCCGGTCAACCGATGGAATTAGCTGGAGCGATCTCGTGCTGGCAAGGACCTCCGCCTCAACGCCTGTGCGCACATTTTTCCCCTATATTGGCGACTACAATCACCTGCTCACCGTAGGCAAAGATTTCTATGGAATCTTTTCGGCGAGCAATTTTCCCGATCCAGCTAACTTTCCTAATGGAGTGAAGTACCAGCGCAATGCCAACTTCACTACCCACAAGCTGTTCAACATCGATGGTGCGACAGAAGTGCCGGTTTCCATTGATCCCTTCTTCTTCAAGGTGACGGAGTGACGTAATTCACCCGGAAGGATTAAGGAGGCGAGTATGCCAGCGAGCCCAAGCAAGACAGCACAAGACCAGAAACCGACGTTCGTTTTCAAAGGCACAATCAAGAAGCTCAAGAGCGCTACGATGAAAGGTGTGCCGGTTGACGAGCGCACGGCCGTCGTCACGGTCAATCAGATTATCGAAGCGCCCCCGGCCCTTGCCGACTACAACGGACAAGACATCACCGTCCAGTTAGGTGGCCGGCAGAAAGTCCGCGCCGGACAGGAGCTGATCTTTCACACGACCAGTTGGATCTTCGGCGATGGCATCGCTGTGCGGTCGCTCACCGAGGAGCCCGTTACGAGTCGCAGCGCAGCGATGCTGAGCGCGGCAGACGATCCCGTTGAACGCCGGGCGCAACGTGAGAAGCGCGATCGCTTCGATGCGGCGGACCTGGTTGTGTCGGGAAAAGTCGTCGCCGTCAGACTGCCGGCCGGGACCGCAAAGCGATCGGGAGCAGCAAGCCTGGATGCTTCCGATCGAGCTCCCGGCGGACCAGTCAGCGAACACGATCCAAAGTGGCGCGAAGCCGTAATCCAGGTTGATGAAGTGCATAAAGGCAGCCACAAGAAGAAACAGGTTGTCCTGCGCTTCCCGGCCAGCAAGGATGTGATGTGGTACGGCGCGCCGAAGTTCCATCCCGGCCAGCAAGGATTCTTTATGCTGCACAAATCCAAAACCGAAAAGCCAAAGGCCAAACGAGGCAGGAAGCAGCCGCGGAAAGGAGTCGTCGAAGAAGCTGCCGTCGCCGATTCCGAAGTTGGTAGCACTGATGCTTATACGGCCCTCGACCAGACTGACTTCCAGCCTTACAACGAACCCGGGGGAGTCAAAACGATCATCGATTCGGAATCCCTTAAGCCGAAAGGTTAATCGTCCTGACCGCGCTGAGGCCAAGGAGGAGGAGCATGCCTGCCAAGAAAGTCAGCAAGAAGACCGCGACCTCTCGTAGTGCGCCCAAACGAGCCGCAAGCAACAAGGCTGTCAAACAATCTCCTCCGCGATCCTCAAAGCCGGGAGCAAAGGAGACGGCCAGGCGCAAATCTAAACGGGCCGCGAAGGCTGGCGGGCCAGTGGTGGTTTTGGTCAACATGATCCCGAGATCGTTGAGCGGCGAGGCAAACCAGGACAGTGAACCGACAATCGCCGTCAATCCTGCAAATCCCCTGCAGATTGCCGCCTCTGCTTTTACGCCTGATCCGCTGAAAGGGTCTTTCGCGCCGATCTACATCTCGAGTGATGGCGGCAACACCTGGACACTCAACTCGATCGTGCCCGGGAATAGTCGCCTCACGGGCACTGGCGATATCACTTTGAATTTCAGCAGAAGCACCAACACACTGTTCGCGGGTATCCTCAGAGGAGATTCGCGTTCAATGCGTTTGAATATTCTTCGTACCAAGAACTTCGCCGGCGCAACTCCGATGGAGATATTGGTGGATCGCACGCGGGTGGACCAGCCGTACGTGCAGGTGGCGACTGTAACCGACGGACCGGATAAGGGCAAAGATCGCGTCTACGTCGGGAACAATGACCTGAGCGTAAGAGGTGCTTCCGCAACAATAGACCAATCACTTAACGGCGCGGTCGTCAATCCGACCTTCAAGAGCATCAGGATTGAGTCGCGCACCACACCCGGCCAGGATGGCCCGCCCGTTCGACCCTCTATTCACCCCGATGGGACCGCGTATGCAATCTACCATTCATGGCGGTCGTTCAACGACGATACGGGAGAAGGCACCGCTGACATCGTGGTATTGCGGGACGACCGTGGTGGCACAGGGCCCAACCCGTTCACCGATCTGGCCGATCCAATAGATGGAAAGGCAGGAGTGCGCGTGGCGCAGAATACTAAATTCAACTTTAACGGTGTCCTGGGCCAGCAACGCACCGGAGGCGATGTCGCTCTCGTCGTCGATCCAACCAACAGCGATACCGTTTATATTGCTTACAACGATGATCATGGCGCCCTGTACATGCTTCACCTGCTACGCTCGAAGGATCGCGGCCGGACCTGGTCCTCGGAACTGCGTACGATCCGCAATGCCTTGAACCCGGCTCTGGCGATCAACAACGCCGGCAAGGTCGGGTTTCTATACCAACAGCTAACAGGCACGGGAGCGGCCCAACGTTGGGTTACTAAACTCGAGCTGTCAGCGAACGGAACGAACTGGAACGCACTCGTTCTGGCGACCGTGCCGGCTGACACGCCAGTGGCCGACTTCGATCCGTATCTTGGCGACTACGCGCATCTTATGAGCGTCGGCAGGGATTTCTATGGGATCTTTTCCGCAAACAATACGCCGAAGAAGACCAATTTTCCGAACGGCATTGTCTACCAACGCAACGCCAATTGGACCACCAACACGCTGCTCGACGTCGATAACACCAGGCCGGTGCACGTCTCGATCGACCCTTTCTTCTTGAAAGTGAGCGGGTGAGCATCAGGTTGCAGACCCCTGTTCCTTAGCCGATGGCGACGTCTACACATCTCTTTGGAAAGGAGAAACTACCATGCCGCGCTACCATGTAAAGATCTCAGGAGCGGACTACGATGCAATGGCCGACCTGGTGCGCAAGTACAAGGTCAACGTCGCCCGTCATACTGTGGAAAAGCTCGCGGACGGCGGCTATCGCGTTGACGCTCACGCGAACGGCACCCAGCTAAGACTTCTGGAGAAAGCGGGCTACTCGGTTGAACGCTACGAAGACGCAGATAAACTGGGCAAGGCGCGCCAGGCGGAGGTTAGAAAGCCGGGAAAAAAAGGGTTGGCTGAGGCTCGCTCGGTCGCAGACGCCGGTCAATATCTCAATGTGGTAGAGGTAGAATCGGCTCTCGCCGCTGCTGCCGCTCCGCCAAACAATTCATTCACTGCGTTGATCACGCTGCCCAGGAAGACATGGGAGAACCGCGTCTGCCATGCCCTGAAGATCGGAAAAGGCACCGGCAGCAATCGTCCGGGCATTTACTTTCTCGGCGGCGTGCATGCGCGCGAGTGGGGAAGCTGCGACATCCTGATCAACTTCGTCCAGTTGCTGTCTCATGCTTATGCCACGAACACAGGCATCACTTTGGGCACCAAAACCTACACGGCAGCGCAGATCAAAAGCATTGTGAATAACAAAGATGTTTACGTTTTCCCGCAGGCGAATCCGGATGGACGCAATTACAGTATGACGCACGAGGCTATGTGGCGAAAAAATCGGCGTCCTGCTCCAGCCGGTCATCCGCAACCTTCGTGCGTCGGCGTGGACATAAATCGCAACTACGACTTCCTGTGGAACTATCCGAAATACTTTGATCCGGCGGCGCCCATCGCAAACTCCAAGAATCCTTGCGACCACGACGTCTACATCGGCCCCAGCGCGGTATCGGAACCGGAGACCAAGAACGCAGTCTGGATGTTCGATAAGTTTGGAAATATCCGCTACTTCATAGATGTTCACAGCTATTCGGAGGACATACTCTACAACTGGGGCGATGACACCAATCAGACAACAACTCCGACCATGAATTTCCAGAACGCGGCTTTCAACGGCAAGCGCGGAATAGCAACGGACACTGCGTACAAGGAGTTCATAAAAGCCGCGGATAGAACGGCCGTCATCGCACTCGCCAATCGAATGCGGGATGCGATCAAGACGGTGCGAGGCCGAACCTACACGGTCGAGCAGGCCGTGGGCTTGTATCCCACCGCAGGCACGTCCGATGACTATGCGTTCAGCCGCCACATAATTGATTCAAGCAAAGCGAAGGTGTACTCGTACACCATCGAGTGGGGCAGCGCGAGCAATCCTACCCCGTTCCATCCGCCGTACAGCGAAATGCTGATAATCATTCGGGAGATAACTCTGGCGCTGTTGGAGTTCTGTTTGAGAGCCACGTAGTAGTGTGAGCAGAATTTAATCTTGCGCTAATCGGTCTCTAATCGGCGGGCGAGTAGTATAGGGACCGCACAGTGACTGTTACAGAGCGGCTGCTTACTTCATTTGTTTGAAGCAGATTATCACCTCCTCCACAGCAGCCGCTCTTTTTTTCTTACACCGCAGTAGAAGGAAGGCTTAAGCGCGCGACGCCGGAGCAACCGTTTCACTGAAAGGCCGATCGTTGTTCGTCAGCGGATGACCGGGCCGACGTGAGAGGCACCGGCTGAATGATAGAAACTCGATTAGCGCCCTTCGGTCGATCGTCGCATTAGACCGCGTTCATTTCGTCACCCATCTTTATTCCACTTGGCAACCTTCAACAACGCAACAGAGGATAACCGCGTAGCGGTGTCCTATCGATAGCTTGCGGGATTGGCGATGCACGTGGGCCGCGTAGCGGTTACCTGTGTTTCTGCAGAATCGATTTACAAGGTCAATAGGTAACCGCTACGCGGCCCAGGAGAGCCCGAACCACG
>DATLWF010000586.1:0-4039 GCA_035576605.1 Blastocatellia bacterium | reverse complement strand
TGAAAGTGTCGGCCTCGCGGCGGATTATTATTCCTTTGACCTTCAACTTCTGCCCGTTCGCAACAACGCGATTGCCGGGCCTAACACCTGTATCTCGCGTCTGACCGGTTGCGCCATTATCCTGGCCGAGCACCGATGCAGAACTCAGCACCAGAAGCGCGAGAACAAGAGTGACGAAACGAAGAACTGCAGATCCATGAAATCTCATAAAACATCCTCCTTGGGAGCATTCGCTAATATCGGGTCGCGAGCGGTCCACGGCCTCTCGCAGCGACCACATCTCTACCAGAATCGAGTGGAGATATTGATCTTCCAACGCCCGCTTGCGTCCACAGTGTGAGGATGGGGCACATAACTACCGTCCGCAATGGATTTGTCTAACCTTGCGGAATCATACAGTGCCTTGCGTCATAGCTTAATGTTAGTCAATCTCGATGATTTGCGCCATAGGACCGGGACACCGACATAGGAGTGGGATAGCTGAGGGGTCATTGGACGGATGAGTCTCAGAGCTTCGGCTCAACAGAGAAGCTCCGCGCGAGGTTGCTTCCGCTTGCGTAAGGTTGAGTCTTGAGTTCGTAGTTCGGCCTTTAGGCGGAAGTTCGTCGTTCAGAGTACCGACTTTAGTCGGCGTTGGTTTTGGTGACGATTCTCAACAAACCGACTAAAGTCGGTACTCTGAACGAACCACGGACTAACTTTCTACTTCGCGACGACGGTCATCTCCACTGGCTTGGTCTTGTCCTCAACCGTCGGATTGTAGTACTCGTACACACGCGACGAAAACGTCTGCGCGCGCACGGGGAACTTGGCTCGCAGCTTGAACGAGAAGTCCACACGTTGCCTCGCGTTCAGGCCGTCGAAGTACAAAATCACCTGTTTGGCGGTGATCGTGTATTTCTCGAGCTTGCCTCCATTCTTGTCGCGTGATGAATCGACTAACGCCGCGAAGTCTTCTCCCGATGCCTCGAAGCCCGGAGGGATTCCCAGGTCAACCATGATCATCCTGGCTTTAGCCGGCGTGTTGTTCTGCACTTTCACCTTCGCCGTCGCCGTCTCGTCCTGCGCCAGCCGCGTGCGATCATAGCTCACGTCGATTGTGAGAGGTTCCCGAGGGCCGGCGTCCACTCGCCGCGCCCACGGAACGTAGTAGCGCCCGATGATCTGGTACTGCATGCTTCCCTTCCCTGCGAACGCCAGGCTAACCCGATGCGCTCCCTCGTGTGTGTAGGCTTTGAGATCGACCATATGCAGCAGGTCGTTGTTGTCTTTAGTGATCTGAACGCGCTCAACCGCTTTGCCGTCAATCGACACTTCAACCGTACCGGCTGTGTCCGCGTTCGTTCCTTTGGTGAACGACAGCAGGAACGCCTTGAGCGAGAGGATCGTCGCCTGCGTCGTCTGCCAGTTTCCGAACGCGTCTTTCTTTTCGGTCAGGTAGTCGAGCGCCTTCTTCGCGAGCCCACCCTTTTGTCCGCTCTTGAGCAGAGCCTGCGCGGCAAGCGCAGTCGTTTCAAGATCGGCCGAATCGTTGCGCGCCGATGTAGGAGTCTCGCCTTCCTGTTTCCAGAAAGCCGTCTTCGGTCCCTCGGTAACGCGAGCCGCAAGCGCGTTGATCGCGGCATCGGTCCACGCTTTGTCTTTGACGTAGTCCGCTGCGAAGTTCGCGATGACCGCCAGCGTGTAGACGTCTTCTTTCCCGGTGACGTGCGAGGCGACATACTGCTTCGCCTTCTCAACCGCTTCGCCTTTGTAGCCGGTCGCCGCAAGCGCCCATCCGATATAAGCCGTGATGCGCGTGACGTCTGTGTTGTAGCGGGTCGTCGCGCCTTCGTTGATGAAGTAAGTGTCCGGCTTGAAGCTGCCGTCAGGTTGCTGCTGCGAGGCTAGCCAGTTCTGCGTGCGATCGATCACGCGCTGATCCACTTCGTGTACTCGCGACATGTCGGAGAATTCCATCAAGCCGTAAGCCGTGAGTATCTTGTTCGCAGGCGCCTGGCCAAACCACGAGAAGCCGCCGCCCGGCACTTCGAACGTAACCAGCCGCTGATAGCCGAGCGAGATGAAGCCCTCGGCCTTGGCCTGAACCTCGGGCGTGATCTTTTTGCTCGTTTTCAGATAGTCCATCGCGAGGATGTCGGGATAAGTCGACGACGAAGTCTGCTCGAAGCATCCGCCCGGCATCTGCAGAATCGAATCGAGCCCCTCGACAACCTGCGAGAGAGCGCCGGGATAAAGCTTCACGAAGATCTTGGACGCGTCGGCAATTGCGCCCGCCGGAATCACAACGTCCTTCGTCACCGCTCCTTCGAGTCGCTCGTTGACGACCAACGCGTGCTCCTCGCCGTTGGGCAGCACGTTCACCGAGCGCGCAACCGCGTCGCCCGGTTGATTGGCCGGTGCATCGACTAGCCGCGCCGTCACCTGGAATTGCTGTTCGCCGATCTTCGAAGCTTTCACTCGAAAAGAGACTGACGTCACTTCGCCTGCTTTTACCTCAACCTGCTTGTTCGCGTTGTCATTGTCTAGCGCGAACCACGGATCCTGTCTCAAATCGAGTGAGACGCGTTGCGCCTTAGGCAGATAGTTGTAGACCGCAACCGGCACGGAGACCACGTCGCCTTCGGTGAGCGAGACCGGAAGATCCAGATCAACAAAGAAATCCTGAAACACGCGAATCGGAGTCGTCGATGAACCGAGCGCTCCGCGCATTGTCGACGCAAGAGACGTGACCCGCCAGGTCGTAATCGAATCAGCCATGGGCACGTGAATCGTCGCTCGACCCTGACCGTCGGTGATAATTGACGGATTGGTATAGAGCGTTTCAGGGAAGAAGCTGCGGACGCGAGGCCCGCCGGCTTCCTTCTTGTCATTTAGCACGTCGGCAGACGCGACTCCGTCAGTGATAGTGATGGCTTCAGCGGCGCTCACAGATTTTGGCCCGGCCTTCGGCGGCGGAGCGGCGCCGACCTGCCTGTTCAGGTGGTCCTCGTCCTTTCTCCTTTCAAGGCGGTCCAGCACCATCCCGCCCCTGCCGCCTGCGAAGCCAATTGCCTGTCCGAACTCAGCGCTGTAGTTCAAATAAGCGGTCAAAGTAACAGGCGTGATGCCCCGCGATTCGAGCAAGGCTTCAACGACTCCTCGGGCGCCCGCGTTAAGGCCGAGCGTCCGGCAAACCGTGGGCTGATACGCTTCGCTCTCGAAGACGACTTGATAACTTCCCGGCGCCAGGTTCGGTATCGTGAAGCGTCCGGTCGCGTCCGTGTACACCGACGTGGTCGTGCCGTTCGATACTCGGCGCGCCGACACCTTGACGGCGTCGATTGCTTTGGCGTCTTTGTCTTTGACCGTCCCTTCGATCGCAACGCGTCCTCCAGCGATCACATCGTCGCGAACGGTCACACGGCCTTTGAACAGCGCATAGCGATTCGCACTTGCCTGCGGTTTTCGCTGCGCGTAGACCTGAAAGCTGATGTCATCGGCAGTACCCGCCCGCCGATCCGGCCCCATCGAGCGAAGCGTCAAATACGAGTCGGCATTTGCGGTGAATCTTCCATCGCCGGCCAGCGGATTGCCCCAGGGGTCTTCCAGAATCTTGCTCTCCGCCTTCCCTTCCGCCGCGAACAATTGCAGATCGCGATTGAAGCCCGAAGCCGCAGCCTGGTGATGCTCGTAGTAATCGGTCATCACACGAGCTATCGCTTGTGCTTTTTCGTTAAGCCGACCGGCGTAGATGGCGAGAGATTGCGCGCGCCTGGCCTGGATTGCTTCGCGGCCGTACTCGGCACGCACGTCCTTGTCGCGCACCGCTCCCGCGGCAGCAAGAAGCACGCGGGCCGCGCCCTCGCGTGCGGCAACTTGAGCCGGCTTCTCACCTTCGAAATCGTCCAGCAGCACTTTCTCAAAAGAGAACTGATGCACTTCATAGCGAGGCGTCAGCAATTCTTTTTCAAGATACATGAACACCTTTTCGAAGCCTGGTTGCTTGTCCGATAGCGCGAACACAGCTTCATCAACGATCTCGACCCCGAGCGCCGCC
>DATLWF010000585.1:0-4070 GCA_035576605.1 Blastocatellia bacterium | reverse complement strand
GCGGTTGATCGACGAGCTTCAGAGCGAGATACCTGAAGTGCGAAACTCGATGCTCAAGGCTCTGGCGAATGTCAGGCCTTCACAGTTGCTTGACCGGCGTCTGTTTGACTTCGGATCGCTGTCGGATGGTAGAGCTAATCTCGCCGATGAACTTGACGGAGCGCTCAGCGCGCACCGCGACCTGACTGTTGCGACGCTCGTCCCCGTCACTCTCAACGTATAAAGAACCCCATCTGCTGCGGAGTGGGAAGAACCTGTTGCTGGCGATACTGTTGTTCGGCCGCTTGAACGGCTTGAATCTTTGACTGGAAAAGGCTCGCCAGACTGTCGTAGCGAATCTGAACATTACCCAGCCAGTAAGGTCGATTCTCTTTGAGCCACAAGTCTGAATACATTGCGCGCAGCCGTGTTGTTGCGTCGCGCAGGTCTTCCAGGCGCGCATTGATGCTGCTGATCTCATTCAGGTCGCGGCGCACTCTCGAACGGTCGCTCATGTTCAGATAAGCGTCCCAATAATACTTGCTGATTTCGTTCGCGAACTGAATCTTCATTCCCAAAAGGTCCAACCTCATCGCCGCAAATATCAGGTAGTCGAGCGTGTCGGCGTTCGCGCGAGCCTTGCTTCGATTGCGGTAGAGCGACGCGAGCGCGCGCTCGGCAGCGAGGCGCAACTCGCGGGTCGCGGGCAAGGCTTTCTCTGCCGCCTTCGCGCCGAGTTCGGTAAACGGGTCATCCCAGAACGCCGAGTCGTACGCCTCGCCCGATCCCGCAGTCCTCATCAACGAGTGCGACCGGCTCAGCTCCTGAATGACGTCGCGAAAGGTGTTGTCATCATTGCGATAGAACGCCCAGTCGTAATTCGCTTTGAAGCTCTCGATTCCCGCTTCGCCCTGTCGCCATGAACACTCAGCGCCGAAGACGATGGCCGGCCAGGTCATCCCGAACAACGATTCGCCGTCGTCGTCCCAAGTCGTGTTGAGCATTCCGAGCGCGCCGTACTTCTGACCGTCGCGCACGAAGTTCTTTACGTTGATGAACGCCGCGTCCAGGTTTGGGAAGATGCGGTTCCAGTTGTTGGCGCCGGGCGACACGAACAGATCGAGACCGGCATCCTTGTAGGGCTTGAGCATATTATCGAAGCTCTGCGCCGGACCGTAGCTCCACGCAACCGCAATCACGTCCTTTGGAAGGATCTGAAGCAGTTCCGGATAGTGCATCGCGACGTCGCCCCAGAACATGAGCCGCTTGTTGTAAGGCTTCATGATTTCCGCCACGCGCTTGATGTGTTCGAGATAAATGCGTCCCAGACCAACTTCCTTGACCCGGTCTTTGGTCTGACCCTGTCCAAGCTCGAATGTCTCGTCCGAGCCGATGTGAAACAGCGGCCCCGGAAAAAGCGGAACGAGCTCGGAGTAGAGGTCTTTGATCAGCTCGTAGGATTCCTCATTCACCGGAGCGAGCACGTGCCCGTGCGGCGTCTCGGCGAGGTCGCTGTAGGCTTCATACTTGAGTACGTGGTGCAGGTGTCCGAACGCCTGTTGCTCCGGCAGGATAGTGACGTAGTAACGCTTACCGTACTGGACCAGCTCTTTGACTTCAGCAGCGTTGAGAGAGCCTTCTTTTGGACCTATCAGCGGATGGCTCTGATAGTCAAAGACGTGCTCGATGTACAGCGAAAACAGATTGAGTTTGTAAGACGCGCAGGTGCGAATCTGTCTCTTCATGTAGGCGAGCGTCGGCACCGGGCCCCGGCTGATGTCATCGTGCACGCCTCGCCATCTCATCGCAGGCCAATCCTTGATGGCCACCGCGGGAACGTTCGCTTGATTGGGCTCACCCCGATGAATCAACTGCCGCAAGGTTTGCGCTCCGTAGAACACGCCCTCGCCGGTTCTCGCCGCGACGATGACCCGCTCAGCGTTCGCGTCCAGCACATAGCCTTCATCATTGAACTTGTCGTCGATCGCGAGTTGGCTCGCTTCGAGCGTCGAAGAGAGACGCTTATCGTCGCCAACTCGAGCGAGATAGATAGCGCCCGACTTAGGCATCGACCGCGCGGTGGTGATTTTGAGCTTTGTCCCGGTGGCGGCCTCGATCTCTTCGACGAGCGTCTCAGCGGCGGTGCGATCTTCATCTGCGTGCGCGACGTTGATCACGACGCGCGTTTTGGGAGTGATCGTGAATCGCCCTTCGCGTTTCTGGGCTTGCTTGGGTTCGGGTACGAGCTTTAGATCCTGCGCGGAGGCCAGTGAAGAAAGTAGAAGACAGGAGATGAGGAGCAGAAGAGAGTTCTTGCGCATCGTTTTAGCAGATCGTCGGAGGAGCCGAATAGACCACCGATGACACAGATGCGACGGATGGACACGGATCTGATCCGACACAATCTGTCCGATCGGCGTCATCCGTGGTCTATTTGGCTTTTGCCCCGTTCATTTCGCATCGGGAGGAGTCGCTGCCGTGTTCCCGTTCAAGAATCGATCGAACCAGTAGATCTGCCAGTTCAAGCTCTCGACCAGATGCTTTGGTTCTCCCGTTCGAGTCAAGTTGTGATTCTCGCGAGGGAAGATCACCAACTCGGTCGTCACGCCGAAGTGTTTCAACGCGCGAAACCACTGCTCGCCCTGCTCGAGTGGCACGCGATAGTCATTGTCTGAATGCAGGATCAACGTCGGAGTCTTGACGTTCTTCGCCCACTTGAGCGGCGAACGGTCCCAATACAAATCAAACTTCTCGAATATGTCGCCGCCAAAGTCCCGCTTGTGTCCGTAAGCCCCGTCGCGAGTCCCGTCGTCGCTGATGAAGTTCACCACGCTCCGGAGCGTGACCGCCGCCTTGAACATGTTCGTGTGGCTCACAATCCAGTTGGTCATGTACCCGCCGTAGCTTCCACCCGTAACGCCCAGCCGGTCGCGATCGATCCACGAATACTTCTTCAGGATCGCCTCAACGCCGATCATCACATCCTGGTAGTCTTTGCCGCCCCACTCGCCTACGATGCCACGCTCGAACTTCTCGCCGTAGCCGGTCGAGCCTCGCGGGTTTGTGAAAAACACCGCCCAGCCGCGCGCGGCATACACTTGAAACTCGTGAAACCAATCGACGCCGTACATTCCGGCGGGTCCGCCGTGAACGCTGAGGATCATCGGGTACTTCTTTCCTTCTTGCCAGCCGACGGGCTTGACGAAGAAGCCGTCGACATCCCATCCGTCAGCGCTCTTGTAGCTGATGCGCTCGACGTCTTGAAGCTCGAGCTGACGCCAAAGCGCTTCATTGTGTCGCGTCAACCTGCGTTCGTTCTGACCCGAGATGTCCGCGACATAAAGGTCGTCAAGATGTTTGAAGTCGTTTGCGGCATAGACCATCCTTCTGGTTTTGTCGTTGATGTCCACGCCTCGAATCGCGCGTGGCCCGGAGGTTATCGGACTCAGCTCTCTTGACATGACATCGACCCGGAAGAGATGGGTTTCGCCTTTGGCGCCGGTCTGAAAATAGAGCGCGCGGCCATCTTCGGCCCAATCAAGATCGGAGGGGATCAGATCGAGATTCTTCGCTGCGAGCGTAGACGGCGCGCCGCCCGCGCTCGGCGCAAGCCATATCTTCGGGTGCTCGTCTTCGCGGACTCTCCCGACAAATGCGATTGTTTTTCCATCGGGAGACCAACGCGGGCTGTTGTCAGCTTCATCGTGATCGGAAATCTTTGTGAGCGGACCGCCTTCCGCCGAGATCACCCACACGTCGGCGTTGCGGTTCTCTTCGTACTCCTTTCCGCTACGATTCGATACGAAAGCTATCCTGGTTCCGTCCGGCGACCACTGTGGATCAGCGTCGTTCCAATCCTCGCCGGACGTGATCTGTTTTGCCGCGCTCGTTTTGGCGTCGACGATCCAGATGTGACTTCGGCGATCGTCGAACCAACCGGTGTCGTTGAACTTGTATGATATGTGCGAGTAGTGACGGACATCGCTGCGGTCTTTGCTCTCCGCGCGATTGTCGCCTGGCCCGGTGCGGCTCAGACACGCAAGCCGGTTCCCATCGGGGGACCACTGAAAGCTGTTCGCGCCATTTTTCAG
>DATLWF010000584.1:0-13148 GCA_035576605.1 Blastocatellia bacterium | reverse complement strand
TCACGTTCTTCAAGGAGGGCGACCGTTACGAAGGGCGCGGCACGACCGACGACAAGGGGCCGGCCATTTCGGCTATGACAGCCGCGCGTTATGCAGCTGAGAATCAGGTGCCGCTCAACATCAACTTCGTCTGGGAGCTTGAAGAGGAAATCGGCAGTCCAAACTTCGAGCACTTCATCAAGGGTAACGTGGAACGCTTGAAGAGCGATTCGATTCTGGTCAGCGACACTATATGGATTGCGCGCAATCGGCCCGCGATTCCTTACGGGCTCCGCGGCGCGATGATGTTGACGATGACGCTCGAGACCGGCGCCAAAGACGTTCACTCGGGTCTTACCGGCGGTCCGGCCCGCAATCCGATCGGCGAGTTGTGCAAGGTGATCTCCAAGTGCTACGACGCCGACACCGGGCGGGTGAAGATCAAAGGGTTCTACGATGACGTCAAGAAGGCGACCAGAAAAGAAGTGAAGAGCTTTCTTGATTCGGGGTTCACGACCAAAAAGTTCAAAGCGGCGCACGAGCTGAAAACCCTTCGGTTCAACAATGCCGAACGAGTCTTGAAGGCCATAATGGCCGAACCGACTTTTGAGGTTCACGGCATCACCGGCGGCTACCAGGGGCCGGGCGTTAAAACCATCGTGCCATATCGTGCGCAAGCGAAGATCAGTTGCCGGCTTGTGCCACACCAGAGTCCGAAGCGCGTCTTCAAGCTCGTTCGCGACTTTGTACGAAAACACAGCCGCGACGTAGTAGTTGAGTTCGAGTCGGCTCTCGGGCCGTACACCGGTGAGTTCTCAGGGCCATATGCCGACGCCGCTGCGGAAGCGATGAAATACGCATTCGGCCGCCAGCCGGCGTTCACTCGCGAAGGCGGCTCGATCGGCGCGGTGGTGACAATGAAGAAGCACCTGAAAGCGCCGATTGTGTTTCTGGGATTGTCGCTGCCTGAGCATGGGTATCACGCGAAAAACGAGAACTTCGATTGGGGAATGGCATCGGGTGGGATCAAGATGTTCGTGCGGTACTTTGATCGGATAAGCAGCCTCTCACGTTAACCGCCAATGAGCGAGCACACCAGTCAAAACCGTGCGTGGGCTCTTCTGTTTGCGCGCGGGGTGCTGGGATTCATCTTTTTCATGGCCGGCGTGTACAAAGTCTTTCAAATGGGACCGCTCGGTCATGCGCGCAAATTCTTCATCGAACCATACGCCGACACGTTTTTACCCACATGGTCTCTTTGGGCGGTCGGCACGGTTATTCCGGTGATCGAACTAGTCGCCGGAGGGCTTGTCATTTTGGGTCTGCGGACTCGCGAGGCGCTTGTTGCGCTCGGAGTCATTTTAGTTGTCGTCACGTTCGGCCATCTTTTGAAAGAACCACTTTACGAATTCCACACTCACGTCATTCCCCGGCTAGCGTTATTGTTGTTTGTGTTGATGCTGCCCCGTGAGGACGATCGTTTCTCGCTGGACCATCTTCTGCAGCGGCGAAAGGCCCAGAATGCGTCCTAACACCCAGTTGAATTGATGCGAAGAATTCTACTCGCCGTTCTGATTCTAATTCTGCCTACCGCGACGGCCATCGTTGTCTATCTGGTCGTCACCAAAACAACGCCAACGAATCGCGCGGCGATCGGGCGAGTAACGACGATTGCCGGCTCGGGCGCCCCAGGAGTTGAAGACGGGCCTGCGACGTCCGCCAGCTTCAGCGACCCGTTCGGCATCGCTGTGGACAAGCGGGGCAATGTGATCGTGGCCGACGGCGGACAGAGCAATCGAATCAGAAGAATCACGGTCGACGGCAAGGTACATACGATTGCGGGCGCAAACGAAGGATTTGCCGACGGGAATGCGCTTCAAGCTCAGTTCAATACGCCGTCAGGGATCGCGATCGACAACGGTGGCAACATTATCATCGCCGACACATCGAACAACCGCATTCGCAAGCTCTCGAGCGACGGTACCAAGGTCAGCACGATTGCCGGGAGCGGCGTCGCAGGATTCAAAGACGGGCGCACAGGCGAAGCGCAGTTCGATGGCCCAATCGGAATCGCGGTCGATAAGCACGGCAATGTCTTCGTCGCGGACGCCTACAATGACAGCATACGGAAGATTACCGAGGACGGCGCCGTCACGACGCTCGCAGGGACGGGCTTGCCCGGCTTTAGCGATGGTCAAGCGACGGGTGCGGCATTCGACACTCCTTGCGGCGTCGCCGTGGACAAAGACGGCAATGTCTTTGTGGCTGACACCGGCAATCACGCTGTCCGCAAGATCACCGCGCAAGGTGAGGTCACGACGATCGCGGGAGGGTCAGGCGCCGGCCCGCAGGGAGGGGAAGTCAGATTCAATCGGCCTGTTGGCATTGGCGTGACTCACGACGGCTTCCTGTTCATTTCAGACGAAGCCAGCGGCAAGATCGTGCGAATCGCTCCGGACGGCGAAGGCAGAACGTATGCAGGAAGTGTCGCCGGCTTTGCTGACAGTGTTGGTGGTGACGCGAGGCTGAACGGCCCATCGTCTATCGCGATCGACCGTCAGGGAGTTCTCTTCGTTGCCGATTCACAGAATTACCTGATTCGCCAGATTGCGCCCAGCCTGATTGAGCCGGTCCCCGAGGAACGCGGGCCTCTCGTTCAACCATCGGAAGAAGTCGACGCGACGAACCCGAACGCAATGATACCGAAGCTCAACCCTTCAGTGCTGGGAGCGGGTAAAGCGTTTCCCTGGCCTGTCAGCCCTCAAGAAAGCTGGCATGAGATTGCAGGGGTTGTCGGCGAAGCGCGTGGCGCAGCAGGCGGCGTTGCGCTCGATCATATTCACAGCGGCCTGGACATTCACGGCAACGCCGGCGAGGCGGCACTTTCAGTGTTCGACGAGAAGGTCAGCTCGCCGATCCCAAACTGGGACTTTGATGGCTCGGGTGAGGGGATTCACGTCGGGCTCTTCAGCTACATTCACATTCGAGTCGGCCGGAACGCAACCGGCGACATTCAAGCCCCCGAGAGGTTCAAGTCGAGGATCGACAACGCCGGAAAACTTTTCGGCGTGAGAGTCCGTCGCGGAACGCGTTTCAGAGTCGGCGACTACATCGGTGCTGTGAATCGGCTGAATCACGTGCACTTGAATCTCGGCCCGTGGAACGCTCAAGCGAACCCGCTCGCGCTCCCGTTCTTCGCGTTGAAGGATACTGTAGTTCCGACGATTGAGAGCATTGAGGTCGTGCCCAGGAGTGCGGTGGCTGCCAGCGCAACTGCGAAGGACGCGCCCGGGCCGTTCAAAGACAAACGCGCCGGCCATCTTGTCGTCTCCGGAGACGTAGCCATTCTGGTCACGGCTTATGATCGAGTCGACGGCAACGGTGCGAATCGTAAGCTGGGGCTTTTCCGGGTCGGTTATCAGTTGCTCAACGAGGACGGTACTGCGGTGAAAGGGTTCGAGCAGCCGATGCTCAACATCGACTTCAATAGGCTGCCGGCTGAAGACTCGTCGGTATTCAAGGTGTATGCGCTGGGCAGCGGAGTGAGCGCGTATGGCACCCCGACGAAGTTCAGGTACATCGTGACCAACCGCGTTCGAGACGGTGAAGCCAGGGAAGGCTTTCTACGGACTTCGAACCTTAAACCTGGAAACTACACTATCAAGATCATCGCCGAAGACTACGCAGGCAATCGCGGTTCGGGTCCTTCGACCCAGCTCGCGATCACCGTCCACAACTAGCATGCCGCTCGAAGATCCCGGTGTTTTTTGAATAGACTTGACGGCAGGCTTCGTCATATATTAGGGGCGCAGTCAATCATACATTCATGCTCGTTTGCCTGAACGCTCCACACGGTTATCAGAATCATCGCTCATGAGTAAGGCCCGTTAGAAGCCTTGCTTTGACCGGGCCATGGGAATCACGATCTGCGAACAATTATGAGGGGAAGCCATGAACCTGTTTGGTAAAAGATGGGAACCCGACGGCCTCGACGCCTTATCACCCACCGGCCGGCTAGTCTTGTCTATGGTCGCCACCGGTGCGGTTGGCTACTTGCTGGAATACATCGGCACAGAGCAGCTTGGCGCATTCGCAAATTCCGATCCGAGGACAATCTACGGCGCAACCGCCGTGTGGGCGTTCGGGCTCGGGCCGCTGATAGTCGCGCTGCGTAAGGCTTCGATCCTCGTCCCGATGCTGATCGTCGGCGTGCTATTCATGATTGTGGTTCTCTTCAACCACTACTACTTCGTCACCTGGCAATTCTCTGGCGGCTCGTTTCACGAAGTCGGACTGTGGGCACCGCGCATCTGGGAATTTCGCGAAGGAGCAATCCTCGGGCTTCACCATCCGCTTTTGATCGCGCTGGCAGCAGGAGCAATCGAAACCGTAGTGGTTCCAGTGTCGGTGCTGGTGCAGAAGCTGGTCACTTTGAAGCTGAGAAAAGCGCCCGCCGTCCCCCTCGAGCAGGTTGAGGGACTGTTCGAGTCGTCCGTCACGCCGCGAACGGCGCTGAAACCCAGACGGGACTTTGGTTTCGTCTTCATGCGCATAATCTTTTTCGCTTACGGGATCTATTTCGCTTATATGCTCATCGGCCTGTTGGTAGGCGGCAAAGGCCTGCCGGTCGTGGGTATGTTTTTCATCAGCCCGCCTGAGACAGTCAACACGATAATGAAATTGACGCTGATGATCACACTAGCTTCGGTCGGGGCTTTCAATGCAGGCGTTCGGCGCGAAGCCGCGATACTGCTGACCATTGGGCACAGCATTTCCGTGGGCGCATCGATCTGGCTCTTTTTTGCTTATCCGGTGAATGCCGTTTTCCCTGACGATCACAACTTTCTGTTGAGCAGCGTCGTTGGAGACGGCCTTCTCCTCGTAGTGCTGTTGTACTATGTTTTCAAACCGCGGCCTGAGCCGGAAGACCTCAACCGCGTAGAAGATGTCGAGCTGCGATCGCCGGCCTCCAGCCTTCTCCGGCTATTCTTTCTGGTCTTCGCGATTTTGTTCACTGTGTTTTCAATAGGGATTGTCTATTATCGCGCGTTTGGATCACCAGACATCGGGCGAGGCGCGGTCTTCGGCGGGCCCGATCCCCTAGTCAGCAACAGCCTGACCAAGTACGGGACGCTTGCGGCGTTCGGATACTTTCTCTTTGCGAAGCCGGCATTGAGAAAATACTTGACGCCTGGGTTGGTCATCGCGTTTTCGTTCTCGGTCGTGGCCGCCATCGTCTACGGCTTGCAGGGAACCACCACGTTGATAACACGTCGGGGAACGATCGCGGCCCTTCCCGGGTTCATGATGATGCACGTAATCGTCGACGGCGCCGGCTTGATGCTGATATTGGGCCTGCGCAGACTGCAGTACCACGTGGACTATCAAATAGCCGCGCTCAGGCCAAGCTCCGCGGAGTGCATCATGGCTCTGCATCAGGCATTTCGCGAATCGAGTCAGGAGCCCGAAGTTTCGTCGCGCGAAGTGCTCCAGCGCATCGATGAGCACATTGGCGGCTTACGAAGCAGGCGTCGCGGGTTGATTTCGTTTCCGTTCTGGCTTGTGGAGCACGCCTTTCCCCTTCTGAGCTGGTTCAGGCCTGCATTTTCGACTATGTCGCGAGAAGAGCAGCGCTGGATGCTGCGAAGGTACGTCCTGAGACCCAGCTACGAGCGCGCAAAGGCAACCTTCCCGGCGCTGGCTGAGCTGATGTTCAAGATCGGTGACATCACTCACGCCCTTGTTACGCTGGCCTTTTTTACGACCACGCGGGCGGCTGCACAAGTCGGCTATGTGTTGCCGGACGCGCGAGAGCGCTTGCAGAGCGATATTGCGACTGAGCGCCCGCCGGTGGGGGCTGACGCACGCGCGTTCCCGGCCGCCAACACCGACACGTTAGGAAGAAAGCCGGTCGCCGCGGCGCCTGCCGCGGCCACTCTGCTCGCGCCGCGTGTTGGCGTGCCCGTCGATTCGCCGCGTATTCCCGACGAGGTCGACTACTGCATCGTTGGCTCGGGCGCTGCCGGGGCTGTTCTGGCTTATCGCCTCGCAATCGCCAAGGGCAAAGGAGTTTCTATCTGCGTGCTCGAGCGCGGCTCCTACTACAGTCCGCGCCAGGATTTCTCCGACGACGAAATGCGAATGATTCGCATGCTTTACACCGAAGGCGGTTTGCAGATCTCCCGCAGTTTCGATTTCACAATTCTTCAGGGCGAGTGCGTCGGCGGGACCACCGTAATCAATAACGCAGTGTGTTTTCAGATGCCGGAGGTCTCGCGCAAAGAGTGGAAGGGCTTCGGTATCGACGTCGACGTTCTCGCCGGGCACTATGCGCGTGTCGGACAAGAGATCAACATCGCCACTGTCACGCCTGAATCGGTGAATCAGAACGTCGAGAACCTCTTCACGAAAGGCGTCGACGGGTACAACGCCGCGCACAACGGCATCGGTAAGATCTCGCCCGCGCAGCGGTTGAGCGGGAACTTCAGCAACTGCCTCGGATGTGGTTTGTGCAATATCGGCTGCCGGAGAATGAGAAAGCTGTCGATGCTCGAGACTTTCATTCCCTGGTCGCAGGCGAATGGAGTCACCGTGATTCCCAATGTCGGGGCGGTGCAATGTGAGACCGACAACGGCAAGCGCAAGAAGGTAACCGGGGTGGTGGTGCGAAAACCCAACGGTGACTTTCAAAGAATCCGGATCCGCAAGGCGCTCATCGTGGCCGCCGGGGCGATTGCATCCAGCCGTTTTCTGATGCGCAGCAACGTGGGCGGTGATGCAGTGGGGAAAGGGCTGGCTTGTAATTTTGCCCTTGCCCCTCTCGTCGAGTTCGGCGATCCGGTAAACGCATTCGACGGTCTCCAGATGACGATGTTCGCGGCCCCCGATAGTTTCGATGCGATTTTTGAAACCACATTTTTCCCGCCGGGATCGCATTCAATTGCGCTTCCGCTGTACTTCGACCGCCACGCCGCGATGATGCAATCCTACCGGCAAGCCGCAAACTTCACCGCGCTCGTCGGGAGCGATCCCGGCGGCACGATCTCCCGGAAACGCGATGTGCTGTTTGGACGAGCCGTTGAGTGGGAGCAAACCACCGCCGATATGCTTCGCATCAAGCAGGCGCTGGCGACAATCGTTCGGATCGCAAAAGCGGCCGGAGGAAAGCGCATTCTGCTTCCGACGCACCCGGTGTTAGAGATCGACCTTGGCGCGGACGTCGATGAGACGCTGCAGAACTTTGACCGGACCCTCGGCGAGAAAAGCTATTTCAATTTTGTCACTG
This sequence comes from Blastocatellia bacterium, assembly GCA_035576605.1. Classification (GTDB taxonomy): domain Bacteria; phylum Acidobacteriota; class Blastocatellia; order UBA7656; family UBA7656; genus Onstottus_A. The sequence goes on along the minus strand of DATLWF010000584.1, from coordinate 5,884 downwards.
CTCATCCGCAGGGCGGAAACCTGATGGCGGCTGACTCATTTGACGAACGGGTGGTGGATCTGGACTTCCGTGTACGCGACTGTGAAAACCTTTTTGTGTGCGACGCAAGCATATTCCCTCGCGGCATACGCGTTAATCCGCAGTGGACGATCATGTCGCTTGCGTCCGAAGCGGCAGAACGTATTGCCGGGATGACATAGAGGGCGCTATGAAAGTCAGACGCTGGATCGGAATCACGCTTCTGGTAGTTCTCGTTGTTTTTGTGCTCTTTCTTATTTTCGAGAAGAGATACCCGCCTGAGGACTGGACCGGTTTTGACGCACTTCAACAAAAGGCGCCCCGTCCCGCGCTTCCTGTGTACCACGGCAAGCAGGTCCCCTACGACGAGTACATCAAGTGGGTGTACTGGGGCGAGGAGTGGTTCAGGAACGAGACCTTCGGTAATGAGCGCATCTGGACCGACGTAGTTGGGCTTCTTAACGGAAGCATCGATGTTCCCATCGGCAACGGCAGTTTTCGCAGCGAGCCCTTCTTTAAGTACTTTCTCCAGTCGGTTGACGATCTGGATGGCGTGCGCGGGAACCTTTACACCGGGAACGGCGGAGGTTACACGAGCGATCTGGTGATCAGTTTTCCGCCCGGAAGCATGCTCGACAAAACATTTCCGATTCCGGAGAAGCTTCACACCGGGCTGGACGTAGAAGCTGGATCCCCGTGGCCTCTTGGTATCGTGCCGGTTCGCGCCCCTGCTCAAGAAGAGGCGCTTACATACCTCTTCGACCCGGGCGCCTTTTCAACCGGTCCCGAGGGCGTCGGGCCGTTGCCAGGAGGCGGGAAGTTTCGGATCGGCCTGAGTTGCGCGCTGTGTCATTACTCCCTCGACGTCGATTGGGATGGCAAGGCCGATCTCAAATCAGCAAGGCCCGACCAGCCAACTCCTGACGGTCCATATAAACCGGAAAATGCGTGGGCGATCGGCAACCAGGACGTAGCGCTCGGCTGGATTTTCGCTTCGTCGCGCAACTCAATCGCCGGTTTCGAGAACTCTGCTCCGGTCGGCAAGACTTCTCCGGATGACGCGCGAGTATGGGCCCGGTGGGTTCGCGATAACTACGAGCAGAATCCTGAGGAAACAAAGCGCGAAGTCGATCGCGGCCTGCTCCTGTTCCCGAGAGGCTTCGCGGATGACACCCCTGACGGACTCCACAACCCGCTCCAGTTTCCTTCGCTGTTCACAAACAGGAATTGGCCTTACAACTATGACGGCGTGATGCTCAACGCCTCGGATCGAAACAACAACGTGTGGACGACGGGGCTGGATCCCACGCAACTAATCGCATTGTGCAAGGACCGCGGAGGCAAGACCGCCAAGCTGGTTTTTTGGGAGAAGAAGGGGCTTTACACCGAACTTACCGCTGAAGAATATGCAGACATATTTGTGCGTTACTCGCCCGCAGGTGAGAGCGACCCGGCCCAGCGCGAAAAGCTTCGCGGCGACATACTTGGAGTCTCCGATGGTGTGCCCGGCCTCCTTCAAGTCGATTCCATCGTTCTGATACGGGGTGTGCCTAATGCGATACCAAAAGACGTTTTTGACAAGGAAGAAAACAAGGACCGCATCCGTGAACCGGGCCAGTTCGGGAGTGACGGTGGCAAACGCGGACCGATGGTCGGGTTACTTGGAACCAGAGTGGTCACGCCCGGGGCCGTCCGTGACAAGTACAACGTTGGAGAGTTGGAGAGCAAGTATGGCTTGAATGGTGATGAGTTTGTCACCGAGGCGGTAAGCATGATGCTGGACTGGGTGGAGCCGCCGCCGAATCGCTCGGCTCTGCTGGCCAACGCCCGACAGGCCGGGCTGGTCACAAAAGGCTATCAGGTCTTCAAGGACGAAGGCTGCGCGAAGTGTCACGCTGGACCTTTCTTCACCAACAACACGATTATTCCGCTGAAGGAGATTGGTACCGACGAAGCACGCTCGGCGGCTACGAGGCCGTTGCAAACCTTTCTCGCGCCACAATACGACCCCAGGACGGGGCTGGCGGTGTCAGGCGGAATTGGCGGGTTCCTTGGCAAACTCCTTGGCAGCGAACGGACCGGCTACAAGGTGGTCACGTTGAGGTATCTGTGGGGATCGGCGCCGTATCTCCACGACGGGGGTGTGGCAGTCACCCTCCGGTACGAAGCGCAACCCGCCGGAGATGACCTCCAAAGGTTGCTGCGCCGGCCCGACAACGACAAGATTCACGGAGTCGCACAGATACTCGCCGCTCGCGACGCCAATCCGGCTTCGTACGCGCGAGCGAACGCCGCTCTCAGCTTGCAAGCTCTGTTGCTCCAATCAGAGCGGGACAAGGTGATCGCCGCAAACAGAGAGCCGGTCTACCCGATTCCAGGGAGCTCCGATCGTCTCGCGATTGCGTCGATTCATATCCAGGGAATCGGGCACTCGTACTGGATTAACGATGAGCCAGGCGGCGACCGCGTCACAGCTTTAGTGGCCTTTTTGTTAGCCCTGGACGACGACCCGGGGCAGTAGGCCCTTTGCTGTGGATCAATGACTACACAAGCTTCCGAAATAGCGAATCTGCTGATCAATTGCGAGACGACCGGCCCCGCGCCGGAGTATGTAAGAAGCGATCCGGATAATCCAAAACCCCCCGTCCCGATTGATTCACATGGCGATGAAGTCTTCGTAGTCAGCGATCTTCATCTCGCCGATGGGCAAGGCGCAGATGGCAGGTATGACGGAAGCGAGAACTTCTTTTGCGACTCCTCGTTTCGGCGCTTCCTCAGCCACGCTCACAGCAACCTCAAATCCACCAACTCCATACTCATCATCAACGGAGATTTCATCGACTTTCTCCGCATCACTTACACTCCCAGCAAAGATTCCCAGTTCATCGAATGGCAACAGATTCTGGAACGGATCGGGATTCCAAAACCAATCCCGGAACTGACGTCCTCGATTTCGAAGAAGGAATCGACCTATGGATTGAAGACACACGATTACAAATCCGTGCTCAGGTTGCATATTGCGGTTAACGGGCACGCCGGGTTCTTCGAAGCGCTCGCAGCTTGGTTAGGGAACGGCCACAGGCTCATCATAGTGAAGGGCAACCACGACCTGGAGTGGTACTGGCCGCCAGTGAGGAGCTATTTGCGTCTGGCTCTCGGGGAACGGTTGGCCGCGCAGTTGGCGACGGCGGATGTCAAGGGTGTCCTTGAAAATAGAGTCCTCCCAAACGTCACGTTCATCGACGGCTCGCTGGTGATCGACGAAGACATCTATATTGAGCACGGTCACCAATATGACAAATACGCGCACGTTCTTGGACCCTCTACGTTGAATAATGAGGATCAGGAGTTGAATATTCCGTTCGGGTCTTTCTTCAATCGTTACGTATTGAATGATATCGAGTTGAACTACCCGTTCCTCGATAACGTTCGCCCGACTACCAACATTCTTCCCCTATTGATCCGAGAGCGCCTCCCACTTGCGCTCAAGGTATTATTCAAGCACGTCCCTTTCGTGTTCAGGATAATTCCCAAGGGCTACTATCGCTACATGTTTAGCCAGGTATTCTGGCTCTTTCTGCTGGTCATCCTCCCCGTCTTGTTTATCATTTGGCTAATCCTGGGTATGTTTGGCCACGGCCTTGACTTGCTGACAACCCCCTCGCAGCCTCAAAGTTTTTTACAGAAGACCGTATTCACAGTTCTGACAAGCATTGCATCGCTGGTAGTCTCGTATGCTCTGGCGCGTCTCGTGGGCCGGCTCAACCTCGTGGAGCCAGGTGATCTTACAAAGTATGCGCGCGAGAAACTTGCTGAAAAGTCCAGTTATCGGCTGGCTACGTTCGGCCACACTCATAACCCGGACCAGTTCAAAGAGAATGGCCGCTGGTTTTACAACACAGGCACGTGGATCCCGATCGTCGAAATGTCGGGCGCCCAGATTCGAGAAGACAGGACCTACTCTTTTCTGCACCTCGCGCCCAATGCTTCCGGAAAGCTTGCGGGGATTCTCAAGCGCTGGGAGGATGGGGCCGGCCGGGCGGAGCCTGCGATTGTAGTCAAGCGCGCCGGCGAGTGAGGGCTGTGAGGCTCAATCGCATGCCGGGTGAGACGTATTGGGGGCAGGCAAACATTCCTCGACAAATCTGAGCGGCGCAAGCTAACATAGGTTCGTTCGTACGGCGGTAGAATTGGCCGCCGCAAAGTTTGGTTCAGGAGCGCGTCTTCTCTGTTCGGAAATGTCTGCTGGTACTACTGCCCGACTTTCTGCCGGATAGCCAAAACGAGTTCCTTCTAACAAAAGTTTCGTTAGAAACTCAGGAGAGACAATGAGAATATTCGTTGGAAACCTGTCGTACCAGACGACAGAGGATCAGCTCACGGATCTGTTTTCAGAGGCCGGTCCAGTCGAGTCGGCTACCATAGTGACCGACCGAGACACGGGCCGCTCACGCGGCTTCGCCTTTATCGAAATGGACAAGGACGCTGCGGCAGTGGCTATCGAAAAGTTCAACGGCGTTGAGCTAAACGGCCGAACCATCAACGTGAATGAAGCTCGGCCGCGGCCCGAGCGCAGCGGTGGCGGAGGCGGTCGAGGTGGTGGCGGCGGCGGCTACGGCGGAGGACGCGGGCAGCGTCGCGAACCACGCTGGTAGTTGAGTCCTTAACAGAAAACTTATGAAAAGGCCGGGCTTCGTCCCGGCCTTTTCTTTGGAAACAAGGATGGCTCGCTGGGCGACCAATCCGTCATACTCCCGTTCACGCGTTGCGGAAGTCACATATCCACGTAGCGCATCATCGCCTCGGGATATCTCATTCCGACTGCGGCGCCTCTTGGCGCAAGCTCGTCGAGGCGGGCCAGGTCCTCTGCGGTCAGTTCGATTTCGGAAGCCGCCGCGTTTTCGTCAAGGTAGCTGCGCCGCTTCGTACCGGGTATTGGAACGATGTCTTCGCCTTGAGTCAGCACCCACGCCAGCGCCAGTTGCCCCGGGGTGACTCCCTTCTCACGAGCCATCTCGGTCACCCGCGTGACCAGCTCGAGGTTCTTTGAAAAGTTGTCTCCTTGGAACCTCGGTGAGTAGCGGCGGTAATCATCCGCCGCCAGATCGTCGATGCTCCTGATCTGACCGGTCAGGAACCCGCGTCCGAGAGGGCTGTACGCAACAAAGCCAATGCCAAGCTCCCGCACGGTTGCGAAGATCTCGTCTTCCGGATCGCGACTCCACAGCGAGTACTCAGTTTGAAGCGCCGTAATCGGATGAACGGCGTGTGCACGGCGAATCGTCTGCGGCCCGGCCTCGCTCAACCCGAGATAACGGACCTTGCCGGCGCGCACCAGTTCGGCCATCGCCCCGACCGTGTCTTCAATTGGAACGTTGGTATCGACGCGATGTTGATAGTAAAGATCGATACATTCGATTCCCAACCGTTTCAGCGAAGCTTCGCAAGCCTCGCGGACATATTCCGGCCGCCCATCGATCGTTCGAATCGTTGGATTGGCTGGATCACGCCGGATGGCGAATTTGGTCGCGATGATGACTGAATCGCGGCGCGTTCGGAAGGCCTTACCAAGCAGCTCCTCGTTCTTGTACGGGCCGTAGGCGTCCGAGGTATCGAAGAAATTGATACCGATCTCGAGAGCGCGATTCAGCGTGGCGATTGACTCAGCTTCATCGGTGGCGCCGTAGAATTCTGACATGCCCATGCAGCCGAGTCCTTGTTCAGACACTATCAATCCCTGCGTGCCAAGGTTCCGTTTCTTCACGTTTTCTCCTTTGTTCCCGTTTGTAGTTCGGCCTTCAGGCGGAAGTTTGTAGAAGGAGAGCCCCTCAAAACGGGTCACGAACTTCCGCCTGAAGGCCGAACT
>DATLWF010000583.1:0-5671 GCA_035576605.1 Blastocatellia bacterium | reverse complement strand
AGTCCGTAGCCCGTAGTCCGTAGTCCGTGGTGAGCAGTCCAACCACCTGGCAACTCTCTCATCGACTACGGACCACGGACTACGGACCACGGACTACGGACCACTGACTACGGACCACTGACTACGGACTCCACTAATGCCCAACCCGCTCGAGATAAAAAAAACTGGTGCGAACGAGATCACTGTCAGATGGGACGACGGTCACGTTAGCGTCTATCCGATCAAATACTTAAGGTCCGAGTGCCTGTGCGCCAACTGCGTCAGTGAAGTGACCGGACTTCGTATACTAGATCCGAGAACGGTCGCCGACGACCTTACCGTGCTGAGCGCCGAACACGTCGGCCGCTACGGCGTGAAGTTCACGTTCAGCGATCGCCACGACGACGGCATCTATACGTGGGAGCGGCTCCGCGAGCTTTGCGTTTGCGAAGAGTGCAAGGCGGCAAAGCAAGCGGCTGCTGAGAAGGCGTGATAATCTATAGGTTAGAAGCACGATCACATACATTGCTTTGGTGCCCTGAGGAAAGGACTCTATGAAACTGCTCCACGGTTATTTCGCGTTTCCGATCATCGCCCTGGTCATTCACCCGCTCCTGACTTTCGGGGGCGACATCAAAAAGAAGGAAGAGGCGGTCGCCTCGATAGAAAAGCACAAAGCCGAGCTCATAAGCCTCAGCGATCAGATATGGGGTTTCGCCGAGACCGCGCTGCGTGAGACTCGCTCATCGAAGGTGCTGGCCGATTACGCTGAGAAGCAGGGCTTCGAGGTTAAACGCGGAGTCGCGGGCATGCCTACGGCGTTTGTCGCAAGCTACGGGCAAGGCCGGCCCATCATCGGAATTCTCGGCGAGTACGATGCGCTTCCGGGGATTTCGCAAAAGGCTCAGCCCGTGAAAGAGGCTCTGGAGGCCGGTTCTGCGGGTCACGGCTGCGGACACAATTTGTTTGGCGCGGCGAGCCTCGGCGCCGCGGTCGCTATCAAAGAGCTTATCGCCGGCGGCAAGCTCAAAGGAACGATTCGCTTCTACGGCACGCCTGCTGAAGAGGCGATCGGCGGGAAAATCTACATGGCTCGCGACGGCCTGTTCAAAGATCTCGACGTCTGCATGGCGTGGCATCCCGAAGATAAGATCAAAGCTGACGTCGATAGCTCACAGGCGATCGTCGACTTCATCGTTGAGTTCAAGGGCAAGGCCGCTCACGCGGCCGCCGATCCCTGGAACGGACGAAGCGCAGTTGCGGCGCTCGAGTTCTTTACGACGGGGCTCAACCGGATGCGCGAGTTCGTGAAGCCAACCGTTCGTATGCACTACGTCATTCAGAAGGGCGGGGATGTGCCGAACGTGGTGCCCGAATACGCGAGGGTCTGGTGCTGGCTGCGTGATTCGAAGCGCACTGGCGTAGAGGAGTTGTTGAGTCGCGCGCGCAAGATCGCGGAGGGTGCCGCATTGATGGCCGGAGTTGAATCAAAGCTGACTGTGCAGGGCGGCGACTACGAGATGCTTGCGAATCTGACCGGCGCGAAGCTAATCCACGCGAACATGACCTGGCTCGGGCCGATTCAGTACACGGCGGAGGAACAAGAATTCGCAAAGGCAATACAGCGCGCGACCGATGTCGAGCCCAAAGGTCTGAATGGCGCAGTCCAGCCGCTCGAACCCCCAAAGAAAGATCCGGAGGGCGGCTCTACCGATGTAGGGGATGTAAGCTGGATCGTGCCAACGCTGCATTTATCGGTGACGACTGCACCCGAGGACGCTCCATGGCACGCGTGGCCCGTAGTCGCGTGCGGAGGAATGTCGATAGGGCACAAGGGACTGGCGTATGCGGCGAAGGCTCTGGCGACGACGATGGTTGATTTGTTCGAGGATGAGAAAACCCGCGAAGCTATTAAGGCGGAGTTCAAAGAGAAGAGTAAGGGCGAAGTCTACAAGCCCTACGTTCCCGACGGGCCGCCTCCAATCCCCAAGAATTGAACTACCTTCGACAGAAGAGACCGTTTCAACACCACGATTGTCAGTTGGAGTATTGACGCCGAGCGTCTTTGCGGATCTTGGCGTCTTGGCGCGAAACAGGGCTCACATCAGAAAGAGACGGCGTTTCGCGCAAAGACGCCAAGATCCGCAAAGAGTCACAGACCAAGCGACTCTTGATTAAAAGGAAACGAATGTCAGTTACCTTGTCCGGCTCGTTGCACCAAGGTTTTCGTACCACTTCAAATTCGTAGTAGCCGTGCCGATACAAACAACATCCGGTCGTCCGTCGCCGTTCAAATCGGCAACTGCGCAGCCGGCGGCGCCCATGCCGCCATCATCAAGGACCTCCCGAGACCATCGACCCCCGGTCGAATCCTCGGCGGAGTAGATGTACACGCTTCTGCCCTGGCCGCGGTACCCGGCGATTATTTCATCTCGTCCGTCTTTGTTCAGGTCTGCTGTCAGCAGCACGTGGCCGTCGTTCAGACTCGTGTCAAGAACCTGCCGCTGCCAGTTCTGTCCTTGCTGGCGGTAGACAACGATCTGGTTGCCGTGCCAGGGCTCGATTGTGCAAAGGAATCGATCTTTCCCCAATCTGCCCACGGCAATTTCGCTCGAGCCGCTTCGAGGCCACGGATCGGGGTTGCCACTTACAATTCTTGTGCGCACCCACCCTTTGCTCTTCCCGAGGCTGAACAGGTCAACTCCCAGGAAACTCGCCGTCAAGATATCTTCTCGGCCATCCTTATTCCAATCCGTGATGAAGACCCCGTGCAATACTCCTTCAAGCTCTTGCGAGATGATCTCTCGTTTCCAGGTTCCCGGGCGATAGAACACAAGCGGAACGTTGCCTTTGTAGTCAGGCATTTTTGCTTGCTCGCCGGCGAGCGGAGCGTTGACCAGTACTTTTTTCCCGTTCCCGTCAATATCCGCCCAACGCAGCCGATGCGAAGTTGAGAGCCGATCAATCTCGATCATCTCCCACGGCTGCGAAGGATCGCCCTTATGTTTGAGAAGGGAAACTATACCGGTACTTCTTGCTGGGTCGTTGGAGAATTCATGAGCCAGGGCGATCTCAGGAATGCCGTTTCCATCAACGTCCCACGCGGCACAGTTGATGGGGCGGGAAATATTGCCAACAAGCACGTGACGCTGCCATCCGGGGTTCTCGAACCAGATCAGTTCTTTCATTCCGCTGGCGACCGCGATCAAGTCCGGCTTGCCGTCGTGATTAATGTCTGAGACGACCACCTGGTAACCACCGTTCAGATCGGTTGCGATTGTATGCTCGGCGAACCTGACGGATGCAGCACTCCGGTAAACAGGGGGAGCGCCGAAGAGATTGAGTGAAATCAGGCACGTTGCAATTCCCGATAATAAGCGCGGCACGGTCGCCTCCTCTGTTCAGTTACTTCATCGCTTCTGACCTATGCCGAACTGATCTCCCGCGCGAGCAGGCTTGCCGCCGGCAAATACAATCTCCAATAACTTCTCGCTCTGAACATGCCTTCCGGTCTCGTCTTCCAGCGTAGCCACTATCCGTTTGGTGCGAGTGTCGATCACCTCGCCGGTCGAAGGATACGCATGTCGTCCGTCGATGCTAAAAGTGATCCAGCCGGGCTGGTCTCGTAGCTTGATGCTCATCATCTGCTTCGGCCGGGTCTGGGTCGCATCGAAGATATGAATACTGCTGTTTGCCGAATCGGCGAGCCATAGCTCTTTTTCATCGGGCGTTAAGCCGATGCCGTGACTGGGACAGCCGTGGCGTTTAGTAGGACCTTTCTGGAAGCCTGCAACCTCGACGCGATGGAGCATCTTTCCGCTCTTGAGGTCCCCGACTTCGAAACCGAGCAGTTCGTTTACGTTGACAAAGCAGAGCGTCTGACTGCCGTTGATGGTAAACGGGCGGATCGAGTCGCCGAACGGCCCGACCGTATTAACGATCGTGTGGGTTTTGGCGTCCGCCACGAAAAGTAAATGGGACTTCAGACCGGCAAGATAAACGCGCGAGCCATCGGGGCCGAAAATAGTGTTATGCGCGCCCGACTTGGGCTCAATCCTGGTGATGACATCGCCGGTCAGCGCGTCAACCACATGCCAGTGCGGCCCCTCGAGTGAAGGCACATAGAGAATCTTACCGTCGGGCGAAATAGCCATCCGATCACAGCCGCCATCGTAAGTCTTCTCCCATACCTTTTTTTCAGTGATGATGTCGAAGCAGCCCAGCCGCTTGGTCGTGCTGACGTAGAGTTTTCCAGTCCTTGCGCTGGCGGCTATGCCCTTGATGTTCTCGGGCATCTCGCCTGCCGGCACATCCCAGGTAGGAATTCGCCGGACGAACTTGTATCCGTTATCTATGTCGAAGACCAGAATACCGATCCCGCCATGCTCCACATAATTCCGAATGCCGGGAACGGCGACGTATAGAAAGTGTCTTTCTTTCTCGGTGGCTTCCGGGCTCGAAGACGGAAAAACAGAAAGCAAAGCGAGCAAACATAGTAAGCGAACCGCGAGCCTGCGAGAATTCATAGTCTTCTCTCCTGTTTATGATCACGTTAATGCGATCACTTCATAGTCAACTACTGTTGGAACCTCGAATCGCACGGTTCTATCGCGCTGCTTGAAAGCCAAATCACGACCGGTGCGCAGTGCACGCACATTTGTGATCTTCTTCCTGGCTGCCGTCTCGAACTGTACTTTTTGCGGCCCTATCGCATAAAAGCGGCGCAGAAACCCGCGCGTCATGTTGGGGTTCGTGTAGTTCAGGATGTGCAGAGCGTATCCCGGCTCAGTCTCCCACGCGAAAAGCTCAGCCACCCCTTCACCGGTCACAGATACTGATGGACTCCCATCACCCATCACCCATCGCACAACGTTTTGAATCAACTGGCTGAGGTCGGTATTCCCTGAGCGCCAGAACGTGCGGTCTATGTCGCCCGCAAAATATGCAATGCGCGACGCGCCTTTTTGTTTGAATACGGCCGCGGGTTCATCGGTGCGCGGGGTGCGCGGGAAGACCATCTCAGGCGGGAAGGCGGGATAATAGGGCACCAGGCTGAGTGCGAGCGGCGACGAGTCGCTCGCCCGAATCGGCAAGCGATTCTCAGGGCAAGGCAGAAGATCTGTTCCGTCAAATCCGTTGACGACGGGGTGTCGCTGCTCAATGCGCATGTAGCTATTGCCGAGCGGCCCAATAGCTTCGCCTGTGATGCTTACTCCGAAAAGATCGGCAAGCGCAAAATTACTTCGCTTGTCGCCCCACTCGTTATACCGCGACGTCTCGAACGTGGCGAACACCGATCCGCCCGACCCCGCATAATCGCGAATCTGCTCACACTGCTTATCGCTCAGATATGCCGCGTTCGGGATCAACAGCGCGCGATACTTCTTGAGTAACTCGGGTGCGAGGTCTTCTTGATGAACGAAGTCGAAGACGAATCTACCTTCGAGCAGCGCGTAGTAAAGACCTTGCAAGTAATCGCTCGTTTGAGCGCGGTCACCGCCCCGCCAGCTTCCCGGCCCGCTGCCTGATTTATAAAACGCTATGGTGTTTTGGGGATAAAGCACCGCCACATCTGCGATTGATTGCTTATTGCGAAAGTGGGCTTCGTTTGCGGCGAGCCAGTTGAAAAAAGAGCGACCCACCTCGCGCCAGCGCGTGTCTTCAGGCGAGCCCCCTAGCCAGTGAAACCAGG
>DATLWF010000582.1:0-3057 GCA_035576605.1 Blastocatellia bacterium | reverse complement strand
AGCCGGCCTGAAGCAACTCGGTCTGGCCGCTGTCGGGGAATTTATCTGCAATGAGTATCTTCATTTGCTGTGCTCCTGGTTCCTTCCAGACGGATCAGAATCTTAGACTCTATCGTTACGGCCTACAAGACGGTCGTACAGTCGGAAGTCCAAGGGATGGGAAGGATCGTGGGAAGGATCAAAGGGTGGGAAGTTCAGAGTACCGACTTTGGTCGGCGGTGTTTTTGGTGACCAATTTTCAACGAGCCGACTAAAGTCGGTACTCTGAACTTCCCAACCTTTGATCTTTCCCGGTTATCTCTTGCCTCCAGTGCATTGCTCCTCGAATCGGTTCTCTCAGTATCTTTGGGGCGCGCCGCGCACCGACCGAACAGTGTCGCGCGCGATCAGCAACTCCTCATCGGTCGGAATGGTGTAAGCCGCAAGCCGCGAGCCGTCGGTGCTGATCAAGCCTTCACATCCGCCCGTGCATTTCGTGTTGCGATCCGGGTCCAGCTCCAGCCCCATATACTGAAGTCCTTCACAGATCAGCCCACGAACTTCGGAGGAGTTCTCGCCGATCCCGCCGGTGAACACGATCGCGTCGGCGCCGCCCATCGCTGCGAGATAGGCGCCTATGTATTTCCGCGCTCGATAGCAGAAGATGTCGATCGCCAACCGCGCGCGGCGGTCGTTATTCTCGTGGGCCTCTTCCAACAGCTCGCGCATATCGTTTGTCAGTCCGGAGATGCCGATCAATCCGGATTGCGTGTTGAGCAGGCTTTCGATCTGATGGGCCATCAATCCCTCTTTGATTACGAGGTGGTCGATGATTGCCGGATCGATGTCGCCCGAACGCGTTCCCATCACCAGCCCTTCAAGCGGCGTCATTCCCATCGAAGTGTCGATAGAATCACCCGCTCGAATGGCGGCCGCCGAGCACCCGTTGCCAAGATGAAGGGTGATGATGTTGGTCTGCTCTCGAGTAAGGTTGCGGATCTGACGATAGCGATACGCGACGTAGCGATGCGATGTGCCGTGAAACCCGTACCGGCGAACTTTGTAACGGCGATAATACTGATAAGGAATTGCGTAGAGATAAGCTCTTTCGGGCAAGGTCTGATGGAACGCCGTATCAAAGACCGCGACCTGAGGGAGGCCGGGCCCGAACAAGTCTCGCGCGGCTTGAATGCCTTTGATGTTAGCCGGGTTGTGCAGTGGCGCGAGTTCGATGCAGTCCTCGATCCCGCGAAGTACTTCATCTGTTATCAAAATCGAGTGAGTGAATCGCTCGCCTCCATGGACCACGCGGTGACCGACAGCGTGAACGTCGGCGATGCTGTGAATGCCGGTTATGCCTGCCCGCTCGGAAGTCGCCCATCGGATGAAAAAGTCAACCGCGGCGCGCATATCCGGGAGCGATTCCGCGAGACGTTGTTGTTCGCGGCTCTCGGGCTTGAGGGTAATGATCGCCTCTCCGCCGACCCGTTCGATTTCTCCTCGAGCTAGCCGCTTGTCGTCGTTTTTAGCGATCGCGTTCAGGTCGGTGGCGATCAGTTGGAACTTGACTGTCGAGCTTCCGCAGTTGAGGACGAGAACGTTCATTTTTCAAATCAAATGGCTCAACAACCCATCGCGCAGCTTCGGCTCAAACCACGTCGACTTGGGCGGCATGATCTCATTCGCGTCGGCGATTGCCATCAACTCGTCGACGGTCACCGGGCGCAGCGAGAACGCAACCGCCGCGCGGCCCTCGTTCACCATGTCTTCGAGCGCCGCCGTGCCGCGAATCCCGCCTACAAAATCAATTCGCTTGTCGGTGCGGACGTCCGTGATCCCAAGCAGCGGATCGAGCACTCGCTCCTGGAGCACACTCACATCAAGCGACGAAATCGGATCGATCGGGTTGGTAGTGCCCGTCGGCACCGTCAAGCTGTGCCAGCGGCCTCCAATGTACATGCATATCTCGGTTTTCTGCGCGGGAGAAGGCGATGCAGCTTCGGCGATGTCGAACTTCTTGGACAACGCGGCGATAAACTGGCCCGCTGACATTCCGTTCAGGTCCTTCAGCACTCGATTGTAGGGCAGAATCTGAAGCTGATCGGCAGGGAACAATACCGTGAGGAAAAAATTGTATTCTTCCCCACCGTCGTGGTCAGGGTTCGTCTGAAGCTCGGCGCGTGCGCGGCTCGCGCTTGCAGCCCGGTGATGGCCGTCGGCTATGTAAACGAGGGGGACGGATTGAAATGCTTCGATCAGAAGCTCGCGATCGGCCTGAGGAACTCGCCAGACCGTGTGCGCTACGCCATCCGGCGACACGAAGTCGTATAGCAGGTCCTCCTGCTGGGCGCGAATAACAAGGTCATTGATCTCGTCGCGGCCGCGATAGGTCAGAAGCACCGGGCCGGTCTGTGCCCGAAGGGTCATCATGTGACGCGTGCGATCATCCTCTTTGTCCTTGCGTGTGCGCTCGTGCTTGCGGACGATGTTTGAGTCGTACTCGTCAACCGAGCAGCACGCGGCAACCCCTGATTGTGAGTGCTCGCCCATTCGAAGGCGATAGACGTAAAGGCTCGGGGTGTCTTCGATGAACAGGGGTGCTTCGGCTTTCAGCTGTTCGAAGTTCTCAGCGGCTTTGGCATAGACCGCGTCCGAATAAACATCGGCGCCGTCGGGCAAGTCTATTTCGGGTCGCGAGACGTGCAGGAAACTCAGCGGATTTCCGGCTGCAAGCGCGCGGGCCTCTGCCGTGTTGACTACGTCGTAGGGAACTGCTGACACTGCCGGCGCGGTTTCGGTCGTTGGGCGAAGCGCTCGGAAGGCGCGGATTGTTGCCATTTCATCTCCTGGACCCGAACAGGCAAACAGGTCTTTTTTGATAGTGACGTTCGCTGCCGCAGAGGAATGCTAGGATGCGGACGAAGGGCTGTCAACTTGGCGGTTGCCGCGTTTCACCGGAGGGCGGCTCGGGAAATTCCAGGTGGAGGGGTGAAAATATTTACCGCCAGCGCTCGCTGCTTTATGATACACGAGTAGGAGAGATTGCTGCATCGAGTCAACTGAGGAGGCTGCCCTTAT
>DATLWF010000581.1:0-6282 GCA_035576605.1 Blastocatellia bacterium | reverse complement strand
GCGGCGCTCGGCTGCGAGCGTGACCCCCGAAGGGTTCTGGAAGTTTGGGATTGTGTAGATGCACTTGACGCGTCGGCCTTCCGAGCGCATGCGGTCGACCTTCTCTCGCAGGTCGTTGATGACGATGCCGCCGTCATCCTGGCGCACGCCTACCATCTCGGCTTGCGCATTGTGCAGCGCGATGATTCCGCCGATATAACTGGGAAGCTCGACCAGCGCGACATCGCCCGGATCGAGTATAACCCGCGCGATGAGATCGAGCCCTTGCTGCGAACCGGTAGTCATCACGATCTGGGACGCATTGCAGCTTTCGATGCCGCGCGCGCGAAGGATGGCGGCTACAGCTTCGACCAGCGCGCCCTGGCCTCTCGTGGGTCCATACTGAAGCGCCAGCCGTCCGCGCTCGCGAATAACGCGCGCGGAGATTTCCGCGAGTTCTTCGAGCGGGAATGTTTCAAAGCTCGGCGCGCCTGCCGCGAGTGAGATCACTTCTTTGCTGCCGAGCAGCAGCGTCAGCTTGCGGATCGCGTTCGGCTGCAAGCGCCGGCCGAGAACCGAGAGCATCGCGTCGTATTCGATTTCTTTTTTGGGCATGAAGATAGCTGCGGCTCACCCTTTCACGTCGAACGCAAACCGCACGAGATGAGAGGGGTCGTTTGGATCGTTTGTTTTTATGGTTACAGATTTTACGTGAACACCAGGCGCGGTGCCGGTCTCAACTTTGACTTTGATCGTGCCGGCCTGACCAGGCCGTAGGACTTTAGGGAAGTCCACTGTGGTGCATCCTCAGCTTGGCACCACAGACTCGATGTTGAGATCGGCACGTCCGCCGTTCTTGATTACAATCGGGCGAACGAGGTTCTTATTCTGAGGCTGCTTGCCGAAGTCTATCTGCTTTTCCGGCGCGACCAGCTTGGGCGCGCGCGCGTTGCCGGCGGCCGAACCGTTTGTCGCATTCGCCGCGTTGGCGTTGCCCGCCGCGGCCGATTTCGCAGGCGGCGGTGGCGGTATCTGTTGCACCGTGGGCGGCGCGGGTCCCGGGCCGACGGCCGGAGGGTTGCCTTGAGCAATTTGAGGCTGCGGGGCGGAGTTGCTGTTGGCTTGCGCGGGAGGAGCGTTGGTGTTCGAGGAGCCCTGGTTCTCGGCCGGCCCCGAGCAAGCCGAGGCCAACACGGCCAGCACAAGCAGAGTGGCGTAGCGTTTTATGTTCGAGCGTTTCATCGCGTCATAATTTAGCATAAAAGAGGATGCGGCGTGCAAATGGCGACGCTTGGAGTGCAGGTTGGATGTAATTAAGAGTTCTGTGAAGGTATGTGAGACTTGGTTCTGAATGAAAAACGTGTCCTTCTCATTAACGCAATTCATTGAGGTGTTGGAGCGGGCTTCGATTGGCCCTAACTGTTTCAACAGTTTTTCTGGACGGTCGAAGTGAACCATTGAAACGGTTCCAGATCACCCGGCCGCGCCCAACACCCCACTGAACGTGGGTGTTAATGAGAACCACACTCGCCCACCACGAGTCAGTGGGTTGATGTCAAGAGCCCGCCTTCTCAGAAGTCCGACTTTAATCACACCCGTGCAGCCTTCCCCGCGCACTTTACGCGCTTGTCGCCAGCCGGTGGCAAGCCTGAGATTACTTTGGTCTCGAAATGTTGTATATTGCCCGCCTTATCTTGGACTCATGCGAATGATTGAAGAACCACTGCGGATCCCTCACAATGACCAGCTATGATTGGACTCGACTCGGTAAGCAGGGATGCTCGCGCTCTCAGCGTAAACTTGTCATCGCGCATCATCATTGACTCTCAGCGTCACGACCGTAGCTCCCCAGCCACCCGCCTCCGGGGGCGCGTCTCGAAAATCAACAACGTAGGGTGTGCGCGAGAGGATCGACCGAACCATCTCGCGCTGCACGCCGATTCCTCTGCCGTGAATGATGCGCACCCAATGCACGCCCCGGCGGTGCGCCTCTTCGAGGTAGTCTTCAACCACTGCGCGAACCTGACGAGGCGGAATCGAATGCAGATCGATCACGTCCTGGAATTCAATGACGACTATATCGGGGAAGGGATCCTTCGGGTCGAGTTGCCTACATTCATCTTCGGCGGTCTCGATCGTCGAGTGCCCTGGACTTTTCGTTGGAAGCTTGCGGCGAAACCTGCCGAACAACAGATCGAGAAGCATACTCCGATGATATGTGCCTTCCCTGCAGGCCTCAAGGTTTCGCGGCCTCAGTCGCCAACGTCAAGCTGAAGCCTGAACTCTGAACTTCGAGGAATAACGATGCCCAGAATGACAGCCGAAGAACTCGAGCAATTCCTCTACTCGCATTTTCCCGACACGGCACATCGGGCGTTCAAGGTGGAACGAGTCGAAGAGATGTTCGCGCAGGTTCGAATGCGCTACGACCGTCGGCATCTGCGGCCGGGCGGAACGATCTCCGGGCCCTCTCTGATGATGCTATCGGACATAGCTATGTACTTAGCCTTGCTTGGAATGATCGGCCCGGTTGCGCTGGCCGTCACCACTAACCTGAACATCAACTTCCTGCGCAAACCGGAACAATCCGATGTAATCGCCGAGTGCAGGCTGCTGAAACTCGGCAAGCGGTTGGCGGTAGGCGAAGTGACGATGTACTCGGAAGGAGACAACGCGCCGGTTGCGCATGCAACGGTAACGTATTCAATCCCGCCCGAACGGCCCCGGTAATGCCCCTCACTCACACGGGCTGTTCTATGTTTGCGACGGTAGAGAACGAATGGGAGATAACAAGGGATTACTGGAAGTCGGCGTTGCGGTAAGTAGTTTGGCTTCACGCTCACCTAAGCGTTACCAGTCAACCACTCTTGTATCTTCACCGACGCGTCGCCACAGAAGGTCTCCGCGCCCGAAAAGGTGTCGCTGTGTAGCCAGAACCCGCAATCATTCAGATCTAGAAAGTAGTAACGGCCGCTGGTCTTCTCGCGCAGTATGTAACAGTGCCCCGTGTAAATCTCCTTGCGGACGGCGAGAGCTTCCCCTTCAAAAGTGATCTGGCTCAAGAACCTTTCACCCTTAACGCTCCGTTCTATCCACACGTCCCGCGTGCCGTGGCGGTTGTGTCCGAAGCCGTAGTCGGCTACACACACTTTATCGTCCTTCAGAAGATCGAATCGTTCCGTTTCTAAGTGGTTGGCTATCATCTTTACTTCTTCACTTGTTCTTTACTGCAGGCCCTTGGCGTCTCTGAGGGCCTTGGCGTCTTTGCGCGAAACCTGGTTTCAGGTGCTAGGAAAGCCGAAGGTCAGGTATCGCGCAAAGACGCCAAGGTCCTCAAAGATGGCGGCTGGAGCACGCCTGAATCATCCGCCTCTTGATCATTCCGTTCCCTCAAAGTCCATTACTTCCACTTCCACCTCGCCCTCGTTCAGAAGAGACGCCGTTTCCGCGACGGAGTTGTCTGACTGCTCGAGCATATTGATAACTTCCAGGTAGTTCTCCCCCATTTGATTAAACCCTCCCACGTATTTCGAACTACAACTTCGGGGTGGCAAGCAGCAACTTGAGTCTTGCCACTTCTTGTTTTTCAATCCATTCGTAGGGGCTGGTAGTCAGGTCGCCCGTAGTAGACAGGAGCCAGCTCTCATTTTCGTTTTGGCGCTCTGAGAGCATGGTCGATCTGTTCTTCGACCGCGGCCTTGGTCTCTCCGGTTACTTCTGAGATCTCGCAGATCAGCAGCTTTCTCGCCCTTCCGAGCGTCCCGGATTCTCCAAGTGTTAACGCTCTCGCAACGCCTAACTCAGTCAGTGACGCGACGACCTCAGCGAGGTCGTAGGGCGAACCGGAGGCGAACAGTTTCAGATTATCGGTTGCGCGCTGTTTCCAATTGTCAGCGGTCTTGGCGCTCTTTTTTAGATGAGCCAGGAGCCCGGGAACCTCAGCCTTCTTAATCAGCAATCGGACACCAATCGACCGAGCTTTTTCTACTGGCACGAACAGGTCGCCGCGATTGTCGTCCAGGACAATCAAGTGGTAAAACATCATTACCCTGGCACCGACGACTCTTTTTACGACGCTGCCAATACGGCAGGGACCCTGACCTGGATAAACGGCCTTATTCCCAGTTGTAAGCGCTCCTCGGCTTTTAGGCCGACGGTCAGGCGCTGGACTCCGCTCTAATGCACGAGCGCTCATGGATAAAGCTCCCTTCGCACCCGCGTTTCAATGTTTGTGATTTCGGCCAGGGACAGTTCAAACTCGTTCACATATGGATGCCAGAACTCCTGCTGCCATTCCTGGCGCACCGCGGCCATTTGTCTCCAATGGTAGCTTTCGCTGGGATTGCCGGACGTGTCAGTCAGTGTGGTTGACGGAAAGGGGCTGTCGGCTGTGAGTCTGAGTTGTCTGTTGTTTCTTCTCATTGGTCTCTTTATGTGATTCTTGGAGAATACGCCATCGACGGATGCACGTCCGTCCAATATTGAACAGTTTAGAAAATAAGCCGCTCGAGGTTGGTTTCGCTCGCGATCAAAGTTCACGACGCCTTCCGCTTCCCACGAACAACCACACAGCCCATGCAATACCACCCAGCAACGCACCGCCAACTTGACCCCCGACCTCCCCGATATCTCCCCAGGAAAGTTTTCCGGCTACTGCACCGGCGGTCGATCCGGCAAACACGGCCATCAGGAGAACGAGTACCCGCGGGTTACTGATCAACCCCAACAACGCCCCGACTATCGCTCCAACGACGCTTCCGACCGGAACGGCGATTGACACTTCCCCGGAGCCCATGCCGAGGACTCGCCAGATACTCTGTGTGAGCTTGATTCCGCCGGCTCCGCCAAGCAGCATCCAGAAGATCATCATCAGTATCGGCGCCAACGGCGGTGAACTGATTCGGGTTGGCCCGGGCATCGCCGCAGATTCGTGCTTGGTGTCACTCATTTCAATCAAGGCTCGTATCCGTCATTCCCATGCGTCGCAACCAACGGAAATGCGACGCCACGCCTGACCAGAAGGACTCGTGTTCACCGTACCTCGCTCCAAACTCCTGACAGGTCTGCGCCACAATCTCCGAGATGGCCGGGTAGTTGACGTGGCAGATTCGAGGAAACAGATGGTGTTCGATCTGAAAGTTCAAGCCGCCCAGGAGCCACGCTGCTACTCGGCTGCGCCGCGCAAAGTCCACGCTAGTCTCGACCTGATGGATTGCCCACGAGTTTTCGATTCGCCCAGTGTCATGTCGGGGCAGCGGAAACCCCGCCTGCTCCACGCAGTGTGCCAGTTGAAATACAACACTTAGCACTATGCCGATCACAATCGCCGCCACAGCGTAGAACAGCGCCACGACCCATATCCGATGAAACAGCAGGGGAATCCCGAATGCCAGGGCGAGAAAAATCGCTTTACCGGCGAGGAAAACAATGAGGTTCCAGCCGCGGGGGCGCGGCAGGCGGTGCTCTCCAATTCGGCCGGGGATGACGTCACGGAAATCACCAATAAGATGCCAGTTGATGGCCATCAAGCCGTAAAGCGGCCAGAGGTAAAATTGCTGCCATCGGTAAAACCACAACCGTCTGCTGTGCGGTGTCAGCCGCCCCAGGCCGCCGAGATCGATGTCGGTGTCATGCCCCGCGATGTTTACATAGGTGTGATGGAAGATAACGTGCTTCCAGTGCCAATGGTAGGAACTCCCACCCATTACATCCAGGGTCATCGCCATCATGTTGTTGACCCAATCGTAGTTCGAATAGGCCTGATGGCTGCCGTCGTGCTGAACATTGAAACCGATTGCCGCAGTGACCAATCCGAGCACTATCGCCAGCAGCAGCGCCTGCCACCACGTTTGCGTAACAAACACCAACAACCCGTAGACCACTATAAAGGAGGTAATCAGGATCGCGGTCTTCACGTACATTTGCGGGCAGTCACGTTGCCGCCGACCGGTGTTTCGGAAAAACTCATCGATCCGCCGCCGAACTTCCACTTGAAATTCACTATTGCCGGTGAATTTCAAGCTTCTGTCATATCCGCCGGGACCTGTAAGCTGGTCCGCGTCTCGCGGTTGAATTTCTTGACTATTTGTCATCACAACATTTGGTAGTGGCGGTCCGCTATGTTGAAGTTGAAGAGGAGCCTGCCCCAGGTTCCACGATACTTCAGTTCGAAGTGCAGCGCCGTTCAATATTGAACGGCTTTTGGAAATAATCCCTTTGGTCGGATAGATAGAGATGCGGGGTCAGAAGCAGTCCGAATGTTGATCTCCTCCTGGCGTCCAGGAGATCGATCACTCAATCTCT
>DATLWF010000580.1:0-8683 GCA_035576605.1 Blastocatellia bacterium | reverse complement strand
CAGCCCAAGATTGCTGCATCTGCCCTCTGCAACTCGATTAAGAAATCACCTCACCTCTCCGCTTAAGAATCTTTGTGATAGTATGTCGCCCGTCGAATAGGGCGCCCAAGCCACGAAGATTCAGGGCTGTAGGTCACCGCTGAGCATGCAGATTGGCGGACCCGGCGCCGCTTCCAGATCATCCAGCGCTTTGGTGTTGACAATGCGAACTGTGAATTGCGCTGCCCTTGTGTTTCTCATTGCTCTGGCAGGCATTCTGACCGAGGGCAGAAACAACAATACCGCGCAGAGTCGCGATGCCATAGTCCAAGCAGAGTTCATCTACGAACAGGCGCCCTTCCCATCGTGCCACGCATCAACCATCGCCGAGTCCAAAGGCGGACTGGTTGCGGCCTGGTTCGGAGGCACGCGCGAGAAGAGCCCCGACGTTGGGATCTGGCTTTCAAGACGCGATAACAACGGGTGGTCCAAAGTAGTGGAAGTCGCCAACGGCGTTCAACCAGCGGGCGAGCGTTACCCTTGCTGGAACCCCGTGCTGTTTCAGCCCGCGCGTGGACCGCTGCTGCTCTTCTACAAAGTCGGACCAAGCCCCAGCGAATGGTGGGGCATGCTCACGACTTCCTCCGATGGCGGCGCCAGCTGGTCGAAGCCGCGGCGACTGCCCGATGGCATTCTCGGTCCGATCAAGAACAAACCGGTCCAGCTGCAGGACGGCTCGATCTTGTGCGGCTCCAGCACTGAGCACGCCGGCTGGCGCGTTCACATGGAGCGAACAACAGACCTCGGCGAAACCTGGCGGAAGACCGAACCGCTGAATGACGGGGCGCAATTCGGCGCCATCCAACCGGCGATACTGGTCCATCGATCGGGCGAGATTCAAATCCTCTGCCGCAGTCAGCAGCGCAAGATCACCGAGAGCCGGTCGTCGGACGGCGGAAGAACCTGGAGCGCGATGAAGGCGACGCCGCTTCCGAATCCGAGCTCGGGCATCGATGCGGTGATGCTCAGGGACGGCCGCGCTTTGGTCGTATACAACCACACCGAGAGAGCACGCAGTCCGCTCAATGTGGCGGTTTCACCCGACGGCAAGACCTGGAGGGCGGCTTTGATATTGGAGGACCAGCCCGGCGAGTACTCATATCCCGCCGTTATACAGACCGCTGATGGATTGGTGCACGTCACCTATACCTGGAAGCGCGAACGAATCAAACATGTCGTGATTGATCCGCGGAAGCTCGTGTTACTCGATATGCCTGAAGGGCGCTGGCCGGAATGAAAAAAATGGTTTCGCGTTTCTGGTGACCTGTAACGGCGAAACCTGTCGCAGCTTCTCATTAACAGCAAGACACTACTCATTTCAATGCTACAGTTCACTAGTTTTTGGTCCCGAAGTGAGTCGGGACCGAGGGCATGACATGCTTTAGAGAATAAGCAGCGTGAAACCAGAAACCAGAAACCAGAAACTGGAAACCGTAAGAACCTACAAATGGTGGGTCGTCGCCATGTTGTGGTTCGTCTGTTTTTTCAACTACGCGGACCGGCAAGCGATCTTCTCCGTCTTCGAGCTGCTCAAATCGGAAATGCATCTGAGCGACGTGCAGCTGGGCATCGTCGGCGCGTCGTTTATGTGGGTGTATGCCGCCGCCGGGCCGATCGCCGGTCTGGTAGGGGATCGAATCAATCGCAAAGCTCTGATCATAGGCGGGCTCGGCTTCTGGTCGTTCATAACGATTGCGACCGCGTTCTCGACAAAGTATTCACACCTTGTCTTTTTCCGCGCGCTGGAAGGCTTCGGCGAGGCATTTTACTTTCCTGCGTCTATGTCCATCTTGAGCGCCTACCACGGCGCGGGCACCCGTTCGCGTGCGATGTCGATCCATCAGTCGAGCGTCTACGTAGGGACAATCGCCGGGGGAAGCGTCGCCGGAGTGCTCGGCCAGCATTACGGCTGGCGTTCGAGCTTCTACTTGTTCGGCTCGCTGGGCATCCTGCTCGCCGTTCTGCTGATCGTACTGCTTCGCGAGCCCAGTCGCGCGCCTTCGACTCAGCCAACCTCCCGAGAGCCCCGACTGTCTGACGGCCTGGGCGAAGGCGAAGAACCTTCCCTGCTTGTCGCGAGTGCGGAGTCCTTCACCGGCCGCGTCGTACGCATACTGAAGGAAGTGTTCAAAACGGCGCGCGAGCTGTTCGCTAACCCTATGGTGCGAATCCTTACTGTGGTCTTCGTCGGCGCGAACTTTGTGGCGATGATCTTCCTGACATGGATGCCGTCGTTCCTCTATCGCAAGTTCAATCTCAGCCTGGCGATGGCCGGTGTAAGCGCGACCGCCTATCTGCAGATCGCATCGGTGCTCGGTGTGTTGAGCGGTGGAGTTCTGGCGGACCGGCTGGCGAGAACCAACAGAGGCGGGCGGATGCTAACCCAGGCGATAGGATTGACGCTTGGAGTTCCGTTCATCTTTCTAGCGGGATGGACGTTGTCGGTTCCTGTTGTGGTTTTGGCGCTGACCGGGTTTGGATATTTCAAAGGGCTTTACGATGCGAACATCTGGGCCTCCCTTCACGATGTAGTGCCGCCCGAGCGCCGAGCCTCAGCAGTAGGCTTCATGAACTCCGTAGGTTGGATCGGCGGCGGAGTCGCTCCCGTGGCGATAGCCGCTGCAAGCGAGCGCTTTGGCATGGGCGCGTGCATAAGCGCTAATTCGGTGATCTATCTTCTCGTCGCAGCATTGTTGTTCTACGGCATCCGAAGGCACATGTGGAGCGCCGTCAAGTCATTCGAACACGCGGCGCAAGGCCGCTAGCAATTGAGCTTTATTTGGTCCGCCGATGGCCTCCTCTGCACGTTTTCGCATCGTCGCGTCCTCGCGATAGATGCCCAGCGTCGCAATCGCGGCAGTAGCCATTTTCACCTCACCGGTTTCCAAAACCGATATGAGGAAGTCGCGTGCTTCTTGAGATCTCGTCAAAGCTATTGGAAGCAGCAAGGTTTGCTTGAACTCGCGATCAAACGTGGTGGTCCACTTCTCCTTCAACAACTCGAAGACTCCGGGCAACCGTGACTCCGAAAGCGCAAGTGCGGCGTGCTCATAAAGCAACGGGTATTTTTGATCGACAAACCTGGCTACGAATTCAAACGAAGCGCCCGGCGACAGCGCCATCAACCCGGATAAGCACTCAGCGAGCACGGCCGCCTCCTCGTCTCCGGTCAGCACCTTGAATCTAAGAAGCGGCGCCGCTGCCGGCCCGCAATGACCGAGAGCTCCGGCCGCCCCTATCCGGGCGTCCGCCTCTTTGTCGGCGAGCAATGCCGCCAGTTCGTTCATCGCGTCAGCAGAACCTATCTGAACCAGACCCAATCCGCAGAGCGCCCTCAACGGCGCGGCTGTGTCCGAGCGCCCACCCCACGTTGGCTCGTGCTGCACATGCCGAATACCGGTGCGATACAGATCCTCGTCATCGCAATCAGCAGCCAGCAACGCTTTCACGACGGCGGTCTTGGCAGCGCACCCCTTGTCAGTCTTCGCCGGGTCAATCATGAAGCGATGAAAGGCCGCAATGAGATCGGGGACGAATTCGTGACCTTCGATGTGAGCGGTAATCTCTGCCGCCTTGGCGACAATGAGGCTGGTCTTGCTCGCAAGATGCTTTCGAACTTGCTTGAGAGCTTCGGGAGTATCCGGCGACTTGCTGAGCGTCGCAAGTTCGGCGAGTCGATCTTCTATTGAGGGCGCCTTAGCCATAGTTCTCTAGCCCCGCGCTACACTGATGATCTCTACGCGCATCTTAGCGGCATGAATTAACAGACGGCAAAGGGGGTTCCAGAACTCCATCGTTGTATTACCCATCTCGTTGACGCTGCAAAACAAAAGGCGACGTTTGGGTCACCGACATAGCCTAAACCGCTGGTGATAATGTTGGGAGTCAATGCTACAGGAGTCAATGCTACAGCTTGATCACCCCAGGCGGAAGGCGTAGAGTAGCAAGCCCGAGGTCATAGTTGTTGTTTACGCTACTTGACTAACAGAAAGGAGTCCTTATGTCAGCAACAACCGCGCAAGTTGAAACACCGCTCGGCAGAGTCGTACCTCTGCCTTTTCCCGGACGAATTATCAAAGC
Source organism: Blastocatellia bacterium (assembly GCA_035576605.1). Lineage (GTDB taxonomy): Bacteria > Acidobacteriota > Blastocatellia > UBA7656 > UBA7656 > Onstottus_A. The sequence goes on along the minus strand of DATLWF010000580.1, from coordinate 4,564 downwards.
CGGCGACCCCGACCGGGAGATTGTAAAGGCGATTCAGCACCGTCTGAATGAGGTAGGCTGCGGGCCTGTCGAAGAGACAGGAATCTTTGATGTTGGGATCACGAAGAGCGCTGTCAAACTGTTTCAGGCTCGCTTTCCTGACGTGAGCGGTATGCCACTTCAGATTGACGGCGAAGTAGGATCTTTCACCTGGGGCGCTATGTTTGGCGCCGCATCGGTGCCTTCGAGCTCCTCGGCTCCATCGCCACTGGCTAAAGGTGCGATTGATTTTGCGGTAACGCAGATAGGCGTCAGAGAACAGCCGCTAGGTTCGAACCGCGGTCCCGAGGTAGATGAGTACTTGCGCGCCGTGGGGCTCAATCCCGTCGGCCATAGCTTTGCCTGGTGCGTCGCCTTTACGCATTTCTGTTACCTCAAGGCCGCCCAATCGCTGGGACTTGAGAATCCGCATATCAAGACCGCCGGAGTCCTGGATCACTGGAATCAGGCGGGCCGAAAACCAGGTGTTCTGCGGATAACACGCACACGCGCAATCTCCGACCCGGCGCTCGTAAAGCCTGGCTCATTGTTCATACTGGATCTGGGCGAAGGGTTTGGACATTCTGGCATGGTCGTGGAAAGAGCCGGCGGCCGCCTGGTGACGATTGAGGGAAACACAAACGACAACGGCTCGCGCAACGGAATCGGTGTCTTCCGGCGCGAAGCCCGAAAGATCACACAGATCAACAAGGGCTTCATAGACTACAGCGGGTTTTAGAGCGAACAAGAATGCCTGGAGCAGAAGACCCGGTGCTCCAGGCACTTGTCATTGTGACTCCAGCACGGAGTTTGGTAGAAGCCCGGACGTATCAATGGTAGGCATCGTCATCCGCTAAGACCGCAGTGGCAATCGCGTCGTTGCCGTCGGTGGGCGCGGGTCTCAGTCCGAGAATCCTGGTCATCACATTGTAGACCTGAACGTTTTCAAACGGCTCGATGACGACACCCTTCCTGAACGCCGAGCCGTGCGCGATAAAGATCGCCCGCATCGAAGGAAGCTCATTATCGTAGCCGTGCCCGCCTCTCAAGCCTTTCTTTGGGTCCTTCGCCTTCGCCTCATCAAACTTTGCTCGCGTAGTTAAGGTCCATCCTTCGTCAGGCAGCACCAACAGCGGAGCGATGCGCGGGCTGTTCGAGTAATGAAAGCGCGCGGGGACTTCCGCCTTGCGATAGAGTTTCGCGTGCGGCGGCATCCTGGCCTTCAGTGTTGTATAGATCGTATCCTCCTTGCCGGCTTTTGGAAAGATGCTGACGATCTCGCTCGTCCATAAGATTTTCTCCGCCAGACTCGTATCAAAGAGCTCGTCCAGGATAATTGTGTTGTTCGGGTCCTGCGTCGCCATGCCGTGATCGGAGACGATGATCAGGTTGACCTGCGCGAATACCCCCCGCGCTTTGAGTCCGTCGATGAGTCTGCCGAGGTTGTTGTCAACTTTGAGCACCGCGTTGCGTGTTTCTACCGCGTCGGGGCTGAAGTCATGCCCGGCATTGTCAACATCGCTGAAGTACAGAGTCAAGAAAGTCGGGCGCTCTCCCGGCGGCAGATCGAGCCAGGACAAGACCGTGTCTACTCGCGCCTCGTTGGTCACCTTCCCGTCATAAGGCTTCCAGTAGGTCGGCCGCGCGCCGGCTATTTCGGCTTCGCTTCCAGGCCAGAAGTAGGGCGCGGTTTTCTGCCCCTGTTTTTCAGCGGTGATCCAGATCGGTTCGCCCAACCACCAACGACCATTCTGAACTTCCTCGCGATTGCTCATCGTGAATGTGGCGTTGAAGCCTTTATCGAAAACGTTGTTCTCGACGATACCGTGATTCTGTGGATAGAGCCCGGTGGCGATCGTGTAGTGGTTAGGGAAAGTCTTGCTTGGGAACGATGGAATCATCCACTTCGCTTGTACGCCGTCGCGAGCCAGAGACAAGAGAGTCGGTGGATGGTATTTCTCGAGATAGTCGTAGCGGAACCCGTCCAGCGAAATCAAGATAACAGTCGGGCGCAGGTCCCTGATCGACGCCGATGGAGCGCACGCCGAGAGAACTACAGTGAGCAACACAAATGCGATGAGGAGCGGACGTTGAAATATCGTTACGATGTTTCTTTTCATTGGTCCTATCGATCTTGCGGGTTTTGGGTCAGCAAGGCTCCGCCGACTATTTCGAGTCAGGAAAGTAATAGGAATGAACAGAATATGCAAGAAGCGGCTAGCGGCGGACGGACACACCCCCTCTAAGCCAACAGGAATGGGCTTGCAGTCATTGGTTGTCGTCGGCTGTCGGCGCGGCTTAAGATCGGGATTTTATTCCGCTGCTTTCGGAGCGTCAATCTGCCTCATCACGCTGAGTGTGTCCCAGTTAGTGAAGACCTCGGAGATCTTACCCCGATCAACCTGAAGAATGCTGATTCCGTCCACCAGAACCCGATTGCCGGTCGGAGCGGCGCCCAGGAACTCGCCGCGGTGGGTGCCCGACGAAATCCAGTGAATCGCCACCATCCGGCTCTCTGCAATCAGGTGTTCGGTTTGGAGCACCAGATCAGGAAACGCGTTGCGATACATGGTGACCAGTCGCTTTGTCGCCTCCGGGCCCATCCCGAGCCGGGGTCCTGCAGGGTCGTGATTGACGGCATCGATGTCGATCAGCTCATCGGCGACGCTGAGGTCGCCATTGTTCCAGAGTTCCGCGAAGAATCGGCGGACGACGGCTCTGCTTTCATCTGATAGTGCCGCGGGCATAGTGGTGCTCCTTTGAAGGTGGGGAAAATGTGCGAGGCGTTACGGGAGCTTCTCGAATGCCGTCCTGGTATCCTATTGCCGGTTGCACTTCACCGGCTGCCACAGGTGGGTTGAATCTACTCCCGCGCGCTGGGTTTGTCAACGACTGAATGCAACTTTGTCGTGACTCGATGAAAATGTCCTCAGGTGAACTCAATAGAAATGTCCTCTGTAAAAAAGAGAGCAGATCGCGCCCAATAGGGTGCTATGAGAGGACATTTGATGATGAGTCGGAAGGAGCGGGAATACCTGAAGGTGTTAGCGAGGGTTAGCAAAAAGGAGTTGAAACTGAGCGACGCCTCACGAATGCTAGGGCTGAGCTACCGGCACACACGAAGGATCTACAAACGGTACGTCAAACACGGCGATAAGGGATTAGTTCATCGCAGTCGAGGGAGGAAGTCTAATCGAGCGTATCCGGAGAAGTTCCGGAAGGAAGTAATCGCGGGATACAAGGCCAAGTACGAAGGGTTTGGTCCGACGCTTGGATCGGAGAAGCTGGAAGAAGAGGATGGCTACAAAGTGGATCACGAGACGTTGCGACGGTGGCTCACCCTAGAGGGGTTGTGGGCTAGACAACGCCGTCGGGGGAAGCATCGAAGCTGGCGCGAGCGAAGGGCGCGGTTTGGAGAAATGCTGCAGATGGACGGCTCACACCATCCGTGGTTCGAAGAGCGAGCCGAACCCTGCTGCCTGATGAATGCGGCTGACGATGCGACCACCTGGACTATGTCGCTGCTAGACGATCAGGAGACGATCTTTGCTGCAATGACTCTGTTGTGGAATTGGATCGATCGGTTCGGGATTCCAGGTTCGATCTACGTCGACCGCAAGAATATCTTTGCTTCGCCAGAGAAGGCGCCCTCAAGCATCGAAGACGCGAACAACGAGGATCTGACTCAGTTCGCGCGAGCCTGCAAGGAACTGGGTATCAAGATCATCCTTGCGCGCTCTCCACAGGCCAAAGGCAGAATTGAGCGCTCAAACGGCGTTTATCAGAATAGACTGGTGAAGGAGCTCCGACTGAAAGGGATCAGCAAGTTTGTCGCAGCCAATAAGCTGCTTTACCGAGCTGAGTTTCAAGATAAGCTCAACCGCAAGTTTTCTGTGGCGCCCCGCGATCCAGTGGACTATCACCGATCCGCCAAAGGGTACGATCTGCCTTCCATCTTTTGCGTACAGCAACAACGCTCCATCACCAAAGACTGGATTGTGCGGTTCGAGAACAACTACTACCAGTTGAAGCGAATGACCAGGTACGGGCCCGCGAGCGGAAAGGTAAAGGTGAAGCGATATCTCAACGGTGAACTCCACTTCGTCTATCGCGACAAAGATATTCCTTTCCAGTTGTTGACCGAGAGACCAACCGCTTCTCCCAAAAAGAAAGTGAGCTGGCAGCCGAAGAAGCTAAGAAAGAAGTGGGTGCCTCCAAAGGACCATCCGTGGAGAGGCATTCGCTTTGGTCGTGGTCGAACTCTTGTTGATCATGGTCGGGGTTGACGATGGAAAGCAATGTCTCAGTGCGCCAATGCAAAGAAGGTTTATCGCATTCGTGCCATCCCGGACGGGGGCTCCAGTTGATACCTCATGCTGGTCTAACTAAATCTGGTGTTAAACCGGGGGGTGACGAATCACCCCCGTCCGGTATTGGCCCCTGGCTCGGCGCTCGGGTTGCTCCTCAGCATTGCCCTATCCTCCGGCCAGGCCAAGATCACGGTAAACAAAACGGTTCCTCGTTGCAATTACAACCAAATGTCGGA
>DATLWF010000579.1:0-14645 GCA_035576605.1 Blastocatellia bacterium | reverse complement strand
CTGCATATGACCAGAAGTGAGAACGGGAACTAAAGGGAGGCATGCGCAGGGCAATCTAACCAAGGGATCGACCGGAGCCGCGCAACCGAGTTTCGATCGTTGTCCGAGTGTCTTGTGCGCGGCCCGGTCATCCCAATCGTTAGGCGAAAGGAACCCCATGTTGTTTGGAAAACCGCGAAATCAAAACATGTGGCAGCCGCCACCAATCGCTCTACAGGCTGTAGAAGTCTTGAGAATTTGGGCCGCTGCTTGGCCTATCGGCCGGAGTTCCGACCGATATTACAAATTCAAAGTTTCAAGAAAACAGCCAATTCCAGATTACTATGTAGTCTACAATCGGAGCTTCATATGAAATTCCTCTATTTCTTTGCCATGGGGTTAACCGTAGTCGCGAACGTAGCCTACCACTTCTGCCAGAAAGCGATCAGCCCGAACGCAAATCCGCTGGTTTCACTATTCTTCACTTACTTGAGCGGGATGCTGATCACTCTGGTTTGTCTCCCACTCTTTTATCCGGGCCTGCAAATCGGCTCGGCCGTGAAAGAACTCAATTGGGCGACATTCGCGCTTGGCTTTGGCATCGTGGGGCTCGAACTCGGATTCCTCCTCGCTTATCGCGCGGGCTGGAATCTGTCGCTTGGCGCGCTTTACTCCAACGTGATGGTCACGGTGCTACTCTTACCAATCGGTGTCTTAGTCTTCAAAGAGACGCTGACGGGGCGGCACTGGGTGGGCCTCGCATTGGCGCTCAGTGGGCTCATTTTACTCGGAAAACAATAGAGCGATCCACGGGATTTTGGCCCGGCTTTTGATAGAGAGAACTTTTCTTTCGCCCGATCTCCCTATTCAAAAACAAGCTTCGATAACTATCTTTCTCTGAAGGATGCAGAAAGAATTCGGGAGAAAACAATGAATTCTACTGAGAATACAATCGTCGTCCTACGATTCCGAAATCTGCCTAACATCCATTGCACCGGAACGCGCGCGACGTGGGGCGTCTGTTCTAACCAACATCACAGCGCCCGCCCGGTGAACGAGTTGTTAGGCTTCCGGCGATCCAAGGTATGAAGTCCACGCAGGTATATAGGATCATTCGCGACGTCATCGGACCTTGGGCCAAGAGCGTCGGCTTCAAGCGAGGGACTGGGGGAATGCTTAATTATGTACGTTCTGCCGACGGCCTCTTTCATACTTTCTGGTTCCAGTGCTCTCAGGATGGGTGGGATACCCACACAGGTTCGAAAGTCACCTTGGAGTTTCAGGAGTCAACAAGGCCTGAGCCCGGCTGTGCGGGGACGCGCATTCGGTTTTTCCGGCTGCTTAGTCCTGATGACAGAGAGCAGGTTCGTAGCATTCAGAACTCAGTAATAAGCAAACTGTCTCTGCCACCCGGCGGTCATTGGAGTCACGACCTTCAGCAGGATACAAAGAAATGGTACTTCGCAAAATTCGAACTAGTTCGCGAACCCTATCGTGACACGGATGATGTTTGGCTGCGATACGGCCAAGACGCCGATGTTCGACAATGGGCTGAGTTCATTCTCGAGAAACTGCCGCGACTCCTTGATGAATTCAATGCAAGGTGTCAGACCGCAAGGCACGGCGCCTAACTCGGGCGTGCAGCGGAGCGCGCGCAGCGGTGTTGAAATGAATCGATCTTGGGGCGCGCGCGCCCGCTGACGCCTGGCGTTAGACATCGCGAGAGCAGCTGATGTATGAATGAACGAGACGAAAGAGAAAGCCGACCTGAAGACGAATATTCTTTCCTACCCCAATGGATCGAAGCTGGCTCTGTTGAATTCGACGAAAGAGTCGGGGCCACGAAACGAATAGCCCAGTTCGAATGCGCCCGATGTCGGGAAAGCTGGTCATGCCCGTCGCTAACCCCAGAACAACGTGGAGAGGTTGCCGACCTTGTGCGGCGAAAGAAGATGTTTGAACCGTTGGAATTCTTCAGGCTGGCTGGGTTTACCTTTGTGGCGGCGAAGAGGACGATGCACCACATCGTGATTGTTCCGGGACAATGCCACAAATGTAAGAGAGAACTATCTAAGGATTCCGAGCAGGTGGTATGCCGCTGTCGTTCATTGAATCTGAATTGGTAGCTCGCTGTCTAACTCGGGCGTGTAGCGGAGCGCGCGGGTCGGTGTTCGTCGTGATCCGAAGGCCACATCGCGCGCCCGCCGACGCCTGACGTTAGGTCGCACCACAAACGACAAGTTCGATGACAATGGACTCATCAAAGGAGAGATCTCAATTCGACTTTGTGCCCCTTTCGGAGCGCCCAGAGGCCATCCCCCAAGTTGCACGTTGGTGGATTCACGAGTGGGGACTGCCCCAGCGCCACGAATCACTGGAAGCCTATGTGAGCGAACTAGCGAGCCTCAAGCCGAACAAGCTGCCTTTCCATCTCCTAGCGGTTGGTGAGAGAAACATGCTCGGAGTTGCAACCCTAAAAGATCGGAGTGCTTTGCACGAGTTGTTTCCTGATTTCCAATATTGGCTGAGCGGCGTCTACGTGCCACCCGAACTCCGCGGCAGAGGGATCGCAACCGCCCTCTGCCTGAAGATGATTGAGATCGCAAGTACAAAAGGAGCCAGGAGATTGCATCTGGTGACGGAAGTGCTCGATGGGGGGCTCTACGCTAAGCTCGGATGGAGGCCGATCAGGCAAGTTCATCTTGAAGGCATTGATTTACTGGGCATGGCAAGGGAAGTCCCGTAATAAACCATGCGGCCTAACACTCGATGCAGCGGAGCGCGCGAGCTGAAGTTCGCAGTGATGCCAATACTACGTCGCGGTCCGCTGAGGCCTGACGTTAACGATACAAGGGCAAGCTGCTCCCGCGTGCTAACCTTCAGCCCGCACCCATCCATACGCTCTGTTTGAAGCCTGGCCACCCTCTTCTTTGTAGATCTTCTTGAACTTCGTGAGCGCGTCCGCGGGCAGCCCCTTACGTTTGGCGTTCACATCCACCTTGTAGAGCTTTGCGGCGTTCAAGCCGAAGATCCTGGACTTGTCTTCCCTGGTCAGCTTCTTGTAGCCGAACTTCTCGCTCATCTCGTCGGTGAACTGGAACCGCTTGAACAAATCGATTGCCCATTGCGGCGAGCCCCACCACAAGCAGTCTGTTCCCCAGATCACGTGGTCGGATCCGTAGTATTTGACGTTCTTGCCGATGAGATGCTGGCACATCGCCGGGTTCTCGACCGCAAGCAGCCCGAACGACGAGCCGATCTCGCAGTAGACATTGTTCATCTTCGGATTGCGCTTCTTGATGTCCATCAGGACGTTGTGCCACAGGAAATCGCCGGTGGTCGGATCGAACTGATTGTTGGCAACGTAGTCCGCTTCGTTTGGCCCGTGCTTTAACGCTGAGTGATAGATCACAAACGTCAGGTCCGGATTCTGCAACGCGGCCTTCTCGACGTCCTTCGGATTCGCCAGATGACCGAGGGTGCGTGACTGATAGGAGAATCCTTTGTGGACGCTGAACAGCTTGACTCCTAACTGCCGGGACTTCTCGTAGAACTTCGCGGACATATCATCATCGATTTGAAACCCTCCGCCGCTGCTACCCGGATCGGTATGGCAATACCACTTCCACGAGTCCATGCCGTAGAGCTTCACCTCGCGCTCCATCTGTTCCCACAGCGCCGGCCAATCAGGCTGATTGGTCGTCTTGTTCCAGTAATGGTTTGGCGCGCAGTTGCCCTGAGACAGCGAACGCTGACACCCGGCCAGGTCGTTGAGGTCCTTCTTACGCTTGGCCATCAACCAGCTCGGAAGCCCAGCGCGACTGCGGTCCGCACCTTCGAGCACCTTGCCGGCTTCATCGCGCTGCTTCTCTTTGGTCGGCACGCCGCTGATGACGATCATGCTGGTTTCGCTATCGAAGAAGATTTCTTTGACGAAGTTGTGAAAACTGTAGGCCTCTGCGTCACCCTTCAGGTTGAAACCCATGTTCTTGAGGAACTCATACTGGCGAAACCCGCCACCGGAGCCTGCTCGTCGTTCCACACCCAAATCGTAAGCATTGGTGAAATGAGTCTGCACGTCGAGAATGAAGTACTCACCCTTCGGCCATTTCTCCGCCGTCGCCGCGGGCTCGAATGCCTCGGCGGCGTCCACCTCCCAGTAAGGACCGTGCACTGCGTTCATGGCGAGCACTGCGGTTGCAAACCCCATGGACGTCCGCATGAAGTCGCGACGGTTCATCCCCAGCCGCTTTGCATTCTCTGCGCCCCATTTGCCGATCAGGTGCTCGACTCGCTGCTGCTTCTTGTTCTGGGGCCGAGGAAGAATCTCTTCATTCGACACAACCTGCGTTGGAATAGGGGAATCAACCCCCTTCAGCGCATCGCGTTTGTATTTGGGTATCCACATCGCAGTTGCCTCCTTTGAGAGAAGTCCGACAAACTTCAGTTTGTCGCGCTTACGAAAGCGGCAGACAACCAGTTAACGATTCCATCGGCGACAAATTGAAGTTTGTAGCGCTTATTTGCTGGCCGCCACTCTGGTATAGATCGCACTGCCGAGCCGGACAAACGGTCCGCCGTTCTCGGAGAGCTCTTCCGTGACTGTAAACGAGTGCGCGGCCACCACCGAAATGATCCGCTTGAGAGTTAGCGTCTGGCCTTTCACTTTGATCGGCTCGATGGTAAAGCGGATCGATATCGGGCTGCGCCAGTCCGCCGTGCTCTGGACCTGAATGCCGTTCGCAAGCCGCTCGGAGAAAGTCATCATCTTGGTTGCTTCATCGAAAGTGATCACCGCGCTTTCGGTGAAGGCCTTGTCATCCGACTTTCCGACGGTTTTTGAATCGAGTGATTTGCCGTCGGGCCGAAGAGTGAAGGTCGTCGTTCCTTCTCTGGGCGCGGGCCCGAGCGGGCTCTCGCGGCCGATCCAATTGAAGTTCCACTGCCCGACGAAGTAACTGATTGATTGTTTTTGCTGTGGCTGTGGCACCTCGCGTCGCGGGGGTGGTTGCTGCTGCGCTTGCTGCCCGCCTGGTGTCCCTGCCGGCATCTCGCCGCCACGTTTCAAATCGAAGTCGAAACCATAGGTCTGCCCTCCAAACTCAACTTCGCCTTTTCCCTTCATGCTGTCGCCCTGAACAACAAAGTTGTAGTTAATGACAATATTCCCCTGCGGTGATTCGACTTCGGACTTTGCTGTCACCTTGTCGCCATCCACCTTTATATCTTTGAGGGAAGCCTCCATGCCGGGGCGTAGGCCCGAGATACTGCCGGCGTACTTGTCACCATCCTTTTTGAAAGTGGCGACAGCATTTTGCTTTCCTTGTAGTCCGTCGACCGTGCCCGCCCAACGGCCCTCCAACTTGACGGGCGACTGGCCCGATGCGGCGAGACATTGAATCAAGACGACTGCTCCAACAATGAGTGCTTTACGCATTAGCTCGATCCTCCTAGTACTTTATGATTGAGGTTTTCGACGAGGCCTGAGAGACCTCCACTGGTTAAGCGCAACGTGATGCCGCGCCAGGTGCTCTGCTGATAGAAACGGGCGGCCCTCCGAACACGGGAGACCGCCCACTTTACGCCGGGACTGTGCGACTCGAACTCACTTGGCCGAAGGCGAGTTGGTGACGGCCGTCTCACGTTGTTCCGCATCACGTGTGAAACTGAACCAGCCTATCATCATTTCTTCCCAGGTCTGGTCGCCCCAGCGCACTTCTTTAGTCGGATCCGGATTGAATTTGTTTGCCGTCGAGTTGTCAAAGTGCGCCACACAATCGAGCCTGGTCCCCTTGGGAAGGGCTAGCGGTTTCTCCAACACATAGGTCAACTGCCAGTTGAAGTCGTACTTCGGCACGCTGAGCAGAACCTCTGAACGGCCGTCGGGATACACCGCTGTGTATGTGAAATCCTTTCCGCGAAAATGCATGTGCGGCATAAATGACGTCAGGTGCACGTCCTCTTTGAAGGTGGTTGAAGACTTGACCTCGTGACTGGCCTCTCCCGGCGGAATAACAAAGCGCGCGTTCAGTGCATTACCCGTAACCAGCGTCCGCGTCGGAGGTTCCTTGGTGAATATCAGCCCGATGCTGGTTCGGTCCTTCGTCGCTGCCCCGTTTGTGGTGTAGTGCATCTGGAAGACTATGCTCGAGCCCGCTTTGATGAGCCGCGCAGTGCCGGGACTATAGACCACGCCGGTCTTGTTTGGTGTGATGCCTCCCAATTGTCCCCTGCCTTGTTGCGCTTCTCCTGCAGCCCCACCTCGCCGGCCGCCGGCGCCGGCTTCCTGAACGAAGGCAATGACATGATGGACCACGCCGCGATTGCCCGGCCTGATCTCCATCGCCTGAACCCACTTGTCCTCTTTGAAGCCGGTGGGGATCGTGAAGTAAAGATACGGTACCGTTCCGTCGGCAGGAATCGAGTACTCTTCCTGCATGGCAAGCACGACATCGGGCTTGCCGATCGTCCACCCCTGGACGAATTTCGGCGTGGTCGGCATATCCTTGTCGTCACCCTTCGGCGCGCCCGCATCAACCCAGGAAACGATGGTTTCAATCTCTTTCTGAGAAAGACTGGCATCGTTCGAGAACTTGCCGTAGTGCGGGTCCGCAGACCAGGGCGGCATCGAGCGCTCTACCACACGTTGCCTGATCGACTTCGCCCAGGGGCGCACCTCCTGATAAGTGAGAAGCGACATCGGCGCGATCTCACCCGCGCGGTGACACTCGATGCATCGGTTGAAAAGAATGGGTGCGACGTCTTTCGTGAAGGTTGAGCTGGCTTTAGGTCCACTCGCCGAGACTCCAACAATCAGGAGCGCGGTCAGTCCCGCTGTAATGGCCCCTACCTTGAGTAAGCGCATTTTGTTCACCCTCCTAGAAACAGTTCGTAGTACGGCCTTTGGGCGGAGATTCGTAGTTTGGCCAGATACGCCGATTCACAAAACTTCCGCCTGAAGGCCGTACTACGAACTTCGCATACTCTGTCTCGATCCCTACTTGGACGCCGTTTCCGTCCTGAGATTCTGACCGTCGATGGTGTAGTCGAGCCACCCGATCATCATTTCTTCCCAAGTCTGAGGACCCCAGCGTACTTCCTTGGTCGGGTCCGGATTGAACTTGTTCCGCTCAGAGTTGTCGTGGTGCGCGACGCAGTCTATGTGGCTGCCCTTAGGCGCCGCAACCGGTTCCTTGGTGAAGTAAACAAGCTGCCAGTTGAAATCATAGCGGGGCACGCTCAGCAGTACCTTCGAAGTGCCGTCCGGATAAACCAGCTTGTACTCAAAATCCTTCCCGCGAACGTGCATGTGCGGCATGAAACTGACGATGTGTGAATCTTCCTTGAATGTGAAAGAAGCCTTGGATTCGTAGTTGGGTTCTCCGGCCGGGATCACCAGATTGCGAGACACCGCGCCGGTTGTAATTACACGCTTCTCGACCGGACCCTTGGCGAAGTAGAGCCCGATGCTGGTGCGATCCTTGCTCGCCTGGCCGTTTGTCGTGTAGTGCATCTGGAAGATCAGCATGGAGCCCTTCTTGATCAACTTGGCCTGACCATCTCGCAGGTTCAAGGGACTCATCCCCGGCGCCCAACCAACCAGCATTCCGTCTTGAGTGTTCCCTCTTCCGCCGCCCTGACCTGGTTGTTGGGCGGTTCTTGCTTCGCCCTCTCGATTCGCAGCCGCTCCAAGGTTGATCTCGCCCGGGGCCGGCATCGGTCCCTGGCCGGGTTCGCGCACGCTGACGATCACGTGGTGCACAACGCTCGGGTCGCCTCGCTTGATCTCCGCAAACTGAACATATTTGTCTTCGGTGAAGCCCGTCGGCACCGCAAAGTGTCTGTAGGCAACAACACCGTCTGCGGGGACGCTCGCCTCGACGGTCATCGACAATACAGCGTCCGGAGTTCCGCGCTTCCAGCCCTGCGGTTGGAATTTCGGCGCCGGCGGCAAGTCCTTCGCGTCTCCTTCTTTTGCGCCACCATCAACCCAGGCAACGATCGTATCGATGTCCTTTTGTGAGAGGCGGCTGTCGTTGGAGAATTCGCCGTAATGCGGGTCGGCCAGCCAGGGTGGCATCCGCCGCTCGACGACGACCTCGCGAATCGATTTTGCCCACGGGCGAACGTCTTTGTAGCTGAGCAGCGACATAGGAGCTATCTCACCTTGCCGGTGACACGTGGCACAGTTCTTATGCAGAATCGACGCAACGTCCTTGGTGAAGGTGATTGAGGACGGCGACTTATCGCTCGCGTTGGTCGATAACTGGAACAGGAAGACCACGGCCAGAATCAGACCGGCAGTCAGGCAAAGTCCGCAGGTGCGTTTCATATTCTCTCCTCCCTGGAAGCGGTGACGGGTATCGGTTCCACTGCTCGCTCATCTAGCGAGATGAACAACCACTTGGTCGCTGGCCTGAAAGAGGCCTTTCTCATCAGCTAAGACAGCGCGCCAGCTGCCAAACGCCGACGACAAAGCATCAATCGCTACGCTTCGCCACAAGTGTGCAAGGGCTCAGGTTGTTCACCGACCGCCCGGTAGGTCGGTCGGGTCCAACTTGTTGCTAACTCTAGCCTCTAACCGAGCCCTTGTCAATTGAGGATAGGAACAAATCTGCCCGCAACGCCCGCTCGGCGAAGGACGTAATTAGCTCAATCCGAAATCGCCTGATAGGCCAGTTGCCTGAACTGACTGCCGTAGGTCAGGTTGGTGTGAGGCAGGATCTGAATCATAAAGATCCCGATCATCTGCTCCTTCGGATCGATCCAGAAGCGAGTTCCCGCTGCGCCTCCCCAGAAGTACTCGCCTTCCGACCCGATCACTCCCGTCTTTCCGGCGCCGTGACTAACAGCCATTGTGAAGCCAAACCCATAACCGGTTGGCAGCAGGCTGCCGCGCGGCATATCGCCGAGATGGTCTGAGGTCATCAACTCGACCGTCTTGCGGCTCAAGATCCGAACGCCGTCAAGCTCGCCTCCGTTGAGCAGCATCTGACAGAAACGCAGATAGTCTGCCGCCGTAGACACCGACTGCGAACCGCCGCCAAAATTTACTGCGGGCTTGAGATACGAAGACTGGGCCGGGGTCGTGTTGGGTTTGATCGTCCAACCATCGCCTGGCGCATAGAGCTTCGAGAACCGGTTAGCCTTCTCCGGTGGCACAGTATAGCCGGTGTCCACCATGCCAAGCGGCTTGAAGATCCGCTGTTCGAGAAACTTGTCGTAAGGCTGCCCCGAAACTACCTCAACCAATCGGGCAAGCACGTCCATCGAGAGTCCGTATTCCCACATCGTTCCCGGTTGATGAACCAGAGGCGCCTGGCCAATCTTTTTTACCATCTCCCCGATAGTCTGATCGACGGAGTTTGTTCCGAGCTTCTCGTAGATGCGCTTACCTTCCACATCCTCAGGACCTGCGTAATCGATCCCCGATGTATGACGCAGCAGGTCGAGTATCGTGATCTCACGCTGCGCAGGCACCGAGTAACGAGTCTTCTTGCCGGTCTTCGGATCGGTCTCAACCACCGCTACCTTCATATTGCCGAGTTCGGGAAGATACTTGGAAACGGGATCGGTGAGATAGAACTTCCCTTCTTCGTAGAGGATCATCACCGCCACGCCGGTGATGGGTTTGGTCATCGAGTACATGCGGAACATTGTGTCTTTTCGCATGGCCACACCGGCCTCTTTGTCCTGAAACCCATAGGACTCGAAGTAGCCGATCTTACCGCGGCGCGCGATCAGGCCAACCGCGCCGGCGATGTGGCCTTTGGCTACGTGTTCGTTCATCACCGCGCCTATGCGATCAAGGCGTTCGCTGGAAAGCCCGGTTCCGTTTGGCGCTACCGAGCGAATACCCTGCCCCACTGCCCCACCAGCGAGCAGGACAACCATGAACATCGACATTACACGAGTGACTAGCTTCATACCTTTCTCCTTAAATACCCGACCGGAGACGGAAGACCGACGACGAGTTCAAACCGTCGCCCGTCGCCCGTCGCCGGTCGCCCGTCGTCTATTTCTTCAAATACTGATCGAACCATTCAATCGAGAGCTTGATCGCTCGATCACGCTCTGTGGTATAGATGCCGTAATGGGTGATGCCCGGGACGACCACATATTTTTTAGGTCCCGTCATTCGATCGTAGGCCACCTTCGCGTGATCGTTGTTGTCAAAAAGCTCTTCCTTCTCGGCAACGATAAACAGCGCCGCGCAATTCTTGAGCTTGGCTGCATCCTCGACCGGCGCGTAGAGCAACAGCTTGTCGCGGATCGGCGCGCCCTGCAGATTGCCGATCACCCGGGCGCGCGGCGCCGGATAACCGATCTCGCCGCGCGCGCGTTTGGTCGCTTCATCGTAGGCCATTTTCAACTGGTCTGATACGCCGCCCGCCAGCGCGATAGCCTTGGGACGCGAATCAAGCGATCCCACCTGGCTGACAATCGCTTTCACCCGCGGATCGCGGGCCGCAACATAGACGACGTGACCTCCGGAGTAGCTGGATCCTCGCAAGCCGATTCGATTCTTGTCCACCATTGGCTCCCCCATCGCCCAATGGATGGCATTGAACCAATCGGTAACCATCTCCAATGGATCTACGACCTCGCGTACCTCCAGGACTTCGGCTGTAAACTTCAAGCCGTCTTTCTTCGCAGGTGCCGGGCTGGTGAGGATGACTCGCGAATCGCTCTCTCCCCAACCGCGATAGTCGAACGTGATGACAAAATAGCCCGCGGCAGCGAGATCTATTGCGTCACGGCGAAACCCGGCCGCCGTGCCGCCCCAGCCGTGAGCCATAATGACTGTGGGGAGCTGCTTGCCGGCTAGCGTCTTGAGTGAAAACAGCTCCGCGTGCAATCGCACGCCTTCGCTCATTATATTGGCGCTACGGAAGTCAATCGTGTCAGGCGCTTTGAAGGCCGCCGCCGGTTGCTGGCCAGCTTGTAATGCAGGCTTCGCGGAGCCGCCGGTAGCAAAGCTCAGTGCAAGCATTAAAGCCGCCATCGCGATGGCCAAAGCTCTGATCGGGTTCCTACTCATCTAAGTCTCCTTTTTTTGTCCCACAACCGCAGCGTTCTGCCCTAAGACACCACTGCACGAAGCAGCACGAAGGAAGTCAACGTGATTTGTTTTACATCCGACCCCCGGCGCTTCACATCCCTGACAAACCATCGACGGCGTTGGTATTTGGTCTCGCCGTCCTTCGGTTCAGAGCCATTCCTGGTGAGTTGAGTAAGGCCTCTCGACCGTCCAGCCGGTCGGTTTTTATCTCAGCGACAAAGGGATGTCAAGAGCGTTGCAATTGACCCTTGACGACAGGTGTCCGGCAGGTTTAAATACGGGCTGAAAGGCCAGGCCCCTTTCATCGGAAAACATTTCAGAGGCTCTTGTTAACCAGCAATGTTGATCTACGGATATCTGTTGATGACCAGTGATATCGTGCTGATTCTATGTGGCGCGACCATGTGTTGGTTTTCTCCGAGGCTAAGACGCCACTGGGTGCTGGGCTACGGTTCGGCGCGATCGATGATCAATGACACCACCTGGCAATCGGCAAACCGATTTGCGGGAACGTCGCTGGCGGCGCTGGCGGTGATCGCAATGATGGTACAGGTGAGCCTGTGGCAGCTGATCGAGTCAAGCGACCTGGGCCAAACGGTGTCGGTAGCCTCAACCTTATCGCTTCCATTCCTTGTGATGTTTCTAACTGAAAAGTATCTGGCGCGACGGTTCAGAACCTGATCCTTCACCCGGGCAATCATCATACGCGGATTCGCCGGTCCAGACCTCCCGAATTCATACGGATTACCAACTTAACGGCGACCTGCACCTCCTCGTGAGTGGCGTTCTTCTTGACGGCTGCGCCTAATGAAGTCAAAGTGCTATTCACAGGTGCTGCCTTATCCACCTGGAGGCCTCGAGGGTGCGCGCGTCAGCCGCTACCTTCTTCTGCACTTCGGAGAGAATCCTTGGAGCCGATTTCACACTACTACTACTCGCACCGTTTGAAGCTGCACTTTTGGGATTGGGGCAATGAAGGCAAGCCTGCCCTCATCCTGGTTCACGGTGGGTTGGATCACGCTCGCAATTGGGATTGGGTTGCGCGAGCGCTGCGCGAACACTTTCACGTTTACGCAATCGACCTGCGCGGGCACGGGAACAGCCAGTGGGCGCCGGGCGCGCTATACAGCATAGCCGAGCACGTGCTCGACCTTTCGGCGCTCGCCGACATCATCAACGCTTCGCCCATCTATCTCGTAGGCCACTCGCTGGGCGGGATAGTTACGCTCTTCTATTCGGGTGTCTATCCGGATCGAGTCAAGAAAGCAGTCTCGATCGAAGGTCTGGGTCCGCCGCCCAACCATAAAATATTTCGTCCAGCTTCAGAGCGGATGCGAAGCTGGATCGAGGCGATTCGACAGTCCGAGCGCCGCGATCCACACAGCTACAAGGGTCTCGATTCGGCGGTGGCGCGGATGAAAGAAGCGAACCCTCACCTTTCAGACGAAGTAGCCCGTCATCTGACTCTGCACGGGACTAACTGGAACGCGGACGGCTCGCTGGTTTGGAAGTTCGACAACTACGCGCGGCCGTTTGCGCCTTACGGTCACAACCGAGAGGACTTCGTCGAGATAATGGGTCAGATCGTGTGTCCGGTGTTGTTGTTCTGGGGAATGGAGAGCTGGGCGTCCGACCCCGAATCGGACGGCCGCGCGCAAGTCATCAAGAACCACCGTTTGATTAAGGTACCTCACGCAGGCCATTGGGTGCATCACGATCAGCTGGATCTGTTCCTGAAAGAAGCTACGACATTTCTTACCGAGCCGTGAAACCGGTCGTCCCACCGCCAGCAAAGACGTATCAATACCCCACTCGAGAGCCGTTGAAGACGATCTTTGTCTAAACGCTCACCCTAGGGTTGACTTCAAACGAGAATCGCAGTATATATGGCGACGCCACATATTGGGACGACTTACATATGCTCAACCAGGAAGTAAAAAGAGGAAGCGCCGAGATGCTCATACTGGCGTTGGTCGAGGACCGGCCCCGCCACGGATACGAAATAGCCAAGCTGATCGAGCAACGCTCGGAAGGCGTGCTCCAGTTTCACGTCGCGTCACTCTATCCGATGCTCTACCGGCTCGAGACTCGGGGGTGGATTCAAGGCCGCTGGGTGGAGAAAGCGGGACAACGCCGGCGGCGCTACTACAAAGTGACGGCCGCCGGGCGCAAGGTCCTCAACGAACAGCGGCAGACCTGGTCCGATTTCTTTGCGGCACTCGATCGGGTGGCTGGAATCAACCCGGCCGAGGGGTGATGGAAAAAAGAGCAGACGGGAAAAGGAGAAGAGCAGAAGAGGGGAAATTCTCCTTTTCCCCTCTTCTCCTCTGCTTTGAGCTCTGAAAGTTCTGATGGACTGGAAAAAATATGTCCGAGACCATCTGGCGCCGCTCAGGCTAGGGCCTGAGCGCGAGTTGGAAATGGCCGACGAGATGGCCCAGCACCTCGAAGCCGTCTACGAAGACGCGTTGGCTGATGGCGCGACCGAGCAGGAAGCTTATCGGCGCGCTACTGCTCATATCAGGGACTGGCGTCTATTGGAGTGCGAGTTGATCCGCTCGAAGAAACCCATCGCACACAAGTGGATCAACAAACGTCTTGCCGCAGAAGCCCGGATCGAATCGCGGCATGGAAAAGGAGGAATCGTGATGGGATCACTTGTGCAGGATTTGCGATACGGCGCGCGAATGTTGCTCAAGAGCAAAGCATTCACAGCCGTGGCTGTGCTGTCGCTCGCACTAGGCATCGGAGCCAACACCGCCATCTTCAGCCTGATCAATGCAGTGATGTTGAGAATGTTGCCCGTCAAAAACCCTCAGGAGTTGGTCTTGTTCTCGCTTGTGGCGCCGGACCGAACGAGCTACACGTTTAGTTACCCTCTCTATCAGAAGCTGATCCAAAATAATCACTCGTTCACCGGCCTCATCGCAGCCAGCAGCGTGAGCAAAATGAGGATGACCGTAAGTGAGCCGGATGGCAGCGCGGAGGTCGAGGCAGTTCAGCAAACGCAAGTTTCCGGCAATTACTTTTCGGTTCTTGGAGCTGACGCTGTCGTCGGGCGGGTGTTGGCCGATGACGATAACAGCTTTTCAAGTCCTCAACCGGTCGCGGTCATAAGCTACGACTTTTGGAAGCGCCGCTTCGGGCTCGATCCGGCTGTAGTAGGAAAAAACATTACGCTCAATGAATTTCCATTCACAATTGTCGGGGTTGCTCCTCCGGGATTCTTCGGCATCGAGGTTGGACGCAAGCCTGACCTGTGGTGGCCCATCCAAATGGTTCCATTGGTGTCTCCAAGTAACCAAGCGCTCAGGCAGAACGGTTTTTGGTGGCTTCGCGTGATAGGCCGCCTGCGACCCGACGCCAACATCGCGCAGGCCCGTGAGGAACTCAATATCGGCGTAAGACAACAGGTGGCAGAGATCCTCGCTGAAGCGCCATCGCAACCGGAGCGCGCTCGCTTCTTCAATGAACTTCGACTCGAGCCGGAGCAAGGTGGTACGGGGTGGACGACGTTGCGACAACAATTCAAACGTCCTCTTCTCATCCTGATGACAGTGGTTGGCCTGGTGTTATTGACCGCCTGTGCCAACGTGGCGAATCT
>DATLWF010000578.1:0-11728 GCA_035576605.1 Blastocatellia bacterium | reverse complement strand
TTCCGGCCCGCCATTCGCCGTCACAGAATAGAGATGCGCCCAGCCGTCCTTCTCCGACGCGAACACGAGCCGATCACCAGCCGCCCATTGAAGAATATTGTCTCCCAGCGGCAATCGCGAGAATGAATCGATCCATGCGCTGCCGGACCTCCAGACCTCCTTGCCGTGCCCTGTCTGCACATCGATGACTCTGATCGCCCACGGCGCGACGCGCTCTCGATCCGCGGATGGAACGTCAGTGATGTTGAACAGACGAATGCAGGCGAGTCGCTTTCCGTCAGACGACCATCGAGGTTCGATGTCGCGATCGACGCTCGGCTCGAGAAAGCGAATGCTCCCGGCCTCCGGTTCGTAGATCGCGATGAAGCTGTGATCACCTCGTGCGGAAACAAAAGCGAGCTGCGAGCCATCAGGTGACCACACCGGCGAATCTACTTGCCCCCGGATCTCAAACATTTTCTTCGCGGTTCCAATTGGCTTGGCTGCCGCGCCTTTCACCGCTGGCATCATGGGCACGGGCGTCCACCAGAGATGATTCTCGTGACTGAAGATCACCCGATCGCTGCGGGGCGAGAAGAAAGGACCGGTTCCCTCTCCGGCTTTCATCACGACGCCGGTGCGCACATTGGCGACGCGTACTTCTTGTTTTGCGCCCGCCGGATCGCTGGCCGGATTAGGAATGTCCTTTTCGCCGTTGGGAGGTCCGCCGTAGACAAACGCGATCCAGTTTCCATCGGAAGAGAACGCCGGCTCGGTGATCTCCTGCCCGTCGTCCTTATCATAGTGAGTCAATTGTCGACCCTTGAAGGCGGGCGCCTCAGCCACCCAGATGTTCCGCTTACCCTCGGCGTCAAACACCCATGCGACCTTGTCACCGTTCGCCGAGGCGATCAGATCGGACGGAAACGGCGAGCTCATTACCTGTTCGAGCGTAAAGCCGTTACCGCGTACAAGGTGTATCGAGAGCAACGCTAAAGAGAGTGATAGGAGAACAATTCTAAGACTTCGATATCCGGCCATGATTCCTCCGATCCGGGATGAGAATGGTGGAAACTTTCAGATGGCTAGCCTTATAAGCTCTCATGTGAAACCCTGTCAAGTACGTCGGAAATGCCCGCGAAAATACTAGAGAGGCGCGGAAAAGACCAAAGCGCAGAGATTTTCCAGCATCGGCGCTGACCTTCGGCTTGACGTTTATGAGGAGAAGGCTTTACAAGAAAAGAGGGCGCCTGTGGGAATACCTGGCAAGGAGATTCACCTCATGGCTGCTTCTAAGATACGATCGGTAAGATTTTGCTCGCTGACGTTGCTCGCGTTCCTTTTTGCGCTTACCTTCGGGAACACAATAACAAATCGTATCGTGGCTGCTGACAAACCTCACGTCAATAGGATGGTCATCGTCCCAGAAGAAGACCGTTTCAGCCCGTTCGCACTCACTATCCGTAGCGGAGAAGACGTCGAGTGGGTCAACATGGACACCGATGATCACACCGTTGTGAGCAATGACTTCTTCAATACGGCTGGTCACAACGGGACAAACGTTGTGCTGGTCGGCACAGATAACAACAATGGAACGCCCGGTACGTTCAGACTCCACTTCTCAAAGCCAGGCACGTTTCATTACTACTGCCGCTTTCACGCGCATCTCGATAGCGACCACCAGCCGGTTGCGCCGGGGCCGGACGGTGGGATTCAAGACGCCAACGGTAACTTCGGCACCCCAATGATGGGTGTGATTACAGTTCTACCGGGACCAGAAGATTGATTACCGGCAGGCTCATTGGGTGCAGCATTACAAAGGCGGGAGCGCCGAACTCCCGCCTTTTCCGGAGTGGCGCCGTGTTTACACCCTGCACGCCCTGGTGAGTACCTGATCACCTGTTGTTGTCCTTCCTGATGTAGTAGACGAAGACCTGGTTGTTCCTCGGCTCGTACTCGGTGGCGACCCATTCTTCCAGCGGTTGGAGGCTGCCGTCTGTGCCGAGCCGATCCAGGGCTACAATTTTGGGACGTTCCGCCTTGAGGCGCTCCAGCCAACCGTCAAAGCCGCCCGGCTCCACCTGGTTCAGATACTGAGCCTTGCCTCTATCCAGAAGAAAGTATTTGCTGACACTGGTCAGCCCGGAAAGAACGAGAATCTCAGTGCGGCCGTAAACGAATATCTTGTCGCCCGGTTCGAGGTGCGACGTTATCTCTTCAACTGCCGGGCGCTGGTCTTTGAGAGTTGGAAACCCACGTTCAAACAAAAAAGCGCCTGTAACATTTCGATAGACAATAAACGCTACGATCGCGACCGGCGCCCAGCTTTCAATCGGTCCGCTATTCTTCCCCAGCCGCGAGAAGAGATTGGCTGTCTGCTCGACTACGACCTCGATCGCAACGGCAGCGAAGATTGCGACGAAAGGCACTAACGGAATCAGGTCAGCTCCGCCCTCTATGTCAATCATGCAGAAGCCAAAGTAAACCAGCGGGGCAACTATTATCGCGTGAGTCGAAGCGCGTTCCACGAAATAACGGCCGCCATGCTTGATCGCGCGCCTTGACTCCTGGAATATCGCGACAAACAGCCCGGCGAGAGCCACGTAAAAGTAATCGCGCGAGTTGTGATAAAAGCCGTTCAGTATCCTGCAAAGTTGTTGGAAGAAGTTCTGCAACGAGCGCGATTCGTGCGGAGCGTATACCGTCACATTGAAGTGAATGTTCCAAAGGTAGAAACTCCGCAGGGCGCCTGACACCCAGAAATATGCGAGTAGAATCGAAAGGGGGATAACCGCGCCGACGAGCATCTTGAGCGTCTTCTTATCGCGCCAGCTTGTCAGGTAGCGAGAGAATGCGAGGCTCGCTGCGCCGACGAACAACAATCCCGGCTGCCACGCCAGCGCCGACAGCATTCCAAAGACGCCCGCGGTAAACGGGCGATCTTTGCCGATAGCTGCGCAAGCTCTTCAGATTTGTACACAGGGAAAGCTTTGCGAAATCCTTCCGGTCCGCAGCCGACGATGGCAAATCTCGGTATCATCTTGACCGAGTCACGCCACAACAGTAGTCGACCGGACGACGATGCGCCCTCGGTCATCATAAGTTTCGCGCGTTCGATTATGCTGCGCGACGAGGGGCTGAAACCGATAAGAACAGTTGCGGCCAGCAGAACGCAGACGACCGCGATGACTCGCGTCAATTGACGTTTGTTTGTCAGAATCCTTTTTGCGGTTTCGGCTCTGAATTCCAGCAGGGCCATCGCGCCCATGCCCACAATGATTCCGAGCCAGGCTCCGCGCGTTCCGCTACAGGCTATGGCGGCAATTGAAAGCAACGTTGCCACAAAAGCGACCAGACGCGCTCCGCCTCGCGAGGCGAACGCAAGTCCAAACTTAATGGAGTCGTGTAGAGCAGGAAGTTGCCAAGGTGATCCGCATGACCGATGCTGCTGCCCACTCGGACAATTTTGGCCCCATCCGAATTGAACGTGTAGACGCTCGAAGGGACGAAGAAATCCAAGCCGAAGAATTGCGAGCACGCATATGCCGCCACCAGCCCTCCCGCCAACGCCATCGCCCACAGGGTGGTTAGCAAGCGTTTCTCGCTCGCGCCGATGCTTGCTATAGGCTCATGAAGCAGACAAGAAACCACAGACGCGCTATCAATCCCATAAAGTTGCTGTTGCTGCCAAAAAGCGAGACGAGCGACGCTACGCCGAAGATTGTAGAAGCCGCAATAGCAACGAAGTATGAGCAAACACTTTTCGCATACCGCGATTTGACGATGCGCCCCCACATCTCATTGCGTGATGGCTTCAAGGCCGTACGGATTAGCAGAAGCACCAGTAAAGATGAACCGGTGAGCAAGACGGCAAATTTCGGCAGAGCGTATATGGCGTTGACCCAGCGGCTGAACACGAGCGGCACCACCACCAGCAGCGATACGGACACCCAGAAGGCAGCGTCGCTTGCAAGATGGCCGGCCTCAAATTTTGAGCGCGAGCTCTTTCGTTGCTTCTTCATGACGTCTTGTATGTAGCGTCCTGGTTTCGATTACCAGAAACAGATTTGCGCGGGGAGAACTCTGGAGTCAGATGCGTTGACGACGTCCTGGTGGGAGGTGCCTGAGCCGTCGGCGCTAGTTCCCTTCCTATCTATCTTGTCTGGGGACCGGGACCATTTGTTGAGTATTTTTTGAGCAGGCTGCGTGCTATGACTAGTCGCTGAAGCTCGTTGGTTCCGCCGCCGATGATCAGCAGGGGCGCGTCGCGATAATAGCGCTCGACCGGAAAGTCTTTCGCGTAGCCGTTGCCGCCGAAGATTCGCATCGCTTCAAGCGAGCACTCCTGAGCGGTCTCCGTTGCGAACAGCTTGGCCATTCCGGCTTCGAGGTCGCAGCGCTCGCCGCGGTCCTTCTTCTCGGCCGCCGCGTAGACGAGCAATCGCGAGGCTTCGATCTTCGTGGCCATGTCGGCGAGCTTTAATTGAATCGCCTGGTGTTCGCAGATCGGTTTGCCGAACGTGTGCCTCTCCTGTGAGTACTTGATCGCTTCCTCGAATGCCGCTCGCGCGATGCCCAGGCCGCGAGCGGCGACGTTGATGCGCTCGCTCTCGAGACCGGTCATCACGTGCTTGAAGCCTTCGCCTTCGCGGCCGCCAATCAGGTTCTCGGCCGGCACGCGGAAGTTCTCAAACAACAACTCGCAGGTTTCGAGGCTCTTGTATCCGAGCTTGTCGATGTCTCTACTCACCGTCAAACCGGGCTCGCCTTTCTCGGCGATGAACGCGCTCATTCCCGCGTACGCCGGCTTCGCGTTCTTGTCGGTCTTCGTGAGCAGCAGCATGATTTCCGCGCGTCGGCCGTTGGTGATCCACATCTTCGAGCCGTTTATGTAATAGTGATCGCCGCGTCGCTCGGCAGTGGTCTTGATTGCTTGAAGGTCAGTGCCGGCGTGCGCCTCGGACAGGCAGATTGCCCCCCGCTTCTCGCCGGTGGTCATGATGGGAAGGAACTTGCGCTTCTGATCTTCGGAGCCGAATCGCGAGATCACGTCGGCCAGCACACAATGAGTGCCGAGGATCCCGGCAAGCCCCATCCACACTCGTGAGATTTCCTCGAAGATCATCGCGAACACTGTGTAGCTCAAATCCAACCCGCCGTATTGCTCAGGGATGTTCGCGCCAAACAAACCGAGCTTCTTCATCCCTTCGACAATCTCGGTCGGATATTCGTTTTTGTGTTCGAGTTCGGACGCAACCGGAGCGACCTCTTTGTCGAGAAACTTCTTGACTGTGGCGAGGATGAGTTGTTCTTCTTCGCTGAGAATGTAAGCCATTTTGGGCCTCCGCAAGCCGCGCAATGATAGCATGTGTCAGGAAGTTCTCAGAAGCGTAAGGCCATGTAGGGGCGCACCACGGTGGTACCGTTGTCGCATCAACACAGAAGCTGACGGACAAGCGCCCACGGAGTCTCGGTATATGTTCAAGCGTCAGATCGAGTCGGTGGTCCTGGCTGGCCGAACTGAGATCGGGGCTTCCGCGGAGTCCATTAACTCTGTTGTGCCTTCGGTGACTGAGAACTGCTGCGGTGGCAAGGAGGCTCTCACTTCTGTAGGGGTAGCTCGGGGCATATCCTCTCGTCCGTGTGGTTCGGATGGCGCAGGAACGACCGCGCTGTGCAGCCGACGGATTCCTTGTAGCAAAATCAGCGTGACCAGAAGCTCGCCAAATGCAAAGAAACCCCCGCCCAGTTGAACTATTCCACGCGGACCGAACAGAATCAACGGCAATGCGCTCGCGAGCGTTAGCAGTTCAAACACAAGGGCCAGAGTAACCTCCAGGTGTGCCGCGCTCGCCCGTGCCGACATTTGCATCAATTCAAGCTCCGGCGGCAGCGCTTGTCGAGCGACCGGTGTTCCGCACACCCTGCAAAAGCGTACCCCGCCATCATTTTCAGTACCACAGGCCGAACAGAAGGCGCTGCTCGCCGGCGTCGTAGCCACAGCGATGATCGCATCCGCTTCGCGCTCCAGAGTCCGTCTATCGCCTTTGGTGAATAGATACTCAACGCCGTAATCGAATGTAGCGAGAGTAGAAACATCGCTTATAGGTTTCAGCGCTATGGTGAGCTGGGTTTGGCACTCCAGAACCGTGGCAGTGAACAGGTTCCTTTGCCGTCTTCGCTTAGCCTGGATGGGATTGCTGCCCAGCACTGCGTAGCCGAAATCTTCGATCACATCGGAGATTAGTTTCCGGACGGCCTCTATGTCACCAGGGATAACCTTGCTGAACTGATGCTCTTCATATCTGGCGCCACTACTCGGCATGATCTAGCTCTGCCTGAAAGACATCTATGGATGCCCGAGGGCGATAATCGAACAGGTGAATGATCCCGGGTTCCCGCCAAGATTGTGCGCCAGCCCGAGCTTCATATCCTTCACCTGGCGTTCGCCGGCTTTTCCCAAAAGTTGATGATAGATCTCGTAAAGCATCCGCAACCCGCTCGCGCCAATCGGGTGACCGAAGGACTTCAAACCCCCATCCGTGTTTACGGGCAAGTCACCCTTCAACGTGAACGCGCCTGAATCGACGTCGATCTTCGCTTTGCCCGGCTCAGAAAAGCCCAGGTCTTCGTAGATGATCATCTCGGTAATCGAGAAGCAATCGTGCACCTCAGCCATGCTCACTTCTTTGCGCGGGTCTTTGATTCCCAGTTGATCGTAGACCTGTTTGGCCGCCATCTTCGTTTCAGGAAAACTGGTGAAGTCAAAATCCGGGTCCATCCTTCCAGTGCCCGGTCCGACGGCGAGCCCCATCGCCTTGATCGTCACGAAGTTCTTGTTGAACTTCGGCGCAAGCTCGGTGCGAGTTATGATTGCGGCCGCTGCTCCATCAGTGGTCGGGCAGCAATCCAGCAATCCGAGCGGAGACGCGATTATCGGCGCTTTCATCGCTTGCTCGACGGTTATCTCTTTTTGAAAGTGAGCCTTTTTGTTTCGCGCGCCGTTGTAGTGGTTCTTGACCGAGATCTTTGCCAGTTCTTCCTTGCCCGCGCCATACTTGTGAAAGTAGCGATTCGCCGAAAGTGCAAACGCTCCGGGCGCAGTGTTGCCCGCGCCGATCACGCTCGAAGCAGCGCCGGGTAATCCCGAATAGCCCGAGTCTTTCAACTTCTCGAACCCCACGACCAGCACCAGATCGTAAGCTCCCGCGGCAACGGCAAACGCAGCATTGCGCAGCGCGTCCTGGCCCGTCGCGCACATGTTCTCGACGCGAGTGATCGGAATGTACTGGAGCTTCAAGGGCCGCGAGAGCGCTTGTCCGGAGATGCCCGACACAAGCGTGCCGACCCACCCGGCTTCGATTTGAGCAGGCTCGACGCCCGCGTCTTCGAAGGCTTCGTACGCGGCTTCGACTATCAAGTCTTCTTCGCTCTTGTCCCAGTGTTCGCCGAACTTGGTGCAACCCATCCCGATGATCGCTACACGGTCGCTTAGGTTTTTCATGGTTTGTCTCCTCTTGGGAGTGTTCGTAGTTCGGCCTCCAGGCGGAAGTTCGTAGACCGGGCTCTACGACAAAGCTGCTTACGAACTTCCGCCTGAAGGCCAAACTACGAACTCGGTGTCACGTAGATTCTACCACCCAAGCCCGGTCAATCAAGCGACGCCCGAATCACAGCTCTCACCTTGATATCACCGCCCACCTTGTGTCATATATTGCCCGCAAACGCTCCGAGTCCAACCTCCAGGTTGCCGGCGAACCGCTGACACGCTGAAGCTTGAACTCGATGCCTTTCAATCGGGAGATCATTATGTGGAACAAACTGAATCGCAGAGACTTTGTTAAGTCTGCCATTGGCGCGGGCGCGGCAATAAAAGTGTTCGGCCGGGCGCCCGCCGTATCAGGCAACGTGCTGGGCGCGAACGGCAACATCAACGTCGCCTTGATCGGCGTCGGCGGCCGCGGCAGCGATCTGCTCGAATGGGTGATGAAGACCGGCGACCAGCCCAACACTCCCGCCAAGGTGGTCGCGGTCTCGGACGTTTATGCAAAGCGCTTGAACAAAGCAAAAGAGACCGCCAAGTGCGAAGGGTTCCTGGACTATCGCGAGATACTCGAACGCAAGGAGGTCGACGCGGTGATCATCGCGACTCCCGATCACTGGCACGCGCGCATTGCGATTGAGGCGATGGACAAAGGCAAAGACGTATATCTCGAGAAGCCGATGACCCACACCGTCGAAGAAGCAAAGCGAGTATACGAAAAAGTGAAAGCCAGCGGCCGCGTCCTTCAAGTCGGGTCGCAGACCACCAGTTCAGACCAATGGTGGAAAGCGCGCAAGGCAATTCAAGACGGAATGATCGGCAAGTTGATAATGAGCCAGGGCTCTTATCATCGCAACTCGACCGGTGGAGAATGGAATTGGAAGATCGATCCCGCCGCAGGGCCCGAAGGCAAAGGCGAAGACTTCATCGACTGGAAGACATGGCTCGGCGACGCGCCCAAACGAAAGTATGACGGCGACCGCTTCTTCCGCTTTCGCAAGTACTGGGACTACTCGGGCGGCATCGCGACCGATTTGTTTTATCACGTGATGGCGCCGCTGAACATTTGCTGGGGTGAACCTCAGTTTCCCTATCGCGTGATGGCGAGCGGCGGCACATATATCTTCAAAGACGAGCGCGAGGTCCCGGACACGTTCAATTTAATGGCCGATTACGCGCAAGGTCACACGCTGGTGCTCAGCTCGTCGATGGCTAACGAGACGCATATCCCGGGACTTATTCGCGGCCATGAGGGCACGATCATGATGGTCCCCAATGGACAGTTCGAAGGCAAGGTCGACTCCATCACCGTCACGCCTTCGCGCATCGTGAAGCAGCAATTTCAGGACAAGTACGGCGCAGCCGAAGTGAAGCTCAACTGCGAGCCGCGCGAGTCGCACATGGAAAACTTCCTGCGATGCGTGCGGACTCGCGAGAAGCCGGTGCTCGACGCGCTGACGGCTTACAAGGCGATGGTGACCATAGGCATGAGCGTGCAGTCGTACCGCGAAGGTCGAGTGTTGTACTTCGACGACCACAAGCAGAAGGTCGTCTCCGAAGCGCCGAAGGCTTAACCAGCACGCAAGGAGTCCGCGGCTTCGAATCGCAGCTTAGAAGTGCGCCGGTTGCCGGCAAGGGTGCGGTTCATCTACGAGCCACGAGATTCGAGTACACGACCCATTTGCCATCGACGAACCCGCCCACCAGCGTATAGGTTTCCGTCGTCGAGCCTGCGTTGGCCTTCCAGTTTCGGAACAATTTGTCGGGAGGCTTTGAGTCCAGCTCCACACGACCGTTGGGGAGGGCGTGGACCATTCTCGCGAAGCTGGCGACTTCACCCGGGCTCGGGTTGCCCCGAAGAATCGCAGGCAACAGCTTCTGCAGCTTCGACTGAGCGTCGGCGCGAGTCTCAGACTCTTTTGCATCCTCGGCGTTCCTGGTGTCGAGCTGCTGTTGAGTCTGATCCACTCGCGACTTGAGCGCTGCGTTTTCCTGGGTGAGTTTCTTTTTGTCCGACTCGCTCGACGAGTAGAGCGCGTAGTTCGTTGACAACAGCACGATCGCTCCTACGAGCGCGGCGATGCTGATGATCATAGCCAGAAAGAGCCATCGCCTCTTCATAGCTTCGGTTTGCTCGATCTGCTCACGGATTGTATCGACATCGCTTTGGCCGTAGTGTACGGCGACGTTGTGGGTTCGAGTGATTTGATGAGGTGATTGGTGCGTTATCTCCATAGCTCCTCTCGAAGGTGGCTGAGGTTCGATCGAGCCTGGGCGGCTTTCTTTACTGCGTCCGCAATGTAATCTTACACCTCCATGCAAGCTGAATCCATAGATAAGATGGACCCGGGAGCGCAGACATCCCTGCCTGCCTCTTCTTGTGCGACCTCATGCAGGCAGGGATCCTGCGCTCCCAGGTCCGTTGTTACGCCACCGCAACGCCGGCGTCTTCCAGGAAGAGATACTTGCGCCACTCTGCACGAGACTCGGCGGCGTGACGCATCTCGGCTCGCTCCACCCCGTACGTCAGCGCGGCCGGATTTGCCAACAGAGGCATCCGTGCTTCTTCGGGCGTGCGGTTGCCCTTCCGCTGATTGCAAGGAAAGCAGGCAGCGCACAGGTTCCCCGCAGTAGTTTGACCGCCGCGCGATCGCGGCGCGATGTGATCGATCGTAAGATCGAAAGGGCCGCCCTTCATTCCGCAATACTGGCAGCGGTACCGGTCGCGGGAGAGAATGCGCGAGCGCTTGGTGCTCGAGCGCCCCTGTCGTCCTCTCACGTCGATGTACTCGATCAGTCGAATTACACTCGGCGCAGAAAACACAAAGTGCTGCGAGCGAAGCACATGGTCGCCGTCCAACTCGATGACTTCAGCCGAGCCCTTCCAGACCAGGCGGACCGCGCGAGGGATGGTGACGATGCCGAGCGCCTCGTAAGAAGCGTTCAGCAGCAGAACTTTTCTTGTTAGTGCCATACAGTCAACTCATCTCACTATGCTGGAGCCGGCGATCAGATTCGAACCGATTTCTACTGCTTACGAGACAGTCGCTCTTCTCATTGAGCTACGCCAGCAAATTTGACCGAGGACCGAAGACGGGGACCGATGACCGACTTCTTCATCTTATAGACGTCCTATTGGTCCTATTTTTCCTACCGTCCTCGGTCGTTCGTCACCAGTAGTCGGGGAGAGAATTGAACTCTCACGTCCGGTTTGTAGGACCGGCGCCCTACCATTAGGCCACCCGACCTCAACCTGGGAGCGCAGCATCCTTGCCTGCTTCCGGTTTCATTGATCCTCGCTTCAAACGCAGGCAAGGATGCGCTCCCAAAAGAGCCTCGTGTGAGAGTCGAACTCACGCCATCGGTTTGGAAGACCGAGGTCATAGCCGCTAGACCAACGAGGCATCGCATAAGGTTTCGGAGTTTCTGGTTTCTAGTTTCTGGTTATCCCAAAACGACACCGGAATCCGAACCGGAGAACAGAAACTAGAAACCAGAAACCGTAAGCTCTAAACCCATCCCCAAGAGCTCCGTGCCGGATTCGAACCGGCGCTGCCGGTTTACAGGACCGGAGTCATAACCGACTAGACCAACGAAGCAGAGACTCCGGCGAGACTCGAACTCGCGGCCTTCGCTTTCGTAGAGCGACGCTCTGGTTCCATCTGAGCTACGGAGTCATAATTCAAACAGAGCGGACGGCAGGACTCGAACCCGCATAGACTTGTTTCGAAGACAAGCGCCTAAATCCATTCAGCCACGTCCGCAAGCTGCGAAGCCAGGGGTCGAACCTGGAATCTCTCGGGTCAAAGCCGAGCGTGTTGCCGGTTACACCACTTCGCAATGGTGGTGGTTGGGACCGGATTCGAACCGGCTGCCTCTGGAGCTTCACCCCAGCGCTCTTCCTAATGAGCTTCCCAACCGCGAATCGGAAGGCGGAAGGCAGAAGGCGGAAGGCAGAAGGCAGAAGGCAAAGGCGGATCAGCCACACTTCCTGACCAACTCGTACCTTGTCCTCATTGCGTCTATCCTCCGCCTTCCGCCTTCCGCCTTCTTCCTTCTGCTTTCTGCCTTCTGCCTTCTGCTTTCTGCCTTCTGCCTTCCACCTTCCGCCTTCTGCCTTCTGCTTTCTGCTTTCTGCTTTCTGCTTTCCGCCTTCCGCCTTCTGCCTTCCGCCTTCTGCCTTCCGCCTTCTGCCTTCCGCCTTCT
>DATLWF010000577.1:0-13090 GCA_035576605.1 Blastocatellia bacterium | reverse complement strand
TGGGTCGCGAAGACCTCGAAGCCGGCATCACAACCGTGCGTGATCTAGGCAATTCAGGATGGAACGGCGATGTGGCATTGCGTGATGCGGTCAACGCAGGGTGGGTTGTCGGGCCTCGGATCAACGCTTCGACCCGAGCGTTATCAGCGGCGGGAGGTCAGTTCGGCGAAGTGTCAGCCGAAGCGCAGAAGATCATCGAGCAGGAATACGTGGTGATCAGCGGCGTTGAAGAAGCGCGACGAGCGGTACGTCAGGCCTTCTACGATGGTGCGGACTGCATCAAGGTAATCGTCAACACGGGGTCGCGCGTGGTTTCTCTCGACGAAATGAAAGTGATCGTCGAAGAAGCGCACCGCGTTAATAACAAAGTAGCGGCGCACGCGATCGGCGATCAAGCTACGCGCATCGCCGCAGAAGCCGGCGTGGATTCGATCGAACACGCTTATGTTGTTCCCGACGACGTACTAAAGATCATGGCTGAGAAGAAGATCTTTCTCGTGCCGACTGATTACCCGGCGGAGTTCTACTTTAATCTCAGACCCGGCACGATGACAGCGGAGCGAAAGAAGCAGGCGGAAACTGTAATTAAGTTCTTCACCGACGGCAGCCGCGACCGACTGGCGCGTGCGATCAAAGCCGGCGTCCGGATTGCAGCCGGCTCAGATGAATACTATCAACTGGCGGGCAAGACGCGAGGACAGGCATCATTGCTGATCTTTCGCGCTTATGCTGAATCAGGCATGACGCCAATGGAGATTATTCGCGCGACGACGATCAACGCCGCCGAACTCCTCGGCTGGCAGCAAAGGGTCGGAAGCATCGAACCCGGGTACTTCGCCGACCTTATCGCGGTCGAGGGCGATCCTCTGAAGGACATCACCGAGTTGGAACGCGTGAAGTTTGTGATGAAAGGCGGAACATTGATCAAGGAGAATACTAAATGAAACGCAAGACTCTTGATGTCTGCCGGCCTTGACTATATTACTTCGTCTGCCGCACCAACTGTGCGGTAACGGACGCAACACAATGCGTGCCACTTTCACCCACCTCATAGGCCCCCAAAAGGGAGAACGCGCAAAGTTCGACGCCGAACGAATCCTGGTCGGGCGAGCGCCCGACAACACGCTCTGTTTAGGCGACGGCGCGCGGCGAGTCTCGTCACATCATGCTGAGGTCACCCAGCGCGGCGATCAATATGTGCTGCGCGATCTGGGTTCGACCAACGGGACCATGATAAACGGCCGCCGCGTGGTGGTCAGTGAATTGGCGCACGACGATCTGATCGAATTCGGCGCGGGCGGTCCGCTGTTAAGATTCGGAATTGAGCGCCCGGAGAAAGAAGATCAACTTGAAACCGTCAGCAAAGATAGAAAGGGGCGCGATCGTGTTCGTTCGGCCGCGACGCCTCGAGACGAGGCCGCCGGTCATCGCGCGGTCGTGAAGAGCAACGCGATTCTCATCGCCGCACTTGTAGCCGCTATGCTGCTGGGCGGTGTTGCCGGAATAGTCGCCTCTTTCAGGTTTCGCGCATCCGACCCGGAGTCAATGAGCTTCGCAGAAATCGCCGAGCTAAATAGTCCGGCAGTCGTCCTCATTCGAACCGAGTTTGAGTTGCTGGATTCGAGCGGCCAGGTGACAACCACCGAAGCGCGAACCGGGTCGGGCTTCATCATACCGGACAGCGGATTGATAGTCACAAATCGACATCTGGTGCGCGACTGGGAATACAACCCGCCGCCGCCCGGAACGACCGGCCGCATAACAAAGATCGAAGCGATCCTGCCGCACCACGTTCTCGAAGATCTGCTGCCGGCGGAGGTCTACAGACTAGGAGAAAACAATGTTGACGTGGCGATCCTGAGAATCGACTCCCCCAACTTGCCGTTTGTGCTCGGCATCGAGCCCGACCTCAGCCACACAAATCCAGGCGACGAAGTTCTGGTTATCGGGTATCCTCTTGGGCTGGAGTTGTTGGAAAAGACCAAAGACACCACGGCCGATCCGTCGCTTTCGCCCGGCATCGTGAGCCGTGTAGGGCACGACTTTATTCAACTCAACCTGCGTGCTTATCACGGCAATAGCGGAGGACCGGTGCTCAATCGAAAGGGCGAGGTGATCGGGATTCTGACCGGAAACCTGGGCAGCGCGCCGGACATCGCGCTTTGCACGCCGATACGCTCCGCGCTCGGGACCGGTGAAAGATGAGTTGATAAACCGATGGAGAGGGAATGACTTATGGCAGATCAACCACAACGAATCCGAGAGCGGAGGACATTCGAAAAGTTTCAACCGCCCAGACGCGTGTTATTGGGACCAGGGCCGAGCCCCGTTGAAGATCGCGTGCTCGAAGCGATGGCTGCGCCGGTGCTCGGCCATCTCGATCCGCTCTTCCTGCGTTGCATGGATGACATCCAGGAGATGCTCCGATACGTGTTTGAAACGGGCAACCGCGTCACGGTTCCAATCTCCGCTACGGGAAGCGCGGGCATGGAAGCGGCTCTCGTGAACATCATCGAGCCCGGAGATGAAGTGATCGTATGCATCCACGGTGTCTTTGGCGAACGAATGCTCGATATCATCGGACGAGCCGGCGGCAAACCGGTGATCGTTCGCGCGGAGTGGGGCCATGCGATCGAGCGCAAGGATATCGAAGCCGCGCTCGACTCCTCGAACTCGCGCGCGCTGGCCATCGTTCACGCCGAGACTTCGACGGGCGTGCTGCAAGACCTCACAGGCCTGGGCGCGCTGGCTCATAACAAGGGCGCGCTGCTTGTCGTCGATGCCGTGACCTCGCTGGGAGGGCATCCCGTGGGAGTCGATCGCAACGAAATCGACGTTTGTTATTCAGGCACACAGAAATGCCTCGGGGCTCCGCCGGGTCTTGCGCCGATAACATTCTCCGAACGCGCGCTCGAGCGAATTCGAGCAAGAAAATCAAAGGTTCAGAGCTGGTATCTCGACATGACGATGGTCGAGAAGTACTGGGGCGCCGATAGGACTTATCATCACACTGCGCCGATATCGATGAACTACGCGTTGCGCGAGGCGCTCCGGATCGTGTGCGACGAAGGGCTCGAAGCGCGATGGCGGCGCCATGAGCTGAACCATCGCGCGCTTGTTGCAGGCGTTGAAGCGATGGGGCTCGAGATGAATGTCGCGCCCGAGCACCGGCTGTGGAGCTTGAACGCCGTTTGTGTGCCTGAGGGCGTGGACGACGCTCGCGTGCGAGGTCGTTTGCTGAACGACTCGAACATCGAGATCGGCGGTGGGCTTGGTCCGCTGAAAGGAAAGATCTGGCGCATCGGTCTGATGGGTTCGGGAAGCTCGCGAGATAACGTGTTGCTCGTACTCGAGGCACTAAATCGCGCGCTTAACGCAGAAGGCTTCTCGTGCGGATCAGGTGTCGAAGCCGCAGAAGGAGTGAACTAGTACAAATGACAGACGCAATCAAGCGGCCTCAGAAAGACACGGACAGCGGGCAACATGCGGTAACGCTTCCGCCGACGCTCTTTCTCTCACGCAAGCTTTTGTTCAACCGCGAAGAAAGCTGGCTCGAGTTCAATCGCCGCGTACTCGAAGAGGCGCTGGATCAATCGCAACCCTTGCTCGAACGCGTCAAGTTCATGTCGATCTTCTCTTCCAACCTGGACGAGTTCTTCATGATCCGCGTGTCGGGGCTGAAGGAGCAGGTCGATGAAGGCGTCACAGACCTCTCGCTCGATGGGCTCGCGCCTGCCGCGCAGCTCAAACTGATCAACGAACGATTGCGCCCAATGCTCGCCCAGCAGGTCGCCTGCTTCAAAGAGGACCTGCTGCCCGCACTCGCTTCGCACGGAATTGTCATTACGTCGTACCGCGCGCTGTCGGACCGCGAGCGTCGCACGTTGACTACATACTTCATGGAGAACGTGTTCCCCGTGCTCACTCCGCAGGCGGTCGACCCAAGCCATCCATTCCCCTACATCTCGAATCTCAGCCTTAACCTCGGCGTGATGATCGAACCCAACGTCGGCGCGGACTCGACGCCCAACGCGGCGACGACCCGCTTCGTACGCGTCAAGGTGCCGCCCCTCGTCCCGCGCCTCGTGCCCGTTGAAAGCGCGCAAGGCACTGAGTTCATTTTTCTCGAAGAACTAATCGTCGCAAACATCGAGGTCCTGTTCCCAGGCATGCGCGCGAGCGAGCTGCATGCATTCAGGGTGACGCGCGATGCCGACATTGAAATCCGTGAAGACGAAGCAAACGACCTGTTGCAAGTTGTCGAGCGCGAGGTACGCAAGCGGCGATTCGGGACGGCAGTGCGGCTTGAAGTGGCCGCGTCGATGCCCGGTGAGATGGTACGGTATCTGGCAAGCTCGCTGCGGCTGAATGCCGATGATGTCTACACGATCGACGGGCCGCTCAACATGCCCGACCTGATGGCGCTCTACAAACTCGACCAGCCTGCCCTGAAGGACAAACCTCTCATCGCTGCGGTCGCCCCTTCGTTCAGAACAGTGGAGTCGATGTTCGATGTCATCAAACGCAACGACGTGCTCGTGCATCATCCGTACACCTCTTTCTCATCCGTGGTCGATTTCATCAACGCCGCGGCGGACGATCCCAACGTCCAGGCGATCAAGATGACTTTGTATCGGACCGGCCCCGACTCGCCGGTCGTGAAAGCGCTGATGGCGGCTTGCGAGAATGGCAAGCAAGTGGCGGTGCTTGTGGAGTTGAAGGCCCGCTTTGACGAAGAGAGCAACATCGAGTGGGCGAGGCGCCTCGAGCGCGTTGGCGTTCACGTCGTGTACGGGCTGATTGGATTGAAGACTCATTGCAAGCTCGCGCTGGTTGTGCGCCGCGAGGGCGATTCGCTCCGCCGCTACGTCCACATTGGCACTGGCAATTACAACCCCACGACCGCGCGCATTTACACCGACCTTGGCCTGTTCACAGCTGACCAACAATTCGGAGCCGACGCGACCGAGCTCTTTAACTATTTGACGGGTTATTCAAAGCAGATCGAATATCGCCGCTTGCTGGTTGCGCCGGTGAACCTGCGCGAGCGAGTAACCGCCCTGATCGAACGCGAGATCGAACATCACCGGAACGGACGACCCGCGCGCATCACAGCCAAGATCAACAGTCTGACGGACACCAAGCTCGTTCGCACGCTCTACGAAGCTTCGCAATCAGGTGTGCCCATCGATCTTTTGGTGCGCGGAATCTGTGCGCTGAGGCCGGGAGTCCCGGGGTTGTCGGACACAATCAGCGTCACGAGTATCGTGGGTCGCTTCCTGGAACACAGCCGGATCTTCTGTTTTCTCAACGGCGGCGAAGAAGACATCTACATCGGCAGCGCGGACTGGATGCAACGGAACCTTGATCGGCGCGTAGAGCTGCTCGCGCCAATCGGCGATCCGCGATTGAGGAAGCATTTGAAGGAAGAAGTCCTCGACGTGTGCCTGCGGGACAACGTGAAGGCGCGACGCCTGCTGCCCGATGGAAACTACGAGCGAGTGCGGGCCGGTGAGGGTGACGAGATTGTGGATTCGCAAAGTCACTTCATTGGTTTCTACGGCTCAGTGTAGCCGGTTCTTCGCCCCACGCTGAGAAAAGGAAGAGTGAGTATGGTGAGATCGAGACCTCAGAGATCCTGGTCATTGTGTTTCAGGCTGATCATTGTCCCGGTCGCGCTGGCGGCGCCGACTGCCCTTTCCCAACAAAAGAACCCGCTCGCGGGCACATGGCAAGCGAACATTTCGAAATCGCAGCGCCACCCGAATCACCTTTTCAAGAGCGCCACCTTGCGCTTTGAGGTTTCCGACGATGTGGTTTCGATGACCTACACGGGCGTCAACATGTCGGGCGTAGAAGAGTCAGGCACATTCAAGATTCATCCGGACGGCAAGGAACACCCGATTCCTGATGCCCCCGGGCTGGTCGAGGTGTCGCGGTGGGCCGGCCCTCGCCTTCTGGACACCGTTGCCAGCCAATCTGGGAAAGTCGTCGGCCACAGCTCCTACGAGGTCTCTGAGGATGGGAAGACGCTAACGGCAAAGATCAGCGGGACCGATGCCAGCGGAGCAGGGTTCGAACAAGTCATCGTGTGCGATCGCGAATAACACGACAGTCGGAAGCCCAATATGAAAACTTTGACTCGACGAGAATTGTTGAGATCGGCCCTTGGAGCCGGTTTCGGGGCGTTCGCCGCGCCGATGATCAATCGCGGTCGTTACCGCCTATTCGCCTCATCTTCGAAGGAATATTCTGCGCGAGCGATTGGTCTGGTTGAACGAGCCACCGTGATCGACATGCTCAGCCCCTTCACGCTCAACTTTCCGAAGCAGGCGAAGTGGTTCGCGAATCCCGAGAGTTTCACCGTCACCGATCTGCAGCCGTTCAAGGATTCGGGCATAAGCGTCTTTCACATTGGCGTCGGCATGGGCGGGCCTGACGCTTATCTCGAAGTGCTGAAGTTCTTCGCGGCGTGGAACGGATTCATCGCCGATCATACCGATCATTTCATGCGAATCGACAGCGCAGGCGACCTCGAGCGCGTCAAGCGTTCTGGTAAGATCGGGGTTTTGCTGGGATTGCAAAACTCCGAGCAGTTTCGGACTCCTGCTGACGTCACCTTCTTTCACGGAATCGGCCAACGCGTTTCACAACTGACTTACAACTCGCGAAACATGATCGGCAACGGTTCGACCGAACGGCGCGACGAAGGCATCAGCGACTTCGGCGTAGCGATCATCGAGCGCATGGACTCGGTGGGGATGGCCGTCGACGTCTCGCATTGTGGCGACCGCACGACGCTCGATGCCTTTGAGGTTTCCAAAAAGCCCGTGCTGATCACTCATTCAAACTGCCGCGCGCTGGTTTCCGGCCACCCGCGGTGCAAGACTGACGAGGCGATCAAGAAGATGGGCGCAGCCGGAAGCGTTATGGGAATAACCGGCGTGCGGATGTTTGTGAAGGCTGACGAGCCGACAACGATCGAACACGTGCTCGACCACTTCGATCACGTCGCAAAGCTTGTCGGTCCGGAGCATCTGGGCGTCGGCAGCGACATCGATCTTTATGGCTACGACGCAATGCCGCCCGAGTTGAACAGACAGTTGCGAGCAGGCTACAAGGGGAGCTACGGCTTTCGAGAGAAGATCGATATCGAAGGCCTCGATCATCCGAAACGCATGTTCGATTTGACCGAAGGCCTGATCCGTCGAAAGTACAGCGACAAGGACATCGAAGGCATACTGGGCGGGAATTTCAAGAGAGTTCTGTCTCAGATATGGGGCGCGTAACCCAGTCGGATCGTCTCCTGGCTCGCGCGCGAGATGGTTCTTGGCGTCTTAGCGGAACTCGGCGTCTTTGCGCGAAAAACTGATTGAACAGTAGGGTCTCGCGCAAAGACGCCAGGTTCCGCCAAGCACGCCAGACAATGCACCGCTAGCTCTAGGAAACAGGCTCTCGATTGAAATCAGATGGGGGTATTACTATGAAGGGAAAGAAGACGATTTGGTTAGCCACTCTCTTGCTGCTGGTGCTTTCCTCAAGCCAGTTTGGTTATGCGCAAGAAGCACCGTCGAAGGATTTCGACGACTACGTGAACAAAGCTCTCAAGGACTGGGACGTTCCGGGTCTCGCTATCGCAATCGTCAAGAACGATCAGATCGTATTTGCCAAAGGCTACGGCGTGCGCAAGCTCGGCGATACCAGTGCTGTCGACGAGAAGACGCTGTTTGCAATCGGCTCGTCCTCGAAGGCTTTCACCTCGGCGTCGATCGCCATGCTGGTCGATGACGGCAAGCTAAAACTGGATGACCCCGCGACAAAGTACCTTCCCGGCTTTCAACTCTTCGATCCCTACGTCACCCGCGAGTTGACGGTCCGCGATCTCTTGTGTCATCGCAGCGGGCTCGAACGCGGCGACTTCCTCTGGTACGGCACATCATACAGCCGGGACGAAATAGTCCGGCGCGTCCGCTACCTGAAACCGACCTGGAGCCTTCGCTCGATGTTCGGCTATCAAAACATCATGTATCTCGCAGCCGGCCAGATCGTCGCGGGCGTCTCCGGAAAAACTTGGGATGACTTTATTCGAGACCGTATCTTCAAGCCGCTCGGGATGACCTCCAGCAGCACGAGCATTAACGATTTGAAGAACGCCGATGACGTCGCCACACCGCACGCGAAGATCGAAGGAAAGGTCGAGATCATTCCCTGGCGCAACATCGACAACATCGCACCCGCCGGTTCGATCAACTCCAACGTGGTGGATATGGCTCAGTGGGTCAGACTCCAACTCGGCGAAGGCGTCTACAAAGGCCAGCGGCTGATCAGCTCCGGCGGAGCAAAAGAGATGCACACTGCGCAGACAGTCATTCGCATGGACCCGCCGTGGACCCTCTTCTACAGCGATGCGCATTTCCTCAACTACGGGCTTGGCTGGTTCCTGCACGACCATCGCGGGCGCAAGGTGGTCGAGCACGGCGGCAACATTGACGGTATGAGTGCGCTGGTGGCGATGATCCCCGAGGAGAAGCTAGGCCTGGTGATCCTTACGAACTTGAACGGCACTCCTCTTACAAGCGCCATCGCCAACCGCGTGTACGACCTGTATCTGGGAGTGCCACCGCGCGATTACAGCGCCGATTTGCTGAAGAACTACAACGCGCTGCTCGAGCAAGGCAAACAGGCTCAGAAGAAGATCGAAGAATCGCGAGTCAAGGGAACGTCCCCGACTCTGGCGTTGGACAAGTATGCCGGCGCTTACAAGGACGAGATGTACGGCGACGCAAAGGTTGCGGTCCAAAACGGCAAGCTGGTGCTTACGACACCCGGCTTTGTTGGCGAACTCGATCATTGGAACTACGACACTTTTCAGGTTACCTGGCGAGAACGCTCGCTTGGGAAGGCGCTGGTAACCTTCACGCTCAACGCAAGAGGGAAAGTTGACGAGATGAAGCTGCCCGACTTGCAGATCAGCTTCAAGCGCGGCCCTGATCCGGCGGACACGACTCCCGGTGTGACCTTGAGCGACGCAGATCTGAGCAAGTTCGCCGGTAAGTATGAAGCGAAGGTTCCCCCGATCGAAATCAGCATCGAAATGGTCGGCGGCTTGTTGAAGGCGGTCGTGCCCGGGCAACCGGTGTACACATTGACTCCGGTCTCACCAACTCGTTTCCGGATCGAGGGTGCGCCTGCAGGATCCTTCGTCGGGTTCGAGATGGCGCAAGGCAAGGTGAAGAGCCTGACAGTCGAACAAGGATCTAATGTGAGCTTCACGCTGTTGCCGAAGTAGTGGCTACACCGGCTAGCCTTTTGTGGCTCCATTTCAGTATCACGCTACCCTGATTCCGCTTGATCTATCATTACCACCAGGCCTACGCAAAGGCGACTGATGGAGTAACGCTCCTTACCGGTCGTGGTACTGACCCGCCATCCCAGCGGATGCACATTGGAAGCAGGGAATACATAGGGCATAATTCGCCATACCGATTCAAATACCCAAGGGAGAAACCAGAATGGCAAAGGCAATGATCCGGACGATTTTCTTCTTGCTGGCAACTGCTGGCGTCGGCGCTGCGCAGGAGAAACCTCTACTCCTGCAAGAGCCTGCCCTCGGCCCAACCCAAATCGCATTCGCCTACGCCGGTGATCTATGGATCGTCGGCCGTGAAGGCGGCGCAGCAAGGCGACTGACGACGGGCATTGGAATCGAAACCGATCCGGCGTTTTCGCCCGACGGTACGACGATAGCTTTTACCGGCGAGTACGACGGCAACATCGACGTCTACGTTGTGGCCTCGAGCGGTGGCGTGCCTAAGCGGCTAACGTATCATCCCGCCGCGGATGAAGTGGTCGGATGGACCCCGGACGGGAAACACGTACTCTTCAGGTCGCCGCGCCAGAGTACTTCGTTCTACAATCGCCTGTTCACCATCCCCGTTGAGGGCGGCTTTCCAACCGAGGTGCCGCTCCCGCTTGCGTACGAGGGCTCGTTCTCGCCTGATGGCTCGCGCATCGCATATCAACCGCTGAGCGAATGGCAGCACGACTGGAAACGCTACCGAGGCGGACAGACCACGCCCATCTGGATTGCGAAGCTTTCGGATTCGAGCATCGAAAAACTTCCTCGAGACAACTCAAAGGACCTTCGCCCCATGTGGGTCGGTGACAAGATATATTTCTTGTCAGATCGGAACGGGCGAACGACTTTGTTCTCATACGACACCAATACCAAACGGGTTGTTGAACTGATCAAGAACAATGGACTGGACATCAAGTCGGCGTCGGCGGGCCCGGGCGGTATTGTCTATGACCAGTTCGGAACGATCAATGTTTACGATCTGAAATCAGGCAAATCGCAGAGAGTCGATATTCACGTCGATGGTGATCTGGCGTCGGTGAGACAGCACTATGAAAATGTCGGGCAGAGGTTGACAAAGGCACACCTCTCGCCGACCGGCGCTCGCGCGGTATTCGAAGCGCGGGGCGAAATTATAACCGTGCCCGCTGAGAAGGGCGACGCGCGCAACCTGACCAATACACCGGGGGTGATGGAGCGCGACCCGGCATGGTCGCCAGATGGAAAATGGATATCGTATTTCTCCGACGAGTCGGGCGAGTACGCACTTCACTTGCGCGATCAATCTGGCTTGGGAGAGGAGAAAAAGATCAATCTCGGCCAGCCGCCCTCGTTTTATTACTCACCAACGTGGTCGCCCGACAGCAGGAAGATCGCCTACTATGACAAGCGGCTGATTCTGTGGTACGTCGCCATCGATAAAGGCACTCCGGTCCGCGTGGACAAGAATCCTGACGGGTTAAATGCTGACGTGTTGCAGCCATTCTGGTCTCCCGACAGCCGCTGGATTGGTTATACGCGTCAGGTCGATAATCATCTACGCGCCGTGTTCGTCTACTCGATCGAAGATGGCAAGACTCACCAACTCACAGACGGAATGAGCGATGCCCGGTATGCAGACTTCGACAAGAGCGGCAAGTATCTCTACTTCACTGCGAGCACCAATCTGGGGCCGGCATTCAGCTTCGCCGAGATGTCCACCTTCCCACATCAATCGACTCGCAACGTGTACGCGATAGTCCTGCCCAACGATTTGCCTTCACCGCTTGCGCCCGAAAGCGACGAAGAGAAGATTGGCGACGAGAAGAAAGCCGAAGCGAAGCCCCCTGAGAAACCTGAGGAGAAGAAGCCTGACGGTGCTCCGGCCACACAGGCCGGCGCCCCGACAAGCCAGCCCAGGAAAGACCCCGACCCCGTGCGCATTGACTTCGAGGGACTCGACCAGCGGATCGTCGCTTTGCCAATTCCTCCTCGCAACTACCTTGGTCTTCAGGTCGGCAAGGCAAACACAATCTTCATGGTCGAGCTTGCGCCGCCAGTGGCGGCTGCGACTCCGGGCCCGCCTGGCCCTCCGCCTCTCACGCTTCACAAATTTGATCTCGAGAAGCGCAAGTTCGACAAAGTGCTTGACGGCATCAGCGCGTTCGAAGTTTCCGCCAACGGCGAGAAAATGCTCTACCGTCAGGGGCCGGCGTGGATCATTGCTTCGACCATGATGCCGCCGAAACCCGGCGAGGGCGTATTGAAGAGCGCCGAAATCCAGGTTCGCGTGGACCCGAAGGTCGAGTGGCGACAGATGTACAACGAAGTGTGGAGAGGCGAGCGCGATTTCTTCTACGATCCAAGCCTGCACGGGTTGAATCTCGCCGAGTTCAAAAAGCGGTACGAGCCATATTTGGACGCGGTCGCTCATCGGGCCGATCTGAGTTATCTCTTTCGCGAAATGCTCAGCGAGTTGACGGTTGGGCACATGTTCGTAGGCGGTGGCGATCAGCCGCGGCCCAACTTTGTGCCCGGCGGGTTACTCGGCTGTGATTACAAGGTCGAGAACGGGCGCTATCGCTTCTCGAAGATCTACAACGGCGAGCACTGGAACCCATCGCTTCGCGCGCCGCTGACGCAACCCGGCGTCAACGTGAAAGCCGGCGAATACCTGCTTGCCGTCAATGGCCGCGAGCTTCGCGCACCAGTCAGCGTCTACCAGTTCTTCGAGAGCACCGCTAACAAGCAGGTGGTGATTCGAGTCGGACCAAACGCCGACGGCTCAAGCTCGCGCGAGGTGACTGTGGTTCCTGTTGCAAGCGAAATAGCGCTTCGAAACCTGGACTGGGTCGAAGGCAATCGCCGTAAAGTTGATCAATTGAGCGGGGGCAAGCTCGCGTACGTCTACGTGCCGGACACCGGAGGCTCCGGCTACGCAAGTTTCAATCGCTACTTCTTCGCGCAGACGCAGAAGGACGGCGCGGTGATTGACGAGCGATTCAACGGCGGCGGCGCGCTCGCGGACTACATCGTCGAGTATCTGCACCGGCCGCTGTTGAATTACATCTACTTCCGCGACGGGCGCGATATCCCGACGCCGCTTGGCGCAATCTACGGGCCGAAGGCGATGATAATCAACGAGCTCGCGGGCTCAGGTGGTGATGCGTTGCCGTGGTACTTCCGCAAAATGCAAATCGGACCGCTCGTAGGCAAGCGAACCTGGGGAGGACTCATTGCGTCGTTTCCGGCGCCTCAGTTAATGGACGGCGGATTTGTGACCGCGCCTGATGCTGCGATCTACGGATTGAAGGGCGAATGGGAGGTGGAGAACCACGGCGTAGCGCCTGATATTGAGGTCGAGTTCGATCCGTCTGCATGGCGCGCCGGTCACGATCCGCAGTTGGAGAAGTCAGTGGCGTGGCTGCTGGAAGAATTAAAGAAGAACCCGCGTCAGCAATATCAGCGCCCGCCATTTCCGAATTATCATAAGGGCGAACCGGCTGGCTCCGCGGCGCCCGACAAGAGATGAGTTGTCCTCCAACGACTCGAGGCCAATGTGGATCGGAGACAAGAGTTGGACCGTTGATAGGAAAACGCACGTGGGGTGGACTAAGTTGGAATCTACGATTATCCCAGTTGATGTGACATGAGCAAGAAAGACCTGGCACGCGACAAAGAGCCGACCGATGTCATCCGCACGTTCATCTGCATCGAGATACCTCAGTCAATCAAAGACCGAATCAATAGCCTTCA
>DATLWF010000576.1:0-2037 GCA_035576605.1 Blastocatellia bacterium | reverse complement strand
GCAAGTTTACCGTTGTCTTAATAGTTTTGTTATTAGTGAGTAGTCTAGTATTCGTGTGCGACCGATTCATCCCGGCCGAATGCCCGCGTTGTGGCGGGAAGATGCATGGCAATGGCAGCACACGATATTGGGAGAAGACCTGCAAAACGTGTGGATATATCTACGAAGAAAAGTTCTTTTCCTAATCCGAAGAAGATTGCTGCAGACTCCTGAGAATCGAAGGGACTCTATACTGTATATGAGCAGCGCACCAAACAAAATCATCTACTCAATGGTCGGCGTCGGTAAGTATTACGACAAGAAGCCGGTCATCAAGGACATCTATCTCTCGTACTTCTACGGCGCGAAGATCGGAGTCATCGGACTCAACGGCTCGGGCAAGAGCTCGCTGCTTCGAATCATCGCCGGCGTCGACAAGGAGTTCGTCGGTGAGACAGTTATTTCGCCCGGCCTCACCGTCGGCTTCCTCGAACAAGAGCCGCACCTCGATGAATCCAGAACCGTACGAGAGATCGTCGAAGAGGGCGTCCAGGAAACGATCGACCTGCTGAAGGAGTTCGACCAGATCAACGAGAAGTTCGCCGAACCGATGAGCGACGACGAAATGACTGCGCTGCTCGAACAGCAGGGAAATGTTCAGGAGAAGCTCGACGCGGCGAATGCGTGGGACCTCGACAGCCGGCTCGAGATGGCGATGGACGCGCTCAGGTGTCCTCCTCCGGAAACGCCGGTCAAGATTCTCTCGGGCGGCGAGCTGCGCAGGGTTGCGCTGTGCCGGCTCTTGTTGAAGCAGCCTGACATACTCTTGTTGGACGAGCCAACTAATCATCTCGACGCCGAATCGGTCGCGTGGCTCGAACAGCATCTTCAGAA
Source organism: Blastocatellia bacterium (assembly GCA_035576605.1). GTDB lineage: Bacteria > Acidobacteriota > Blastocatellia > UBA7656 > UBA7656 > Onstottus_A. The sequence continues at coordinate 1,164 of DATLWF010000576.1, read as the reverse complement.
GTATCCCGGCACAGTCATCGCGGTCACTCACGATAGATATTTTCTCGACAACGTAGCGGGCTGGATTTTGGAATTGGATCAAGGACGAGGCATTCCGTGGGAAGGCAATTATTCGTCGTGGCTCGAGCAGAAACGGGAAAGGCTGCGGCGCGAAGAGAAGGCTGAGAGCCAGCGCGAGAAGACTCTCGAACGCGAGTTGGAGTGGATTCGAATGGCGCCAAGGGCTCGTCACGCGAAATCGAAAGCGCGCATCAATTCCTATGAGGAGATGCTCCGCCAGGAAACTGAAAAGCGATCGCGAGAGCTCGAGATATACATACCGCCCGGCCCGCGGCTTGGCGACGTGGTCATCGAAGCGAAAGGTGTGAACAAAGCTTATGGCGACAACTTGTTGATCGAAGGCATGTCGTTCTCGCTTCCTCCGGGCGGAATCATCGGCGTGATCGGTCCAAACGGCGCGGGCAAGACGACATTGTTCAGGATGATCACCGGGCAGGAGCAACCCGACAGCGGCACGATTCGAATTGGTGAGACCGTGAAGCTCGCGTACGTCGATCAGAGCCGGGAGTTGGATCCAAACAAGACGATCTGGGAAGAGATATCCGGCGGCAGCGACCTGGTCGAGCTCGGAAAGAGACAGGTTAATTCGCGAGCTTATGTTGCGCGGTTTAATTTTTCAGGGACCGATCAACAGAAGAAGGTCGGCATGCTTTCAGGCGGAGAGCGAAACCGCGTGCATCTGGCGAAGATGTTGAAGGAAGGCGAGAACGTTCTTCTGCTCGATGAGCCGACTAACGATCTGGACGTGAACACGATGCGCGCCCTGGAAGAAGCGCTCGAGAACTTCGCGGGGTGCGCGGTGGTGATCAGCCACGACCGGTGGTTTCTTGACCGCATCGCAACGCACATTCTGGCGTTCGAAGGCGAGAGCCACGTCGAGTGGTTCGACGGCAACTATTCGGAGTACGAAGCTGATCGACATGCGCGCCTGGGAGCGGCGGCGGATCAGCCGCATCGGATCAAGTATCGCCAGTTGACAAGGTGATCAATCCTTACATCAGCTGCAGCGTGAGGAGGAGATATGCCGACCGACCACAAGCCACCCGAACTTTCAAAGCCTCTTCTGGGAACCATCCCTCTAGCCGCCGCGAATGAGATTAGTGA
>DATLWF010000575.1:0-6500 GCA_035576605.1 Blastocatellia bacterium | reverse complement strand
CTCGAGGTCCCATCCCCCTGACGCTTCGAGTTGATGCGCGAGCATTGCGACTCTGCCAAGTATTCGTTCATCGCCCGGCCGCAGCGATAGATCCTGACAGGCCGTTTCGTAATCTCTCAGCAGTCGCATCGCTTCGTCACTGGCAGTGAAGACCGCATCGAGCACCGTCTGGTCCGCGTCGAACGGAGGATTCTGCGGCAAGTAGGCCACGACGCGCTCGTTAGCAATGGTCGCGCGGCCTCTCTCGGGTTGCTCGCGTGCCGCGATGATTCGCAGGAGGGTGGATTTGCCCGAGCCGTTCAATCCGATCAGACCGACTTTGTCGCCATCGTCGAGGCCGAAGGTCACGCCTTCAAACAGCTGCCTCGGGCCGTAGCTCATGCCGATGTCTTCGAGAGAGATGATAGTCATTCAAAGACTTCCTGCACCCTGCCAACTTCCCCACTGACCAGTCGCACTTTAATTCCGTGCGGGTGAAACGAAGACCTCGTAAGGATGTCCTTAACGATGCCTCGCGTTAGTCTGCCTGAGCCTTGATCCTTCTTCAGAATAACATCCACCTCGATTCCTGCGCGGACGTTCTTTCGGTATTGACCATTCATAGCCGCCTTAAAGATAACACCTCTGTGTTTAACAACGATCCGGAATTTTGGCAGTTGGTTCAGGTTCTCAACGTACTTTCGGTATCAATCTGTCCCGTACGGCCACGCTTGCAGTCGATCCGTGAGTTTCAAGCTGAGCAACCCTCCCGAGAATTCCCCAGAAGATCAAAGAAACACAGATATGACTCTTCCTTGATTCGTTTGGTATAGGGGTTGCACTAAGGAGAGATTGATTAAAGAATCGATGTCGGAAAGGATTCATCAGTATCTGCCGATGGATTGATCAAGACATTGAGGCCCGGCACCTGACAGGACTAAGTATTAGGTCGTGATACGACAGAAGAAAAATTGGGAGAATATAAGAATGCCTCAGGGAAAAAAGCTTCGAAATGCCGATATGATTCGCTTTTCCGGCGGTGGCGAAGGTGCGCTGGCGCCCGGCGAGAGCTACGGACCGAATAGGCTTATGCCTGGTGTGGTTTCTCCTGCGATCAGGCTCGATCACCTTGATAATGCGTTGGCAACTTCGCAGCCCGCCTGTTCTTGGGCTGACTATGATCGCGTGGAAACTGTTCCGTTTGAAAGCTCCAGTCGAATTCAGTTAAATAGCGCGGCGGTCCTGGTCGGCATAAACTTCAGTCCTGCTCCGAGCGCGGCTCCGGGTTTCGGCATTAATCAACAAGTCGTTGATGCGCCCGAAGTCGTTGATGCGCCCGCCCTTAGCCTCGTCCCTGCTCTTCTCAATCTGCAAAGGCGTCGTGCCCGCATCAAGCATAACCGTCGCATCAACCGTCGCTCGCAAGTTAGGCACGGCTTAACCTTGCGTGAGCTGCTGCGCTATGCATCGAACGGTTGTTCAACCCCAGGCTCCATCAACTAATGCAACATGCCTTCCGATCGGCGCGTCATACGGTCAATCTAAAGTGTTACTGTCAATCTAAGCTAAGGACAATCAGGTTAGAAAGAGTTCGTAGTTCGGCCTTCAGGCGGAAGCTCAGAGTACCGACTTTAGTCGTCTCGTTGAAATTGGTCACCAAAACACCGCCGACTAAAGTCGGTACTCTGAACGACGAACTTCCGCCTGAAGGCCGAACTACGAACTCTTCATCTTTTAGGCGTCTCGAATCTAAAATCTGGAATCTGGAATTGATCTGGAATCTGAAATCTGGAATCTGAAATCTGCAATCTGGAATTCCCGCGGATTGCGAGCCGTTCAATTGTCATCGAACTTCCAGCTTCGCCGGGTATACTCCACGTAAATCTCGCCATCTCCAAGGGCGTGTTTGGAAATTAGAGGGCAACGGTTGGAATAGTTAAAGTAAAACAAAACGCTGCTTGAGAGTCGATAACGCACCCCCTGTTCGAACACGCTTCCCGGTTATCAAATGCACATCACTCTTCGGGGCCGTCTGGCGATTGGATTCAAGCTGGAAGAAGCTAGTCCGCGCTTTTGCTCCTGGTGATCAGATCCTGGTAATGACTCTGCCCGCGTTCATAGCCGCGACGGAAGGCGTCGTCCGAATAAATCTGGGGATAATTCGCCGATAGGTAGTCAACACCGTCGTCATAAGTCTTGCCTCGCATTGGCGGGGACAAAGCAGCCTCGAACCCGCTTCGATAATTGCGCTCAACCGATTCGAACTCCTGACTCGGGGGCGTGTAGTTTTCCTTCTCCGCATCGCGCAATCCAACCCACCACTTCGTTCGCGCTGAATCTACGCTTTCCGCTCCCATCTGTCGCATTACCTCCCGGGCGATGTCCGCTCGGAGACTTTCTTCAGCGAGGACGATAACGACCGACCGGCCCTGGCGCAGCGCATCTTCGTAAACAAACATTTCATCTACCGGCAAGCCCTCATCCATTCCGCCTTCCAGGGCTCCGCCCGCCACAGCGCCGCCAATGGCGCCACCTGCGCCGAAGAGCGCCGCACCCACAAACCCGATTGCCAGCACCGGGCCGACCGCCGGGATTAAAATACTCGCTGCGGCTGCGCTTAAGCTTAAACCTCCGGCAGCGCCGACGGCTCCGCCGACTACGCCGCCCATGACTTTCCCCACGCCAGGCTGTTCCGCGTCGATAACCGGCACGTTGGCAAGCTCCTCCGCCGAGGAGCCCGGCGTTAAGATACTAATATGCTCAGGCGCAATGCCTCCCGCTTCGAGTTCGATAATCGCTCGCTGGGCTTCAGCCCGCGTGTTGAAAATTCCAGTTACAGGTTTCATCACAGACTCCTTGAAGAATATTGAAGATGTGAACAACAAAAAATAATGATCGGGCCATCGGCTCGGCCGTGGCTGCGGCGTCCAGTTGTAAAAAGCGTAAACGACAACGAGCGGTCTGACAAGCTTATGGGCAGAGGTCGTATGCCTTCCTCGTGAGTTTTCTTTGAGGGACCCTGCGGTTGCTCTCACGGTAGGTCGAAGCGCCAACCGGCGCCAAAAGTTTCGGGCTCCAGATGGCTTTCTTGCTGGGCTTAGGCGGGCAGGTTTAGTTGAAGACTCTCAAGTCTGTCTGCAAGCTCTGGGCCTCTGCGATTAATCCCAACTTCACTTGGGACTGACGGCTCCGCCAGCCGGCCAGGTGGTATCGCCCACTCGCTTCAGAGTCATCTCGAAGAAGCGGACCGGGTCCTTGCCGGGCGTGATTCGGTCGCCGACCTCCCGCCACGCGCCGTCCTTGATAACCGCCGTGTAGCGTATCGTCATCTGGCCCGCGGGGATTTCCCACACGTAGCCATCGGTCGTGAGCTTAATGGTGAAATCGCCGACGTAGCCTTGCGCATGGGAGTGCAGTGTGTAAGCGCGCGTCGCGGGATTGTAGGAAATCGTGCCGAACGCGTTGAAGCCGACCCTGCCATCCGCTTCGTACCCTCGCCCCTCGATGACCTTCACCGACCCGTCTAGAAACGGTCCGATGCGTTCGGTCTGGGTGATGGTGTGCTTTTGGCCGGACGGCAAGATGGTCCAAGCCGGACCTCTCCATACGCCGTCCATGAACGCGAGCGGCGCCATGGCGTCGCGCTGCGCCGCGATGAGCGTCGCCGGATCCTGTTGCCCTTGTGCTAACGCAGCGAGCGACATTTCCCCCAACATCAGCAGGAAAGCAAATGCCGCGATTTGATGTTTGGCCATTTCTTGTCCTCCTTAAGAATAAGCACGTCGCATAGTGACAAAGCGAGGCAGCGTCTTGCAAGCCCTGCATTTGTTGCAAGCCCTGCGTTGACTCATCAATCACTGTGTGGAAGAGTTCCGTAGTACCGGCTTATGCGGAAGTTCGTGGTTTCTAGTGAGCGATTACGCGAGGGGGCTGTCCGACAAACTTCAGTTTGTCGCTGGAGTTTGGACATTCCACTTGCCAACCTTCAATAACGCAACAGAGGATAACCGCGTAGCGGTGTCCTATCGATAGCTTGCGGGATTGGCGATGCACGTGGGCCGCGTAGCGGTTACCTATGTTTCTGCAGAATCGATTTACAAGGTCAATTGGTAACCGCTACGCGGCCCAGGAGAGCCCGAACCACGCAAACTATCGATAGGACACCGCTACGCGGTTTACACCTCACTGAAGTAAGGTGTCACGACAAACTTCAGTTTGTCGGTGTCGCCGATGCCCGTAATCGAACTTGGACATTGGCGTCCGACAAACTTCAGTCTGTCGTCGGCGGATTGCCGGATTCGGGACTCACGACAAACTGAAGTTTGCCGGACATTTCTAAGGAGAGTATCGATGACAAAGGTTCGACACATTGCTGCAGTCATTTTCCTGGTGATAGGCCTGCAAGTTCCGCTTGCCGCGCAAGACCCGGCTCAGGACGCATCAAAGGTGCCGGAGCGCTATACAAAATATGAGTATCAGATTCCCATGCGCGATGGAGCTCGGCTCTACGCGGCCGTCTATGTGCCAAAAGACACCTCGCAAAAATATCCATTTCTGCTGACGCGCACCCCGTACAGCATCGCCCCTTACGGCGTCGATAACTACCGCACATCGCTGGGGCCGTCCGAGCATTTTGAGAAAGAGGGTTTTATTTTTGTCTATCAGGACGCGCGCGGACGGTATATGTCCGAACGTGAATTCTCGCAAGCGCGTCCGTATCTGCCGAACAAGAAGAGCAGCAAGGATATCGATGAGAGCACGGACACCTACGATACGATCGAATGGCTGCTCAAAAACATTCCGAACAACAACGGTAGAGTCGGAATGATTGGCATCTCGCAGCCGGGCTTCCACGTCGCCGCCAGCTTGATGGACGCGCACCCGGCTCTCAAAGCCGCATCGCCCCAGGCGCCGACCGCCGACTACTACATGGGCGACGACGTCTATCACAACGGCGCGTTCATGCTGGGAGCGAACTTCGGTTTTTATGGCTTCTTCACTCCACGCAAAGGCGAGCCTGCCGTACCGAAGCGGCGACTTGATTTCGACTTCGGCACCCCCGATGCTTACGAGTTCTTCCTGAAGATGGGTCCTCTCGCGGATGTCGGCAAGAAATACTTCAACGGCGAAGCGGCGTATTGGCAGGAGATCATTGATCATCCCAACTACGACGAGTTCTGGCAGTCCCGATCGCTCTGGAAATTCATGAAGAACGTCACGCCTGCGGTTCTAAACGTAGGCGGATGGTTCGATGCCGAGGACCCGATGGGGCCTTTTCACATCTATCGAGCGGTCGAGAAGAACAACCCGAACACAACGAACGTGCTCGTGATGGGACCCTGGTGTCACGGCTGCTGGAGTCGCGGCGATGGCGACAAGCTGGGCAATTTGAATTTTAAAGTAAAGACGGCGGCATTCTTTCGCGAGCAGATTCAATTTCCGTTCTTTATGCATTACTTGAAAGACAAGCCGATGGATATACCCGAAGCGTGGATGTTCTTAACAGGGCTGAACGAATGGCGGAAGCTGGATGCCTGGCCGCCAAAAGGTGTGCAGCCGAAGGCGCTCTACTTTCGCGAAGGTGGACGCTTGAGCAGCGACGCTCCTGCGGAAGACGGCCGTGAGGCATTTGATGAATACATCAGCGATCCGAACAAGCCTGTACCTTATGTAGGTTACGTCGCGGAGGGAATGACTCGAGACTATATGACCGAGGACCAGCGATTCGCGGCTTCGCGGACGGATGTTCTGGTTTACGAGACAGAGCCGCTTGCAGACGATCTGACCATAGCCGGCCCGATCAAAGTGAATTTGCAAGTTTCGACCTCGGGCACCGATTCGGACTTCGTAGTCAAGCTGATCGATGTTTATCCGGGAAGCTATCCGACGCCGCAACCTGCGGCCGAAGCGCGTCCAGGCGGCAGCAGCGCGAATCAGCCGCCGCCTGCGAACGCGGTGAAGATGGGCGGTTACCAGCAACTGGTTCGCGGCGAACCTTTCCGGGCTAAGTTTCGCAACGGCTTCGAGCACCCGGAGCCGATGATTCCCAACAAGCCCACGCAGATCAGCTACGATCTACCGGATGTGTATCACACGTTTCGCAAGGGGCATAAGATCATGGTGCAGGTCCAGAGCAGTTGGTTTCCGCTGGTGGACCGAAATCCGCAGAAGTTCACGGACATACCTAAAGCGACGGCGTCAGACTTTCAAAAAGCCACGCAGAGGGTGTACCGCTCAGGGAGTCTGAGTTCATCAGTGACCGTGTCGGTTGAAGCTCGTGCACGATAGTCGATCAAGGCTAGATCGCTCGCCGACCAAGGACCTTCTCTCTTGGCCTTCAATTACGCCCGGCCGGCTACTTCGCCCGTTTGCGTGTTAACTCGTACCACTTCACCTTCCTTGATAAAAAGCGGTACCCGCACCGCGAGACCGGTTTCCAATGTTGCCTGCTTGGTTGCTCCTCCGGCAGCGGTGTCGCCCTTCAGCCCTAAGTCCGCAGTGGCCACCGCGAGTTCTACGTA